>NZ_BCNQ01000068.1 GCF_001515525.1 Piscicoccus intestinalis NBRC 104926 | reverse complement strand
CTCGTGCGATATCCGCGACCGTTGGGAGTCCACTGTGAAGCGCGTGTTCGCCTGTCTTCTCCTCGCCGTCTCACCGCTGCTCGCCGCCTGTCCCGGCCAGCCGGACGAGGAATCCGACAACAACCCGGGTGTCGAGCAACAGGACGGTGACCAGAACAACGACGACCAGAACAACAACGACCAGAACGACGACAACCAGAACGACGAGCAGGACGTTGAAGACGACGAGGACGACTGAGTTGCCGGCCGCCTCGCGACCCGGCGCCCCCAGGATCGGGTGACGCCGGGCGCGAAGCCTCGTCTCAGGCGCTCGGCGGCTGCAGCAGCTGGAGACTCGCGCCCTGCGGGTCGGAGACGGTGGCGACACGGCCGTAGGGCGAGTCGACGGGTCCGTCGAGCACGCTGCCGCCCAGCTCGCCGATCCGCACCAGGTCACCGTCGACATCGGAGGTCGTCAGGTAGACGCGCCAGTACGAGGGGGTGCCGTCGGCGACGACGCCGCGGGCGTCGCATAGCCCGGCGGTCGCGGTCTCCTCGGAGCCGTTCGTCACGTAGCGCCAGTCACCCGGCATCTCGTTGATCGTCCAGCCGAAGACCTTCTCGTAGAACGGAACCGCCTCGTCGACGGACTGGCTCATCGACTCGAACCACACGGGTGAGCCGGGCTCGGTCGAGTGCTCGAAGCCCGCGAAGTCGCCGGGCTGCCACAGGCCGATCACGGCGCCGGCCGGGTCGACCGCGACGGCCATCGTGCCCGCCTGGCCCATCGGTGAGGCGGGCACGATCACCTGTCCGCCCGTCTGCTCCACAGCGGCGACGGCCGCCTCCGCGTCGGGCACCGTGAGGTACACGCCCCATTCGGTGGGCAGCTCGCCACCGTTGGGGCAGGCCATGCCCTGCGTCGACATGAGCCCGCCGACGGGCGCGCCGTCGCGCAGGAGGTAGTGGTAGTGGGCGAATTCCTCGCCGCGGTCTTCGAAGGTCCAGCCGAAGAGCGCGCCGTAGAACTCCTTGGCGCCTTCGATGTCGCTGGTGGACAGGTCGATCCACGCCGGGCTTCCGGCCGGGCGCGACGGGCTGGTGACGTCGGCGTTCTGCGTCGAAGTGGTCATGACAGACTCCCTGAGGTCTCGTGGCGGCGGTGCGCCGCCCCTGTACGGATTGAGACTCACGGTAGGCGTCGAAATCATCGCGGCGCCGCGACGAACGACGCCAGGAGGGTTGTTGTGCCCGATGTGTGGAGCGCCGTGCACGCCGAACGGTGCGCACTGATCGACGACCTCGCGCCCCTGACGGACCAGCAGTGGGAGGTGCCCTCGCTGGCCTCCGGGTGGAGCGTGCACGACGTGGCGGCTCACCTCGTGGACAACGCGCTGACGACGCCCGCGCGGCTGCTGCGGGCGATGATCGCAGCGCGTTTCGACTTCGACGGACAGAACGCCAACGGTGTCGCGGCGGCGAAAGGTGCTACTCCCGCGGAGACCCTCGACCGACTCCGGGCGGTGACCGATCGCCGCACCGGTCCCCCGACTTTCCTTGCGGCCGTGGAGAGCCGGATCGTCGAGGAGATCGCGCACGGCGAGGACATCCGGCGCGCTCTCGGCATCGAGCGCGCGTACCCGCCGGAGGCAGTGGCCGCCGCCCTCGCCTACCAGGCCAAGACACCCGAGAGCATGGGCGGCGCGAGGTCGCTCGTCGGGCGGGTGACGCTGGTGGCCGACGACGCCGACCTGCGCCTCGGGCAGGGTCCGCAGGTGCGCGGGCCGGCGCTCGCGCTGCTCATGCTCGCGACCGGCCGCCGCCACGCGCTGGGTGAACTCAGCGGCGCCGGTGTGGCGCTCGTCGACGTGCCGACCTGATTGCCCGCCGTCGCACCCGCCAACCCTGACGAAACCCACGCGGGCGCGCACGGCGCGGACCAGAATGGGCCCTAGCCGACCCGACGCAGGGCCGCTCGTATCCGTTTGCGCTGATCACGCGCCTACCGACCCGGAGGTCACACCATGGCGTTCACCATGCCGACGAACATCGAATCCCGCCCCGTGACGGTCATCGGAGGCGGCACGCTGGGCCGCAAGATCGCCCTCATGCTGTCGAACCGTGGCGGCACGGTGCGGGTCGTCGACAAGATTCCCGAGGTCCGCGAGGCCGCCAAGGCGTACGTCGACGAGATGACGCCGACGGTCATCAAGTCCATCGACGGCGGCAAGGCCGGCACCATCGAGCTGTTCGACGACATGGCCGACGCCGTGCCCGGCTCCTGGCTGGTGGTCGAGGCCGTGCCGGAGAAGAAGGACCTCAAGGTCTCGCTGTTCGGTGAGCTCGACAAGATCGCCGACGCCGACGCGATCCTCGCGACGAACTCCTCCTCGTACGCCAGCGAGGAGATCATCGGCGAGGTCGAGCACCCCGAGCGGGTCTGCAACGTGCACTTCTACCAGCCGCCGGAGCTGCCCGCCGCCGACCTCATGAGCTGCGGCCAGACCGACGAGCAGGTGCTGCCGTTCCTCAAGGAGGAGCTGGCCAAGCACGGCGTCTACGGCTTCGTCGCCGCGAAGAAGTCGACCGGGTTCATCTTCAACCGCATCTGGGCGGCCATCAAGCGCGAGTGTCTGTCGGTCGTCGCCGACGGCGTGAGCACCCCGCAGGACATCGACCAGATGTGGATGATCAACTTCGGCATGAGCTGGGGCCCCTTCCAACTCATGGACAAGGTCGGCCTCGACGTCGTGCGCGACATCGAACTGCACTACATGGACGAGCGGCCCGGCCTGCCGACCAACACCATTGAGCTACTCGATGAGTACATTGCCCGCGGTGACCTCGGCAAGAAGAGCGGCAAGGGGTTCTACGACTACTCGCAGGAGTCGTAGGTCACGAGCCTGACCCTGGCTGCTGCGTCACGAACGGTCGCGCGCGACGCGCACGAGAGCGGCGGCCAGGGCGGCGAACTCCGCCTCGTCAACAAGGCCGGCGAGGGCGTCGCCGTCTTGCGGCAAGCCCGCCTTCGCGGCGCCCTTGAGCACAAGACTGTCGGCGTACGGCCGAAGCTGGGGCAACACGGCTTGCGCCTCGCGCAGGAAGATCGCGGCACCGGCCGGGCCGATGCCCGTGAACTCTTGTAGCAACTGACTGATACGCGCCGGGTCAGTCCGGCCCTCGTCGCGGAGCCGTCGTAGGTCGCCGTGCCACCGGTCGAGGAGCAGAGCTGCCGCCTCGTCAAGCCTCGTGGCGGTGCTCTCGTCGTAACGTCGGTAGCCGCCGCGGCCCAGCGCGTCGACCCTCTCCTGCCAGGTGCTGTCGCGCAGGCGCTCCGGGGTGCGCCAGCCGGCCGCGAACAACTCTCGGGCTGTCGCCACCGCGATCTGAGAACTAATCCGGGTCGACAACAGCAGGCACAACACGAGCAACTGCCACAACGGAGACGGTTTGTCCCGCAACGTGATCCCGGCATCCTCAGCGAAGGTTGTGCCTTGTTCTTGCAACATTCGACGGGCGATGTCACGAGGTGAGGTCACAGCCGCGCAGTACCCGGCTGGCTCGACGATCATCCCTCAGTTCGCGGTCAACAGGACGGGCTCCCGCGGTCGCGGCACGATGGGCTCAACGGATCGGGCACCCTAGGGAGACTCATGGACATCGCTCTCGCCCAAGGCGACATCACCACGTTCGACGTCGACGCGATCGTCAACGCCGCCAACCACTCGCTGCTCGGCGGAGGCGGTGTCGACGGCGCGATCCACCGCGCCGGCGGCAAGGCCATCCTGCGCGAATGCCAACGGCTGCGGGAGACCGAGTGGCCCGACGGCCTGCCCACCGGCGAGGCGGTCGCGACCACCGGCGGCGACCTGCCGGCTCGGCACGTCATCCACACGGTGGGGCCGACGTGGGCCAAGACCAAGGACAAGTCCGAGCTGCTGCGCTCGTGCTACCGCAACAGCCTGCGGGTCGCCGACGAGCTCGGCGCGCGCACCTTGGCGTTCCCGCTCATCTCCGCCGGTGTCTACCGCTGGCCCAAGGACGACGCCGTGCGCCAGGCCGTGACGACACTGCGCGCCACCCCGACCCAGGTCACCGAGGCAACATTGGTGCTTTTCGACCAGGCCACCTTCGACCTGGCGCAGGCGGTCCTCGCCGACGTGTGACGGCCCCGACACGGTCGGCCCGTAGGTTGGGCCCATGGCCAAGCGACGCAGACCGAAGCACGTCCGCCGCGGTGACGCGCGGCTGCGGCACCCACGCCACCATGCGCCGTCGACGCCGCGCACGCACCCCGACACCTCCGACGTGCCATTCATCCCGGAGCTCCGCCTGGCGCTGCGGCGCGACGGCATCGACGTGCTCCTGCAGGTCTGCCTGATGATCGAGACCGCGCTCGCCTCGCAGCCGGGAACCCCGGAGGCGACCGTGGGTGAGGACGTCGACGCCGCCCTGGCCGCGCTGACCGACTCGTTCGTCGAGGTGGACATCGCCGAGACGACCGCGGCCCTGCACGTCATCGCCGCCTTCACCAGCGACGAATCGTTGCGGGAGCGGATCGACGCGGTCGTGCGGGGTCGGCGGCAACCGATGCCGGCTCTGATCGGCGATCTGGAATCGACGCGTGTCCGCAGGGCCGTGACGCTGAATCTGTCCGACGGGGACGGGACCGACTACGTGATCGAGGTCGACTGGCCCGATGGGGTACGCCGCTGTGCGGCCCTGACGTTGAGCGGCGACTCCGGCATGGTCGACGCCTATCTGGCGACGATGGGGCTCGACGAATTTGTCTCAACCATTCGCAACAATCCGCGGACGGCCGCCACGGTGGTCACACCGGTGCCACTCTCCCGGGCGCGGCGTTTCATGTCAGCCGGGCTGCGCCACCTGGCCCTGTCGGAGCCGGCTCCGACCCTTGCCGACAACCCGCTGTGGCCGGCTGTGCGTCATCTGCTCGCGTGGCTCACGGCGCGGCTGCCCGCCAACCTCGAGGCGGAATCCCTGTCCGACACCGAAAGCCTGGATGCCACTGCCGATCCGCGCGACCTGGTGGAGGCTTTTCTCTCGTCGCCCCAGGCCGAGGACCTGTCCCGCGAGCCCGACGGCCGCGATGCTCAGATCGCCGCCGACATCTTCCGCTTCGCGACCGACACCGGGGATCACGACCCTCTGCGCTGGAATGCCAAGCGCATCGAGAACCTGCTCGTCGACTGGATGCACGAGCAGCCGGACCGCGACCTCGCCTACCGCGAGCGCGTGCCGCACGTGCTGCGTCAGGTGATCACCTACTGCGGGGAGCGCCTCGATACCGGCCCGGCGGAACGCACCAGGCTGCTGGGCACCATCGCCGAACTGGAGCCGGTGTACGGCAAGCTCGCGGAGACGACCGTGAAGCTGCACGAGAATCAGCGGATCATCGAGTCCTTCGGCACCGGCGACGGCCTGTTCGAGGCCTACGTGCTGAGATCACTCGCCACCAGCGTCGGCGGCGAAGACGTCCTCGACGCACTCGACACGACCGCGCTGCCGGAGGAGCCCCTCGACCTCGACGCCGTGTCAGCCGACATCCGCGACGACGTCCAGCGCATCGCCGGTCTCGTCGACGCGGCCGTGCTCGACGACTTCGGCATCGAGGGCCGTACGGCCTGCCGCCGGCTGCTGAGCGCGGTCGCGGCGGGCGATCCGGCGATCTTCCGGCGCGGCTCGAACGAGCGCACCACCGCCGCGGCGATCGCCTGGCTCGCCGGCCGCGCGAACCGGCTCATCGGCGAGCCGCACACACCCCCTGCCGCCGAGATCCTGCGGCGCTTCAGCGTGAAGGACGTGCGTCAACGCGCCGAGACCATGCAGCGCGCCATCGGTGTCAAAGCCTCCCGGACCGACACCCGCCCCGTGTTGGCGGACCCGCGATTCCTCGTCGCCTCGCAGCGCCGGGCGATCATCGACGAGCGCGACAGGTACCGCCGCGCCCTCGCCGCCTCCGAGCGCGCAAATGCCGACGAGGACCCGGAAGGCTGAGCCTCATCGCCCTCATGAACCGTTCCTGAGGCGCTCGGCGCCGGTCAGTCCGGGATCAGCACCGCCGCCCCGGTCACCCGCCCGTGGGCGAGGTCGGCGAGCGCCTCGTCCGCCCGGTCCAGGGGCACCGTGCTCGTGTGCGGTTGGATGCCGAGCCGCGCGGCGAGAGTAAGCAATTCCTCGCCGTCGCGGCGGGTGTTGCTCGTCACGCTGGTCACGGTGCGCTCCCGGAACAGGTGCTGTTGGTAGTTCAGAGTCGGGACGTCGCTCATGTGAATTCCCGCGAGCGCCAAGGTTCCTCCCGGGGCAAGTGCCTCGAGCGCCAGCGGCACGAGGTCGCCGGCCGGCGCGAAGATGATCGCCGAGTCCAGCGGCACGGGCGGCGCCTCGTGGGAGCGCACCGCCGAGGCCGCCCCGAGGGCCAACGCGAGCTCCCGGGCGCCCTCGCCGCGGGTGATCGCGTGCACCTCGGCGCCCTGCGCGATCGCGACCTGCGCCGTGATGTGCGCGCTTCCGCCGAATCCGTACAGTCCCAGTCGGCCTCCGGGAGGTAGGGCCGCGCGCCGCAGCGATCGGTAGCCGATGATGCCGGCGCACAGCAGCGGCGCGGCGCTCGCGACGTCCAGGTCATCGGGGAGTCGGTACGCGAACGACTCCGGCACCGTTGCATATTCGGCGTATCCGCCGTCGGCGTCCCAACCGGTGTAGCGCGACTGCGGGCAGAGGTTCTCCCGGCCCGCGCGGCACCACCGGCAGGTGCCGCAGGTGTGCCGCAGCCACGCGATGCCGACCCTGTCATCGTCGGCGAATCGCGTTGCGCCGGCGCCGCGCCCGGCGACTCGCCCGATGACTTCGTGGCCGGGGACGACCCGCTCGCGATGCACCGGCAGGTCGCCTTCGGCGACGTGCAGGTCGGTGCGGCACACGCCGCACGCCTCGACCCGCACCAACACCTCACCCGGGCCCGGCTCGGGAATCGGCCGGCGTTCCAGGCGCAGCGGCCGCCCGTCGATCGGCCCCGGCTCCGACACCACCCACGCCCGCATGTCGCTCATCTGCTCGCCCTCCTGCAGGCCGACGCTACTGCGCGGCCGACGCCCGCGTCCGGGGATCTCGGGTGGTGCGCCACGGCCGAGGGCTTCTCGCGGGCGCTACCCCGTCTCCTAGATCGGGGTCTGGCGTTCGTGCGGCTCGGCGACCGGCTCCGCTCGATCGACCCCTGACGCGCGAATCGCACGCAAATGTCTCCAACGGAGTGTTTGCCGTTCGGCGACGTGACGGAGCGCCGAACGGTCCGCTCGGCGCGTTCACGCTGCTGGGAGGCGCCGTCCACGCAGGCCCCCCGACCGTTCGCCGCGGCGGGACCAATGGCCCACAGCGCCGGAGGTTTCCGCGCTGCAACTCTGAGCGCAGTGAGATCACTTCGCAGCGCTGCGAACCCGTCGTAGCGCCTGCTCGACGGAAGGCTTCTCTCATGTCCGCATCGCTCGATGATCGACCCACCCAGGTCACTCTCAACACCTCGGCGCCGCTGAACACCAAGTTCGTCATGGGCGACCCGGGTCCGCTGGGCACCGCCGCGTTCGCCCTGACGACGTTCGTGCTGTCGACGTTCAACGCCGGCCTCCTCGACGCCGAACTCAAGCCGGTCGTCTTGGGTCTCGCGCTCTTCTACGGCGGCATCGTGCAGGTGTTCGCCGGCGTGCTCGAGTTCTTCAAGGACAACACGCTCGGCGGCGTCGCGTTCTGCTCCTACGGCGGGTTCTGGATGGCCTTCTGGTACCTGTCGACCCAGACCGAGTTCCCGGCGACCGTCTCCCACGAGGGGCACGGGCAAGCGGTCGGCCTCTTCCTGCTCGGCTGGACGATCTTCACCGCGTACATGACCGCCTGCGTGAGCAAGACGAACACCGCCCTGTTCGTCACCTTCATCTTCCTGCTCGGCGCGTTCATCTGCCTCGCCGTCGGCGACTTCATGGGCATCACCGCCGCCGTCCGGGCCGGTGGCTGGCTCGGCCTCGGCGCCGCGTTCGGCGCCTGGTACTGCTCCTTCGCCGCCACGATGAACGCCACCGCTGGTCGGGTCGTCATCCCCACCTGGCCGCGGCGCAAGTAAGACCCACCGCCCCTGCGCCGATGGCCCCGCTCGCGACGAGCGGGGCCATCGGCGCATGTCGGTGGCCTCGCCTCGACGCCGAGTTGGGTTTGTCCGTAGCGCTTCTCGCAAGAACCACGATTCGGTTGACAGACCTGTGCGGCACAGAGAAGGCTGACGCCCGAGCGGGGCCGGCGGGTCCGGCCGACCCGTCTGCCTCAGCGTCGAGGAGCCCCCCATGAAGTCTCTGCCCCGTGTCGCCCTGGCCGCCCTCGCCGCCACTGCCCTCCTCGCCACGAGCGCTGCGCCCGGGCTCGCATCCGGGCCCGACGCCGGCTCTGCCACGCAGGCCGAGCCGCGCCACTTCGACGGCAGACTCGCCAGCGGATCGACCTGGGCCATCGACGTGCCCGCCGACTGGAACGGCGACTTGGTGCTGTTCAGCCACGGCTACCGGACCGGCCCGGACAACCCGCTGCGGGACGTGAACTTCACCCCCACGGCCGACGCGCTCCAGGCCCGCGGGTACGCCGTCGCGCAGGCCTCCTACTCCCGCCTCGGGTGGGCCCTGGAGACCGCCGTCGACGACCAACTCGGCACCCTCGCCGTCTTCACCGACAAGGTCGGCGCGCCGCGGCGCACCATCGCCCTCGGCCGATCCATGGGCGGCCTCATCAGCAGCCTGCTCGCGGAGCGCCCCGACGCCAAGATCGACGGCGCCCTCTCCACGTGCTGACTGCTCGGCGGTGGGCTGAACCTGAACAACTACCAACTCGACGGCGCCCAGGCGGTCGCGTCGCTCCTGCTCCCCGGGCAGAACGTCAAGCTGACGAAATTCAGCTCGACCCAGGAGGCGGCAGCGCAGGCCGACCGGCTCGTCGCCGCCGTCAAGACCGCCCAGGGCAGCGCGCAGGGGCGGGCCCGCATCGCACTCGCAGCGGCGCTGATGAATGTGCCGACGTGGTCGACCGACGTGTCCGCCCGGCCGTCGACGGACCCGGCGACGATCGAGAAGGCCGAGTACGGCTACCTCGTCGCGACGCTGCCGATGGTGATGACCCGCCGCGTCGACGTGCAGAACGTCGCCGGCGGCGACAGCGGCTGGAACGCCGGGGTCGACTACGCCAAGCTGCTCGAGCGCAGCGCCCGCCGGGACGATGTCGCCGCGCTCTACCGTTCTGCCGGGCTGGATCTGGCGGCCGACCTCGATCGCATCACCGCTGACGCCGACGTGACCGCCGACCCGCACGCGATCGCCTGGCTGGCCCGCACGTCACATCCCGTCGGGGCGCTGCGGGTGCCGGTGCTGACCATGCACACCACCGACGACCCCGCCGCGCCCGTCGAGTACGTGAACAATTACGCTGGCAAGGTGCGCGCCGCCGGCAAGGCCAGATTACTGCGCGAGGCGTACGTGCAGCGCACCGGACACTGCACGTTCACGGTGGCGGAGAATGTCGCCGCCGTCGACGCGCTGCGCGCCCGGATCACGACGGGCCGGTGGGCCAAGGTGGCGCAGCCCTTGACCCTGCAGCGGGCCGCGGAGAAGACCGGCCTCGGTGAGGCGGCGTTCATCGACTACCGCCCCGCCCCGTTCGTCAACGACCGCATCGACCGCCGGGCGCTGCCGGTCGTCCCCTAGTCACTGGAGTCTCCGGCTCCGCGGGAGACCGTAGATCTGTCCACAGCCCTGCGCGCGGTCATGTGGTTATCCACAGATGCCGTTCGAGCCGAGCGGAGACTGGTCATCCGCTCCTAGCGTCGGGCCATGAGCTACCTCTACGACCCGCAGTACCCCTCCGCGACGCGCTACCCGCCCGACGGGTACGAGTCGCCCTACGGTTGGCGTCCCCGCGAGAACCCGCTCATGGAATGCTGCAGCGAGCTGGCCGAGGCGAACCTGATCGGGCCCGGCGACGGGTCGCACCTGGAGACCCTGCTGCATCTCGCGCACACCCACGGCTGCCGGGACGCTTTCGTGTGGGGGCCACATCTCGTGCGTGCGGTGCTGTCCGGAGACGATCCCCGCCACGGGCTGCGCTCCCTGGAGGAACGTCAGGCCCTCGTGCGTGTGCTGCGGCGCGTCATCGAACACGGTCACGAGCGGCGCAACATCGACCCGCAGTGGCGCCTGCTCACCGGCGACGCCCTCGAAAAGGCCCGCGCCGCCTACCTCGCGGGGGCCCCGACCGAGGCCGAGCTGCGGCGCCGGCGCTGTCTGGACAACCTCGCCGAACTCGTCGGCGGCGTCGAGGCCCTCGCCTCTCTCGACCGGGAGCCCGTGCCCGCCGAGACGCTGGATCTGAGCGAGGTGCCCGCCGACATCCACGAGCGGGTGCGACTCATCGACGCGATGATCGTCACCGGCCTCACCGCAGACGGCGTCGACGAACCCGAGCTGCTGACGATCGCTCACCGGCTCCTGCGGCGGGCGGCCCGCCTCGACCCCAGCCTGTTCCGGCGCAAGTCCCGCGACCAGACCATCGCCTCGGGCCTCGTCGTCCTCGCCGTCGAGAGCAACGGCCGCGGCCAGGATCCCGGCCTGACGCGTCGTGATGTCGCCCGCCGCCTGAACGTCGTGGGCGGCGCGAACCAACGCGGCGTGTCGTTGTTGCGCTCGGCCTGCGTGCGCCAGCACACCGTGTCCTACGAGTTCCGGCAGGGGCAACCGGAGCATCTCCAGCGGCGCTGGGCCGGTCTCGGCGAGCTGCTCTGCGCCCCCAGCCTGCAGACCGCTGCCGTCCGCGGACTCATCATCGAATCGCACGAGGCGCTCGTCGAGCGCGGCCGTCTTGAGCGGGCCTCCGCGACCGACCCCACTGCTCTGGAGGCGGAGCCGTCCGTCGGTGAACCGGGCGACGCGGAACTCGTTGGGGCCGAGGGGGCGGAGGTCGAGAAGTCCGTGACCGGCGACGATCCCGGGTCGACCGACGTCGACGGCTCCCGGCGTGCTGAGAAACCCGACGCCGCGCCCGAGTCGCCGGAGAACCAGACCCCGCCTCGCGGCACGCGTGCCCGCGCGTCCCGAGCGAAGACCGCGACAGAGAGCGCTGCGTAGCGCAGCCGCTCTCGGCATCGACGACGCCCAGGAGATTCCCCCATGACGACCATGAACCCATCGATCGCTCCCTCGACCGCCTCCTCAGCGACATCCGAGCGCATCGCCCCGCGGGGCAGGACGAACGGCGACGGCACCGCTGCGCCGGACCTCGCCGACCCCCGCACGGCCGACACCACCTACCAGGTGCGGCTGGTGCTGCTGCCGGGCACCGGTATGCCTCCGGACGAGATGCTCCCCGCGCAACGCCTGCGCGCGGGGCATTACCGGCTCCTGCGGACGTCGGCGCTGACCACGCTGGCCAGCGGGGACGAGGTCATCACGAGCACCGACCGCCAGGGGCATCGCCAGATCATCGGGCTGGGGCCGCCCGGAGACCGTGCCCTGTCCGTCGTCGAGACCCGCGGCCTGGATCGCGACGAAGTCCGCGCCGTCGCCACCGGATGGCGCTCGCACGGCGCGATCTCGACCCGCGTCTGGCGGCACCGGCTCACCACGACGTGGGAGGTCGACGCCGACGACGCCTTTCGCTGCCTGCGGCCGACGCTGCACGGCCGGCCGGGCTGGCATCTCGCCGGGGTCTACGCCCCGCGCGACCGCACCAGGCGGCTCGTTTGCGTCACCGCGCACCTGCCATGAGCCGGCTGGCGGCCGTCCGCGCGTGTCTCGCCATGCGTGACGGTGTGGGTGCGCGCCGCACGGCCCGGCTCACCGGGTGGGTGAACCGGGCCGTGGCGACGTCGTGCACAACCGGATCCCGCCTGCTGCAGGCGGTCTCCGGTGCTTCGTCAGGAGGGGTTGGACTGCAGGAAGCCCGACAGGCGCTCGAGCTCCTTCTCCCAGCCCTCCGCGTGGTACTGCGCCACGTCGGGGCTGTACGGGCCCTGGATGATGCGCACCAGCGTGCCGTCCTTGCCCATCTTCGTGAACTCGACGCGCAGCTCCAGCGGCTTGTCCGGGTCGATGCCGGCGTCACCGGTGATGCGCTGGCGCGCCACGAACACGTCCGGGTCGAAGTACTCGGTGAAGGTCGCGTCCGTGGTGACCCGAACCGACGGGTCGTTGTCGCGCACCTTGACGTGGTGATGCTTGCCGCCGAGCTTCAGCTCGGACGTCACGGTGTCCTTCTCCACGTGCCAGCCGGGGCTGCCACGCCACTGCGCCATCTCGTCCGGCTCCGTCCAGGCGCGGAACACGCGGGGCCGTGTGTAGGGGAAGGTGCGTTCGACCGTGACGATGATGTTCGCAGTCATCGGGTCCTCCGGTTCGGTCGAGCCGATGACCCGAGCAGGCCGTCGCCTCGATGCGAGGGTGTGTGGTTCGCGGCGGCAGCTACCACCGCGAGGCATGGTGCAGTGGGCAGTATTCCGCGCCAACGGGTGAGTGTCCAGGCCCAATGTCCCAGACGTCCTAGCTGGGCGTTTCTCGTGTCAGGTCAGGCCCGTCCGACTGCCTCACCGCACGGGCAATTCAGTCGTCGGAGACGGCCCGCGGGGCGGCTCCCACGGCGACCGACCCTCCTCGAGTGGAGCGCCGGGCGGGTCGTGCGGTGGGCTGCTCGGATCCCCGTCACCGCCGCCGCTCGGACCGCCACGCCCGTCGTCGCCCGGCCCGTCGTCGCTCTGCCCGTCGTCGCCGCCCCGGCCGCGGCGCTGCTGCATCCGCTGGCGGCCGGACTCGACGAGGTCGTACAGAACCGGCACGAGCAGAAGCGTCAGCAGGGTCGACGTCACCAGTCCGCCGATGACGACGATGGCCAGCGGGCGCGAGATGAACACACCGCCTCCGGTGAGCCCGAGCGCCATGGGGATCAACGCGCAGATCGTGGCCATCGCGGTCATGACGATCGGCCGCAGGCGCAGCCTGGCGCCGTCGATGATCGCGTCTTCGATGCCGTCACCGGCCGCGCGGTACTGGTTGATGAGGTCGATGAGCACGATCGCGTTCGTCACGACGATGCCGATGAGCATGAGCAGCCCGATCATCGCCGGCAGCCCGAGGGCCGTGTCGGTCAGCAGCAGCAGGGCCACGGCGCCGGTCGCCGCGAACGGGATCGACACCAGCAGGATGAGCGGCTGGATCAGCGACCGGAACGTGGCCACCATGACGAGGAACACGATCGCGATCGCGATGAGCATCGCCAGCCCGAGCTGCCGGAACGCCTCCTCCTGGTCGGCGCTGACGCCGCCGAGCGTGGCGGTCACGCCCGAGGGCAGCGAGGCCGCCTCGATGCCGTCACGCAGGGCGGCGTTCGTGGCGGACAGGTCGTCGCCCGTCGGGGTGGCGCTCACCGTGACGGTGCGCACTCCGTCGGTGCGCGTGATGGTCGCTGGCGCCGCCACCTCACGCACCGTCGCCACCTGACTCAGCCGCAGCGGCGTGGCCTGGGCGGACTGCGCGTCCTGCGCGGCCCGAGCCAGCCGCGCCGCCTCATCTGCCTGCTCGGTGCCGCGTTTCTGCGCCTCCTGCGCCGCCGCGATCTGCTGGTCCATGGCGGCGACCTGCCTACGGGCCTGCACCAGGCCCGCCTCCAGCTGAGTCACCTGCGCCTCGATCTGCCGGATCAGGGCCTGCTGCGCCCGCGACAACCCGGCCTGCACCGACGGCACCGACCTGCGCGGAGACGGGGTGGGCCGCGATGCCGCGGGTCTGCCCGACCGGGCGTCCGCGGGAGTCGCGGCCCGGCCCGCCGAGGGAGTCGCGGCCCGAGCCACCGCGGGAGTGGTGGCCCGAGCCGCCGAGGGGGCCGCCGTCGGGCTCGCCGAGGGGTTTACCGTCCGACTCGCCGAGGGGGCCGGTTGCCGGGCGGCGGTGGGAGGTGCCGTGGACACGGCGGCGGCGGCCGTGCGGGTCCATTGGCGCAGGGTCGCGACCAGCTGCTCCAGCTGCGCCACCTGCCGCTGGGTCTGGGTGCGGCTGGCCCGCAGCTGCCGTTCCAGCTGGGTGACCTGCCGCTGCGCCTGCGTCCGCCCGGCCCGCAGCGACTGCATCTGCTGCGCGGCCTGCCGCCGGGCCTGCGCGGCCTGACGTTCCTGCATCGCCTGCTGCTCGTCGGCGACCTGGGCCGCGGCGTCCGCCCGCGCGTCCATCGTCTGTTTCTGGCTGATCGGCAGGTCGATGCGCGACAGTTGCGCGACCGTCTGTGCCGGTTCCTGGCTGCGCACGAGGATGTCCTGCCGGTTCTCGTCCGACACCAGCTGGCCGGCCGGCGTGCCCCGCACCGCGGACGCGACCGCCTGGCCGACCTCGGCCTGCGTCATGCCCGCCGCCGCAGCCTTCTGCGGGTCGATCGTCACCTGCAGCAGGTTCGTCGTCTGCCCGAGATCGCTGCGCACCTCCTCCAGGCCGGCCACGCCGCGCATCATCGCCGCCACCTGGTCGCTGCCCTCGCGCAGCGCTTCCAGGTCGTTGCCCTGCACCTGGATCTCCACGTCGGAGGTGGCCGGCCCGCCTCCGGACCGCACCTGCACCTCACCGACGTCGGTCAGCTTGACCACCTCCCCCCGCAACCGCTGCCCAACCTCGCTCGCGGACTGCCCGGGCGAGAGCGTCACGACCATGGACGCGGTCGCGGCGTTGCCGGCGCCGCCGAACGCCGCCCGCCCCTGGCCACCCCCCACGGTGGTCTGCACCGACTGCACCGACGGATCGGCCGACAGCACCGCCTCCACCTTCTTGGCCGCCGCGTCGGTGACGGCCAACGTGGTGCCCGGGGACATGTCCTGGGCCACCGTCAGCGTGTCCTGCCCGGCATCGCCGAGGAAGTCGGTGCGCAACCGCGGCACGAGCACCATCGAACCGGCGAACAGCGCGAGCGCCAACACCAGCGTCAGCACGCGGTGCCCCAGCGCCCAACGCAGCGTCGGAACGTACGGCCGCTGCAGCCAGGTCTGCGCCTCGTGATCGGGCTCGGCCTCGGCCCGCCTCGCGAACCGCGAGCTGCGGCGCGAACCCGAGCGCGGCACCATGAACCACGACGCCAGCACGGGCACGATCGTCAGCGACACGAACAGCGAGGCCAGCAGCGCGACCGACGTCGTGAACGCGAACGGGCGGAACAGCTCACCGACCTCGCCGGAGACCAGGCCGAGCGGCAGGAAGACGACCACCGTCGTGATCGTCGAGGCCGTCACCGCCCCGGCGACCTCGCGCACCGCCCGCACGATCGCGCCCGCCCCGCGTTCGCCGAGCCCGACGTGCCGCTTGATGTTCTCGATGACGACGATCGAGTCGTCGACCACCCGACCGATCGCCACCGTCAGCGCCCCGAGCGTGAAGATGTTCAGCGTCTGATCGGCCGACCACAGCCCTATGAGCGCGATGAGCAGCGATGTCGGAATCGAGATCGCTGCGATGACCGTGGGGCGGAACGACAGCAGGAACACGAAGATCACGAACACCGCGAAGGCCAGTCCGAGGAGGCCCTCGGTGCCGAGGTCCTCGATGGACTTCTCGATGAACGGAGCCTGGTCGAAGACCGTGCTGAACGCCGCACCGCCGCCGAGCTGGCGGGTGATGCCCGGCAGCGCCTCGCGCACCTGCTCGGCCACCGCGACCGTGTTGCCCTCGGTGTCCTTGACGACCGAGATCCCCAGCGAGGGTTGGCCGTTCGTGCGGGAGAGGGTCGTCGCCTCGACCGGCTCAGTCGTCACGTCGGCGACCTGTTCGAGCCGTACCGGCCCGTCGGTGCCCTGCAGGCGCAGCGCCTTGAGGTCGGCGAGCTTGGACAGCGGCCGCCCGACCTGCACGTCGACCTGCGAACCCCGCACCTCCACGTTGCCGGCCGGCACGGTGACCCCGGCCGCCTGCAACGCCTGCGGCAGCATCGCGGGGGTGACACCGAACTCTTCGACGTCGGCCGGTCGGAAGGTGATGACGACCTGGCTCTCCCGCGCCCCGGAGACCGTGACGCTGCGCACCCCGTCGATCTCCGAGAGCCGCGGCACCGCGATGTCTTGGAGCTTGCGCGCCAGCGTCGTCTCGTCGTCGTCGCTGGTCACCGACAGCGCGATGATCGGGATCGCGTCGAGGCTCCCGCCGATCACCCGCGGCTCGACGTCCTGCGGCAGCTGCGACTGCACCCCGGAGACGGCCTGCTCGACGTCATGCTGGACCGCGGCCGAATCCTGCCCGTAGTCCCATTGCACGCGCACCTGGCTCAAGCCGCGGGTGGTCGTGCTCGTCACGGTCGTCACCCCTGCGACCGGGCGCACCGCCTCCTCGATCGGGCGCGTGACCTCGCGTTCGATGACGTCGGGCGCCGCGCCCGGGTAGGCCGAGACCACCGCCGCCGACGGCAGCTCCAGAGACGGGAACAGCTCCTGTTTGAGCGTGGTCGCCGAGAACACCCCGACCGCCATGAGCAGAAGCGTGACCAGCGCGACGACGGCGCGATTGGCAAGGCTGACACGTGTCAGGTGGTGCACGTCGGCAACCTCCGCTCGGTGGGCCCGGGTGGGGATCCGGACGCGTCGACGCCGACGGATTCCCGTCGATGCGCGTGACGATAGCCCCCGTCCCCGAGATCTCACAGGCCGGCCTCGCGCCGAGTGCGGCCTTGCGGGAGGGCCTTGCACCGGCGGGGCGACCGGGAACCGGCCGCGGCGAGCGGTGAGCGGCCGAGAACTGCGGGGCGACCAGGAACGGGCGAGGCGCCCGGGAAGCGGCGGGCGGTGCGGTACTCGAGCTATCAGCCCCGCGGTGCGGGACCCGGTTCGACGTCGCCTGCTGCGGGTCCCGGATCGACCTCGAGGTCGGGAATCGTGCCGAGGATCTTCGTGATCCGGCCGATGAGGACGACTCGCGAAGGATTCGGCCGCGGGGTGCGGTAACGGCGGGCGTAGCGCTGCTCGGCGTCGGCAACCGCCTCCGGATCGGTGCTCACCTGGGCTCGCGCCTCGATGCTGCACCAGTGCCGGCCGTCGAATTGGCACAGCACGATCCGGGAGCCATCGGCCCCGGCGCGTTCGACGTGGCGGGCCTTGCGGGAGTCACCGGAGGTGATGACACGCACCAGGCCGGCGGGCACGTCGAGGGTCGCGCCGACCGGCACGACGTGGGGTGTGCCGTCGGGGCGCAGGGTGGTCAGCGAGCACAGCAGCCGCCGCGTCCAGAACGCCTCCAGACGGGGGTCGGCGAGGTCGATGCCGTGCGGGCGGCGCCGTCGGCCGCTGAGTTCTCCAGCCACGCCCGCCATTGTGTCCGCTGCGGCGCCGCACCCGGTCCTCGGGGCGAGTGCCGCCATCCCCGCCGGGCCGCCTCACGTCCCCGCCGGGCCGCCTCACGTCTCCCGCCGGGCCGCCTCACTCCCCCGCCGGGCCGGGCCACCGCATGTCCCCCGCCGGCCCGGGCCACCGCGTGTCCCTCGGCGGCCCTCCCTACGCACTCGCGGCGGGACGAGCCGCGGAAAATACCGTTGCGCGCTGCGACGACGCGGATTTAGCGTGTGCGGACACGGGAAAGGAGGTGATCCGAGTAGTGAAGAACTTTCGGACGCGTGAGGTGACTGCGCGCTAGCGCAGCCGTCCCGACACCTCCCCCGCCCCGCCGGCGCCGCGTGGCGATCGACGACGGGGGCAGTGGTCGGCTACGGACGGGTGAGCTGCGATTCCACCGCAGTCACCACGGCCCGCGGGTAGCCCGGCATCGTCCACCGGGCACGCCGGATTCGGCAGCCCGCGGGTCTTCTCACGCCCTCGACAGGCCCTGGTGGCGCATTCGCCACGCCTTCGCAGGCGCAGCCGGCCGCGCCAGTCCTTCGGCAGACACCCCACGCCGCGTCAGCCCTTCGACGGGCACCCACCGCCGCGTCAACCCTTCGGCAGACATCCTCGGGCCCCATCGGACCAGCGTCAGTCTCTCCCCCAGGCTCACCGAACCCGCGCACCCCTTGTCAGGCCTTCCACCAGGCGCGAGTCGGCCCGCGCGAAAGATAGTGGGAAGAACACCCGGGCAGACGCGGCAGATTTACCTCCCTGTCCGCGGCTACGTGCTACCCCGCACCTGCCGCTCGCGCACTTTGCGGACGGCCGACCCCGCGCCACGGGCAGTAACGTCGAGTGTCCGACACGGACAAGGTCGGGCCCCGCGAAAGATAGTGGGAGAAACACCCGGGCAGACGCGGCAGATTTACCTCCCTGTCCGCGGCTCCGCGTGACGCCGCACCCTGCCGCGCATTTTCGCGGGCGGCCGGTCGCGCGCTTCGGGCAGTAGTGTCGAGCGCCGGGAGGCAGGAGACCGCCATGACGACAACGGCACAGACGCCGGCAACGACGCCGGCACAGCCGCCAACGTCACCGCGTCGCAGGGCCGGGCTTTTCGTCGGGCTCGCCACGCTCGACCTCGTCCAGCGCGTCGACGCGCTGCCCGGTCCCGACGACAAGGCCACCGCCACGTGGCAGGAACTCGCCGCCGGCGGGCCCGCCCTCAACGCCGCGGTCGTCTTCGCCGCCCTCGGTGGCGACGCCACCCTCGTCACGCGCGTCGGCGCAGGACCGCTCGGCCGTCTCGTCGCCGACGACCTACGTCGCCAGAACGTGCGGCTCATCGACCTCGCCGACGCCGGCTACACGCCCGCGGTCTCCGCCATCGCCGTCGACGCCGGAACCGGTGCCCGGCAGATCATCTCCACCGACGCCGGAGCGAGCACCCCGCCAGCGCCCGACGATCCGCGGCTGAACAACCTTGCCCACGAGACCGTCGACATCGTCCTCATCGACGGCCACCACCCCGACCTCGCCCACGCCGTCCTCGACGCGGTCACCGAGGCCCGGGCCCTCGGCCCGACCGACACGCTCGGTGTAACCGGAGCCCCCACCGAAACCGACCCGCTCACCGAGACCGACACCCACGACGAAACCGACACGCTCACCGAGGCCGACGCCCACGGCGAGACCGACACGCTCACTGAGGCCGGCACCCATAGCGAGACCAGCGCAACCGGCGAGACCGACACGCGTATAGAGGCCGACACCCACGGCAAGACCGACACGCTCACGGAGGCCGACGCCGACGGCGAAGCCAGCGCGCCCGCCGACACCGACACGCACCGCCACGGGCTCGACCAGCCGCCCGGCCCCTTCCGCAGGCCGACGAGACCGCCGGTCGTGCTCGACGCCGGCCGCTGGAAACCCCCGATGGCCCGGCTGCTCCCCCGCTGCACCGACATCATCTGCTCCGCGGCCTTCCGTCTCGAGACCCCAGCCACCACGGCCGACGACCCCGACGCGCTCCTGGACGCGCTGCTGGCCACGGGCGCACGCTTCGCGGCGATCTCCAACGGCGCCGAGCCGATCCGCTGGCGTCACGCGCACGGGACCGGTCAGCTCGAGGTGCCACCCACGCAGGTCGTCGACACCCTCGCCGCCGGCGACGCCCTCCACGGCGCCTACGCCTGGGGGCTCGCCACCCGCCTCGCCGACAGCCCGATCGACCCGGCCGACCCGATCGACCAGCGCCCGCAGGCACTGTCGACCGCCGCCACGATCGCCACCCGGTCCACCACGCACCGCGGCACCCGCTCCTGGCTGGCCGACCTCCGCGAGACCCACCGGCCAGGAGACTCCCCATGACACCCGACACACCCGAGACACCCGTCCTCACCCGCCTCCCGGAGGCGGTGCAGCGCGCCGCCGACCTCGCCGCTCGCGGCACCCGCACGGTCCTGGGCATCGCCGGCGGCCCCGGCTCCGGGAAGTCGACGATCGCCGCCGCGATCGTGACGGCGCTGCGCCCCGGCGCCGCGGTCGTCGTGCCGATGGACGGCTTCCACCTCGCCAACACCCAGCTGCGCGCGCAGGGCCTGGCCGAGGTCAAGGGCAACATCGCCACCTTCGACGCCGACGGCTACGCGGCGCTGCTCGCGCGGCTCCGCGATCAGCGCCCCGACGAGATCGTCTACGCCCCCTACTTCGACCGTTCGCTCGAGGAGTCGATCGGCAGCGCGATCCGCGTCGACCCGACGGTCCCGCTCGTCATCACCGAAGGGAACTACCTGCTCTCCGACGGCCCCTCGTGGGAGCGGGCCCGCGCCTGCCTCACCGAGTGCTGGTACGTCGACGTAGCCACCGACCTGCGGGTACACCGCCTCATCGACCGCCACATCCGCCACGGCCGCAGTCCGCAGGCGGCCCGCGAGTGGGTGCTGCGTTCCGACGAGGCCAACGCCCGGGTCGTCGCGGCGACCGCCGACCGCGCCGACGTCGTCGTCCGGCTCACCGAATAGGAGCCTGCCGAGAGCCCTGGGAGCAGCCGATGCTCTCCGAGGAGTCCACAGACCGAACGGAAAGTTGACACGTCCCGGGAACGCCTGGTTATCTCGATGTCGAGGGGAGTACTTCACGAACCTTCGCGACCGGCCATTCCGACGTCCCACGGCGTCCCGGCGCGAGCCCGATTCTCATCCGCCTCAGCGGAGTTCGGGTGAAGGAGACCTCACAGCCCAACCGCGAAGGTTCTCCTGTGATGTCCTCTTCCATGCTCGCTGCCGCCGCGTCCGGCGGCTCCGCCTCCATCGCCTCACCCATGCTGTGGGCGCTGACGATCGGCGGCGTCATCGCCCTGTTCGTGCTCGACTTCATCATCACCCGCCGACCGCACGAGGTCTCGATGCGCGAGGCGCTCGGCTGGTCGGCCTTCTACATCGCGATTCCCGTCGCGTTCGGCGTCTACCTGTGGAGCGCCTTCGGGGGCCAGATCGGCCTGGAGTACTACACGGGCTATCTCGTCGAGAAGTCGCTGTCGGTCGACAACCTCTTCGTCTTCATGCTCCTGCTCGCCGCGTTCGCCGTGCCGCGCGAACTGCAGCAGCGCGTGCTGCTCATCGGCGTCGCCGGCGCGCTCGTGCTGCGGGCCATCTTCATCGCCGTCGGCGCCCAGCTCATCGCGAACTTCTCTTGGGCGTTCCTGCTCTTCGGCCTCATCCTGCTCGCCACCGCGGTCAAGCTGCTGCGCGACGCAATGTCGCCCGCCGACCACGAGATCGAGGTCTCCCAGCTGCGGACCGTGCGAATCCTGCGCCGCTTCTACCCGGTCACCGACGACTACCACGGCACCCGCCTGAGCGTCCGTGACCGCGGCCGTCGCGCGCTGACCCCGATGGCGCTGGTCATCGTCGCGATCCTCGGCACCGACATCGTCTTCGCCATCGACTCCGTGCCCGCCGTCTACGGCATCACCGGCGACGCCTACCTCGTGTTCGCGACGAACGCGTTCGCGCTCCTGGGCCTGCGCGCCCTGTACTTCGTGCTCGAAGGCGCGCTGTCCAAGCTCGTGCACCTCAGCTACGGGCTGTCGATCATCCTCGCGTTCATCGGCGTCAAGCTCGTCATGCACTGGGCCCACGGCATCTGGGACTGGGTGCCGGTCATCCCGACCCTGGCCTCCCTCGGCGTCATCGTCGGCGTGTTGGCCATCACCACGATCACCAGCCTGCGCGCCTCGACGAAGGCCGAGCGTGCGGCCGAGCGGGAGAAGTCCACGATCAGCTGACGCCGAGCACGAAAGAACCCCTCCGGAACACTCCGGAGGGGTTCTCTCGTCGGTGGGTGATCAACTCAGCCGTACGTCACAGCCATACGAGGGCGACGATGACGTTGAGCACGGTGGCGGCCGCGGCCGCGTGCGTGAAGAGCTGGTTGCCCTGGCCCTTGGCGGCCTTGGCGCGGGAGATCTCGGCGAACACCACGACGAGCAGCGCGATGACGAGCTTGACGCCGATCATCATGTGGTCGAACACGCGGACCTGGCCGATCTCACCGGCCGCCACGAGCATCAACCCGAGCAGCAGCTGCAGCCGCGCGCCCCAGACCATCACCTCGCTGATCGTGCCCCGGCTGACCGACAGGATGTAACCGACGACGAGGAGGGCGAGTCCGCCCCAGTGTGCCCAGGTGAGAGCCAGATACGTAGCGACCATGGGTCCACCCTAAGCAAGCGGCCGACGCGCTCGCCCGCCGACCGGACCGGGTTGGGGAGTCGGTGACGCCGCTCTCGGGGCACACACCCAGTCGGCGCTATCGAGCGCGAGGTGTCCCGTCTCCGAGTCGGTGTCCCGCTGCCCGCCGGGCTCTCGGACCCGGCTCTCGGACCCGACTCTCGGACCAGGCTCTCGGACCAGGCGATGACGTCAGACGAGGCGGCGATGCATCGCCCAGGCCGTCAGCTCATGCCGCGAGGACAACTGCAGTTTGCGCAGCACCGACGACACGTGCGTCTCGACGGTCTTGACGGAGATGAACAGCTCCTTGGCCACCTCCTTGTACTGGTAGCCGCGCGCGATGAGCCGCATCACCTCCCGCTCGCGGGCCGAGAGCCGGTCGAGCTCCTCGTCGACCTCGGCCACCTCCCCGGCGGCGGCGCCGAACGCGTCGAGCACGAAGCCGGCGAGCCGCGGGCTGAACACGGCGTCGCCGTCGGCGACCCGCCGGATCGCCGAGACGAGGTCGCCCGGCGAGATCGTCTTCGTCACGTATCCGCGGGCGCCCGCCCGGATGACCGCGATGACGTCCTCCGCGGCGTCGCTGACCGACAGCGCGAGGAAGCGCACCGGCGCTCCCGTCTCGGTGGTCAGCGTGCGGCAGCCGGCGATGACGTCGCTGCCGCCGTGGCCGTCTCCGCCGGGAAGGTGCACGTCGAGCAGCACGACATCGGGCCGCTGCTGGGCGACGACCGCGACCGCGTCGTCGACGGTGGCCGCCTCGCCGACGACCTCCAGGCCGCGGGCCAGGTCGCCGACGAGCTCGCTCTTGACGCCGCTGCGGAACATCCGGTGGTCGTCGACGAGCACGAGGCGGATCGTGCCGGAGGTGGGGGTGGGTGTGGTCACTGCCTCTCCTGGGTGGATGCGGGCGCGTCGCGCGGATCGCGAGCGGAGTCGTCGGGGCCCTGATGGCCGCTCGGGTGGGCATGGTGGGCTGCGCCGGCCGGGTCGTCCGGCCGCTGCGGGTGTTCGGTCGGACCGGCCGGAACGGGCGCCTCGAACGGCAGCCGCAGCGAGACCTCGGTGCCCTCCTCGAGCCGGCGGAAGCGGGCGGTGCCGTCGTGCCGCTGCATGCGCCCGACGATCGACTCGCGCACCCCGAGGCGGTCCGTCGGCACGTCGCCGAGGTCGTCGAGGTCGAAGCCGGTGCCGTGGTCGCGCACGAACGCCTCCGCCTCGCGGGCACCGATCTCGACGTACGCGGAGACGGGGGGCCGCCCGTGGCGCACCGCGTTGAGCAGTGCCTCGCGCAGCGCCCGCACGAGCACGTCGCCGGCGTCGTCGAGGTCGCGGTCACCGGTGACGACGACGTCGATCGGCACGCCGTGGGTGTCCTCGATCTCGTGGGCGACCCGCGCCACCTCCCCGGCGAGGGTGCCCGCGGTGGCGGCGCCGCCGTACAGCCACGCCCGCAGCTCGCGTTCCTGACCGCGGGCCAGCCGCGCGGCCATCGCGGGGTCGTCGGTGCGCTGGATGAGCGCGAGGGTCTGCAGCACCGAGTCGTGCAGGTGGGCCGCGATGTCGGCGCGTTCGGTCTCCCGGATGCGGGCCGTCTGCTCGCGCTCGTAGCGCCGCCAGAAGCCGGCCATCCACGGCGCGAGCACGAGCCCGAGGCCGGCGATGACGGCGGCGGTCGCGACCCCGACGTCCCAGGCCATCGACAGGCCCCGCTCGCTCGTGATGAGCACGACGAGCCCGACGGCGGCGAGCGCGGCCCCGGCGAGCACGCGGGG
>NZ_BCNQ01000067.1 GCF_001515525.1 Piscicoccus intestinalis NBRC 104926 | reverse complement strand
GGACCCCGCGCTCGCCCCGAGGAGGCCGACGCAGAGCGCGAGCATGGCCGGCCGGCGCGCGCCGAGGCGGAGGGCGGGGCGAGCGTGGCGCGCCTCCCGCGCCTTCGTGCTGGTGCGAAGCTGCATGATCGATCTCCTGAGGGGTTGATATCGAATCGTGATCTGGCCTTTACTGTGGCATTAAGTCTTGCGGCAGAGCAAATATGACCACAGATTTCGTCCCAAATAATGGACGTTGCTGCGGAAAAGCGGGCGTCCAATCACGAAAAGATCACAAACACAGGCAGTTACCCGGACGTAATAAAACACCGGGCGCCGCGGTCGTGATCGCGGCTGCGAGACGACGCAGCGACGGTCACGACGCGCGGCGCCCGGTGTTCCTCCCCGGTGCGCGGCGAGCCGCTCAGCGGCTCAGATCTCTAGTCCCTCAAGCAGATCGGTGACGAGGGCGGCGATCGGGCTGCGCTCGCTGCGGGTGAGCGTGACGTGCGCGAACAGCGGCCGGCCCTTGAGCGCCTCGATGACCGCGGCGACCCCGTCGTGCCGTCCGACCCGCAGGTTGTCGCGCTGGGCGACGTCGTGGGTGAGCACCACCCGGGAGTTCTGCCCGATCCGGGAGAGCACGGTGAGCAGCACGTTGCGCTCCAGCGACTGGGCCTCGTCGACGATGACGAACGCGTCGTGCAGCGAGCGCCCGCGGATGTGGGTCAGCGGCAGCACCTCGAGCAGCCCCCGGTCGATGACCTCCTCGACGACCTCGGTGGAGACCACCGAGCTGAGCGTGTCGAAGACCGCCTGGGCCCAGGGCCCCATCTTCTCGGCCTCCGTGCCGGGCAGGTACCCCAGCTCCTGGCCGCCGACGGCGTACAGCGGCCGGAAGATCAGCACCTTGCGGTGCTGGCGCCGCTCCATCGTCGCCTCGAGCCCGGCGCACATCGCGAGCGCCGACTTGCCGGTGCCGGCGCGGCCGCCGAGGCTGACGATGCCGATGTCCGGGTCGAGCAGCAGGTCGAGGGCGATGCGCTGCTCGGCGCTGCGGCCGTGCAGCCCGAACGCGTCGCGGTCGCCGCGCACGTGCCGGATGGCGCCGTCGGGGGCGACGCGGCCCAACCCGCTGCCGCGGGTCGAGTGCAGCACGAGGCCCGTGTTGCACGGCAGCTGGGCGGCCTCGTCGCTGACGACCCGGCCCTGCTCGTAGAGCGTGTTCATGTCGGCCTCGGGGATCGTCAACTCGGCGATCCCCGTCCAGCCGGTGTCGACGGCCAGCTCGGCGCGGTACTCCTGCGCGTCGAGGCCGATCGCCGACGCCTTGATGCGCATCGGCAGGTCCTTGCTGACGACCGTCACGTCGGCGCCCTCGGCGGCGAGGTTGGCGGCCACCGCGAGGATGCGGGAGTCGTTGTCGCCAAGCCGGAAACCGACCGGCAGGCCCGCGACGTCGCCGTGGTTGAGCTCGACGTGCAGGGTGCCGCCGGCCTCGCCGATCGGCACGGGCCGGTCGAGCCGGCCCGCCTTGATCCGCAGCTCGTCGAGCATCCGCAGCGCGGACCGGGCGAAGTAGCCCAGCTCCGGGTGGTGCCGCTTGCCCTCGAGCTCGGTGATGACGACGACCGGGAGCACGACGTCGTGCTCGTCGAACCGCAGGATCGCCCGCGGGTCCGAGAGCAGCACCGAGGTGTCGAGCACGTACGTCTTGCGGCCCTCGCCGTCGTCGGCGGCGAGGTCGGAGTCGGTTTGCGCCACCGCCTCCGGGGCGCCGGACTCACCGGACTCACCGGGGCGACGCCGGCCGCCCGGCCGTCCTTGCGGGCGACGCGCGGGTGCCTCCGGTGTCTCGCGGCGGTCCCGGGTGGTCGCCCTGGCCTGCGTCGCGGTCGCGTCGAGGTCGGTCGCGAATGAACGCCGCTGTGCCGGCATGGCCACTCCTGCGCGTCCCGGTCGGGGTCACCGATCGGGACGCCGGGACGTGAGGGTGCCGATCGGACGCTGACAGAACCGACGGTACGGGCAGGTGCGGGTTCACCGCGAGTGCGCCGCGGCGCGTCGCCCATCGTTCACCGGGCCGATACACCCTCGTCAGGCGGGCACGGACCGCCCGGCGGCCAGGGGCTCGGGGCCCAGCGGAGCGTCGACGAGGTCGGTGCGCGAGCGCCAGAGCCGCCACACCGCGTAGCCCATGATGACCGCGCCGAGCACGGCGGATCCGTTGGACATCGCGACGTCGAAGGCGCTGTAGCCGACGAGAAAGATCGTCGCCCAAACGGCGGCCTGCACGCTGCGGCGGGAGGCGGTGGTGGCGCCGAGCAGGGCGAGCACCGGCAGCACGTACCACGGCTGCACAACCGGGCCGCCGACGACGAAGGCCGCGAAGGCAGCGGTCACGGCGCCGATCGGGTGCCGCGGCGCGACGCGCAGGGCGAGCCAGCCGATGGCGCCGATCGTCGCGAGGGTGCCGAGCGTCTGGGCGACCCGCACGGCGACCCCGGCCGCCTGGGTGAACCCCAGGAGACCGAACAGCACCTCGCCGATCGAGCCGGTCAGGGTCGAGGGCGCGAGCAGCGAGCGCATCTGCATGGGGATCGACATGTTGTGCACCCAGCCCCAGCCCAGGCCGCTGAGCGCGGTGAGGGCCGTGAAGGCGGCGAGCGAGACGATCCCGACCTTGACCGCCTCCCGCAGGTACTGGCCGGTTGTGTGGTCGGCACCGAAGACGCGTCGAGTGGCGAAGACCGCGACCGCGATGAGCGCGAAGATCGCGGTCTGCTTGAAGCCGGCGGCGGCGGCGATCGTCACGCAGGCCCAGGCGATCCGGCCGTCGAGGGCGAGCAGCAGACCGACGGCGACGAGGGCGATCATCACGGAGTCGTTGTGGGCGCCGCCGACGAGGTGCATGAGCACGAGCGGGTTGAGCACGCCGAGCCAGCGCGCCCCCTGTTCGGACCGCCCGAGCCGGGCCGCGAGCCGGGGCAACGCGATCGCGAGGACCGCGACGGCGAGCACGGCCGGCACCCGCATCGCCACCGCGGCGACGTAGGCGTTGCCGAACGTGAGGTCGACGACCGTGTGCTGCATCTGCAGCGCCAGCGGACCGTAGGGCGCGGGAGTGAACAGCCAGACCGGGTCGACGTTGTCGGCGAACTCGCCGGGCACCGAGATGGGGCCGGTCGTGTACGGGTCCATGCCGCGGCCGACGATGAGGCCCTGGGCCGCGTAGCTGTAGGCGTCGCGGCTGAACAGGGGCGGCGCGAGCAGCAGCGGCAGGCTCCACAGAAACCACGCCGAGGTCGGCGCGGTGGGCCGGTCGGGCGTGGGACGCAGCCGCAGCCAGGCGTGCAACAGCAGCGCGAGGCCACCGAGAATGAGGCCGGTGCTCAGCACGCGGCCGGCGCCGTCCTCGAGCCACTGCAGGCCGAGCCGGTCGAGCACCCACAGGTCGGGCGGCAGGAACGCCGGGGTCATCGCGGCGACGGCGAGCAGCATCATGCCCCACACGCCGTGGCGCACGTAGACGAAACTCCAGGCGAGGCGCAGGTCGGCGATCGCCAGGCGCCACCAGGAGACGCCCTGGGCCCACCAGCCGTCCAGGCGCGCCCGCGGCTCGGGTCGCTGCTGGGTGGAGGTGGTGTTCGTCGTGTTGCCGATCGTCGGTCGCGTGGGCGTGGTCGCGGCGCGCTCGCGCCGGCCACCGGTCGGCCGCTCGTCCAGTTGGGTCACGCCCCCGGACCACTCCTCTCCCGCTTCTCGTCGCGGGCTGGGCACGGCGACGACACGGACAGCTGCTGCACACTCGAACGGCTACGCCCCCGCATCCGTTCGCTTAGACGTGTGGATTTGCTCACCAGTGTCCAGCAGACGCTCGATGATGTCTATTCAAACGCCATACATCCTTTGCGCATGGGTTTTCCGGGTACATCCGGGCAGAGTCGGGCAGGCGCAGGCAGATGTGGGCGCGTCCAGTGTCATGAGCCGAACCGGCGCTCCCGGTCGGCGTAGGCCCGCAGCGCGCGCAGGAAGTCGACCCGGCGAAAGTCCGGCCAGTACGCCTCGCAGAAGTAGAACTCGCTGTGCGTCGACTGCCACAGCAGGAAGCCGCCGACCCGCTGCTCCCCCGAGGTGCGGATGACGAGGTCGGGGTCGGGTTGACCCTTCGTGTACAGGTGCGCCGCGATGTGCTCGATCCGCACCAACGCCGCGACCTCCTCGAGCGTGCGGCCCTGCGCCGCCGCCTCCCGCAGCATGCCGCGCACGGCGTCCGCGATCTCCTGACGGCCGCCGTAGCCCACCGCGATGTTCACGACGAGCCCCTGCACGCCCGTCGTCGACGCCGCGGCCGCCGTGAGCCGGGAGGCGGTGCGCTCCGGCAGCAGGTCGACGGCACCGACGATGTTGAGGCGCCACCGCTGGTGCAGCGCGAGCTGTTCGACGACGTCCTCGATGATCGCCAGCAGCGGCGCGAGCTCGTCGGGCGAGCGGTTGAGATTGTCGGTCGACAGCAGCCACAGCGTGACGATCTCGATCCCGAGATCCTCGCTCCACTGCAGGAACGGCTCGATGTTGTCGGCACCGGCCCGGTGGCCCTCGGCCGTGCCGGCTCCCTTCTCCCGGGCCCAGCGGCGGTTGCCGTCGAGCATGACCCCGACGTGCCGCGGGAGCCGATCCGCCGGCAGGTCACCGATGAGCCGACGCTCATAGGCGCTGTACAGCAGATGAGACAGGTCCACGCACGCCCTCCCCTCGCACCCGACTGCACGCATCGCTCGGCGCTCAACCTACCTCCGCGGCGCGCGCCGACCGGCCAAGCACGACGGGGCGGATGCGCTCGGATTTGTCAACGCGCCGAACGACACCCGCGCGTCGGAGGGCGGCGGTCGACGCGTCGCGCGGCGCGTCGGCGCTTTCTCGGCGGCGCGTCGCGGACGCGGTTACGACCGGGGCGCGCCCCCGCCCGGACGTCCGAAGCGTTCACCGCCTGGCCGTCCGGCACACCCCAGCCGTTCGCTAACCTACGGTTGCGTAAGTTAGTCTCAAGTCATGGTCAGCCACGCTCGCGACACCGCGCCCCACCACGGGCCTGACCGATCGCAGGAGTTCTGCGACGAGCACGAGACCCTCGACCGGGTGCGCACGCACGCCGGGGACGCCGTGCAGGAACTACGCGACGGGCGCCTCGGCTCGGCGATCGAGTCGGCCGCCGAGATCGTCGATGCCGTCCGCCCGCGGCTGCGGGGCTGGCTGCACGCGACCGCGTTCCCGCTGGTCGTCCTCGCCGGCCTCGCGCTCGTCGCCACCACCCCGACCGAACGCGGCCGCATCGGCGTCGCGATCTTCGTCGCGACCGCCGCGCTCCTCTTCGGCACCTCCGCGCTCTACCACCGCGGCCGCTGGCGGCCACCGGCGCACCGACTCCTCAAGCGGCTCGACCACGCGAACATCTTTCTCATCATCGCGGGCACGTACACCGCCTTCGCGATGACGCTGCTGCCCACCGGCCAAGCCCGCACGCTGCTGATCATCATCTGGGTCTGCGCGTGCGCCGGGGTCGTCTTCAAGGTCTGCTGGGTGTCGGCGCCGCGCTGGCTGTCGACACCGATCTACATCGGCCTGGGCTGGGTCGCGATCTTCTACGTCGAACCGTTCTACCGCTCCGGCGGCGCGCTGGTGCTCGGCCTCATCGTGGCCGGCGGCGTGCTGTACACCCTCGGCGGCATCGTCTACGGGCTGCGTCGCCCGGACCCCTCGCCGCGGCTGTTCGGCTTCCACGAGATCTTCCACGCGCTGACGATCGCGGCGTTCGCCGCGCACTTCGCCGCCGCGGCCGTGGTCGTCTCCTCCGGCTCCGCGCTGCAGACCTGACCGCGGCGGCGCCGCTCCGTCCCGCACTGCACACCGAAAGGCGCCGCAGCGCACCGCGACAAAGCGACAACGCGCGGCGCGAGCCGTCACGAGCCTGCCGAGCCGGGCTCAGCGCTCGCGGGTCGGCTCGGTCGCGTCCTTGGGATAGCCGGCCGCCAGGCTCCGCGGCCGGGTCTGCACCGACTCATCCGAGTCGTCAGGGTCGTCCGAGCCGTCAGAGTCGACCGATCCGGCCGCTCGCTCCCCGCCGGCATCGACCTCACCCGGGGCGGCTGCCGCGCCGCCCGTCGCGCGCGCCTCCCGGGCGGCCTGGGCCCGGGCGCGCTCGCGCTCCTCCTGGTAGGCGACGTTGCGCAGGTGCTTGTTCATGTTCCGCATGAGCAGCCAGAGCGCGCAGCCGAGCAGGAATGCCGCGAGAAAGCCGCCCAGCCCCGCGCTGATGCTCTGGTTGTAGTTGCCCATGTCAGGCCTCCTTCTCCTTGATCTCGTCGTACACGACGGGAAGCTCACCGGCCAGCGCTCGGGCCGCCAGGTCGTCGGCGTTCCGGCCGTCACCGAGCCCGGCGAACAGGTCGTCCTCGCCGTCGGCGATCGGCACGTACGACAGCGCCGCCTCGAAGTCCTCGGTGGGCCACACCTCGCGCTCGACGTCCAGCGGCACGCCGAACCAGGTGCCGTCGGGGTCGATCTGCGTCGCGTGCGCGAGCAGGGCCTGGTTGCGCGTCTCGAAGTGGTCACCGACCGGCACGCGGGTGGTCGTCGGCCGGTCGATCCGGTCCTTCCAACGCTCCATCCACTGCTCGAACGGCGACACCTGCCCGCTGGCGAGGATCGCCTCGTGGAAGGCGCGCACCCGGGCCCCCGACAGGGTCTGGTTGTAGTAGAGCTTGAGGGGCTGCCACGGGGCGCCGGCCTCCGGGAACGCGCTCGGGTTGCCCGCCGCGCGGAACGCGGCGACCGTGACGACGTGGCACATGATGTGGTCGGGGTGCGGGTACCCGCCGTCCTCGTCGTAGGTCGTGACGACGTGCGGGCGGAACTCGCGGATGACCCGCGCGAGCGCCTCCGAGGTGACCTCGATCGGTTGCAGGGCGAAACACCCGTCCGGCAGCGCCGGCAGCGGGTCGCCCTCGGGCAGTCCGGAGTCGACGAACCCGAGCCAGGCGTGCCGCACGCCGAGGATCTCCTGGGCGCGGGCCATCTCGCGGCGCCGGAAGGCCGGCAGGTCGGCCATGACGTCGGGGTCGTCCTTGAGCCGCGGATTGAGCACGTCACCACGTTCGCCGCCGGTGCACGACACGACCAGAACGTCGTCGCCGCGCGCGACGTAGTGCGCCATGGTCGCGGCACCCTTGCTCGATTCGTCGTCGGGGTGGGCGTGCACGGCAAGCAGTCGCAGGGGTTCGCTCACGCAGTGGGCTCCTCGGGGGTATCGGTGCAGGTGACTGCGGTGACGGGTCGGCTCGCCCGGGCGGCACCAGGCGACGCTGCCGCCCATTGTGTCACCGCGCCCCGACACGACCCTTCGGCGGCGCCTCGGCGCGCGCGCGTACAGTGACGGCGTGGCCCCCCGTGACGACCCGCGCGAGCACCGCAGCGCCAGAGCCGGCTCGAGCACCGACCCGGCTCCCGGCGAGCACGGTGTGCCTGGTGTGCCTGGTGAGCACGGCGTCGAGTCGCTGGAGTCGGAGGAGTCGCTGGAGTCGCTGGAGTCGGAGGAGGTGCGGGCCGGCACCGGCCCACGCATCCGGGAGGCGTGGCGCTCGCTGAGCGCGGCCCGCCGCCGGTTCGTCGTCGTCGGCGTGATCCTCGGGCTCCTCGGCACCGCGGTGGGGGTGTGGTTCGCGCTGGCGGCGACGGCCACGAAACCGAACTGGCGGGACGTCTCGTATGACGTGGTCGACGACCAGACCGTAGACGTGCGGTTCGAGGTGACCAAGCCGCGGGACATGACGGCCGTGTGCACCGTGCTGGCGCAGGAGACCAACCACGGCGTCGTCGGCCGCATGCAGGTGACCGTTGGGCCGTCCGGCCAGCTCAGCACCATCACGCAGACGCGGATCCGCACGACGAGCCTCGCCGTGATCGGCACGGTACGCACCTGCGCCGAGCAGTGACGGGCCGTCGACCGGTGGGTGGGCCGCCCCGAACGGCGTGAATTCCGGCTGGTCGCAGGGCCGCGCGGCGCTCCGCGAGGGTCTGGCTCGAGCCCGTTGACGCCGGGACTTGCATGCCGTGCCGCCGTCGGGGGCATATAGTCGGATACTTCAACGTCCTGCGCCGCCGGGATGTCGAGCGCCCGCGGGGAATACCCGTGGGTCCGCTGCCCGCCAGCGGTCGACATCATCCGTGACCAACGGGCAGGCCGACAAAGCGGCACCCGCGCCAACCGCGGGCCCGACCGCAGCACACTGCAGCAATGCACAGGCGACCGCCACGCAGAGGCCGTGGCGGTCGTGACGCATATCACCAAGGAGTAGTCCCGTGTCCGAAGTCCCGACCCAGTCGAGCTACCTCACCCAGGAGGCGTACGACCGCCTCAAGGCGGAGCTCGACAGTCTGTCGAGCGAGGGCCGCACCGAGATCTCGAAACGAATCGAGGCGGCCCGTGAGGAGGGCGACCTCAAGGAGAACGGCGGCTACCACGCGGCCAAGGAGGAGCAGGGCAAGATGGAGGCCCGCATCCGCCAGCTCACACAGCTTCTCGAGCACGCCGTCGTCGGCGAGCCGCCGCCGGACGACGGTGTGGTCGAGCCCGGCATGGTCGTCACCATCGACATGTTCGGCGACGAGATGCGCTTCCTGCTCGGCAGCCGCGAGATCCAGGGCGAGGACATCGACGTCTACTCGGAGAAGTCGCCGCTCGGTGGCGCCATCATGGGCAAGAAGGCCGGCGACGAGGCCACCTACGAGGCCCCCAACGGCAAGATGATCACCGTCAAGGTGCTCGCGGCCAGCCCCTACCGCGGCTGACGACGCGCCGCCCGCGGCCCCGCCTGCGACACGCGGCCCGCGCCCACCCGGGTGCGGGCCGCGTTCACGTCCCGGCTCGCGTCACAGATACCGGCGCGCCCCCGCATACTCCTTGTCGACGTCGAACCGATCGAGGTCGATGAGCTCGACGTTGCGGGCGGAGTTCGGCGAGTGCAGGATCTTGCCGTCTCCGGCGTAGATCGCGACGTGGTGCACGCGCCCCACTCCCCCGGGCCCGGCGAAGAACACGAGGTCACCGGGTCGCAGGTTCTCGCGGGCGACCGCCTCCCCGGAGCGTGACTGCGGCCCGGAATCGCGCGGGATCGTGATGCCGTGGGCGCGGAACACCGAGTACGTGAACCCGGAGCAGTCGAACCCGAAGGCCGAGACGCCGGCCCACAGGTAGCGCAGCCCGAGGAAGCGGCTGCCGGTGTCGACGATGTCCTGGCCGCTCGGGCGGGGCAATTGCTGGTCGGGCGTGCGCACGTCGACGTCCCCGGCGCTCACCCAGCGGCGCGACCCGTCGGGCAGCGCCACCTTGACGCGGCCGGGCCGGGAGCCGACGACCGGCAGCTCGGTGTTGAAGCTGATCTCGGTCGTACGGTTACGGGCGGCGGCGTCCTTGGTGAGCCAGGTCGTCAGGCCGGTGACGACGGCCCGTCGCCCGGTGGCGCGCAGCGTGTCGTAGCTCGTGTTCTCGACGAGCTGCACCGCAGGCACCCAGCCCGGGTAGCCGCGTTCGTCGCGCGGCGTCGGCTGCCCCTCGACGACCACCTTCACCCAGTCGCCGTCGACGGCCGTCACCTGAACCGGCGTGCCCAGCAGCGCCTGGGTCTCGAGTTTGCCGCCGTCCGAGAGCCATTCCCGGGAGGCGGTGTGTTGCAGGTTGAGGTTCCAGGCCCGCAGGTCCACGGGGTTGCTCAGCGCGGGGGCGTCGATCGCTCGCGCCAGGCCCGGCTGGGACCACAGCGTCGCGACCGCGACGCCGACGAACGCAAGATCGCCGACGGCCAGGGAGTTCTCGCGCTGACCGGAGGCGGTGTCAGACGTGGCGGACGCCGCCGAGGCGGCGGGCGCGAACCCGGCCGCGAGCACGCCGAGCACGGCGGCGCCGCAGACGACCGTCAGCGGGGAGCGCGCGAACCGGGCCCGCGGGCGACTCGACAGTGGCACGGTCATGGGGTTTCCTCTCGTCGGGGTGCACCCGGCTCCCGCAGCAGACGGCCCCCCGGCCGGTCGAGGCGGTCTCGTCGGGCGGGAACGCAGCGGCCCGCGCGCCCGACGACCTCTTGCGCAGTGTGCCGCACCCGCCGCGCCGCAGCCGGTCAGCCACGCGCACGCCACGGGAAGTTCGGCGCAGGAAGTTCGGCGCAGGAAGTTCGGCGCAGGAAGTTCGCCACGGGAAGTTCGCCACGGGAAGTTCGGCGCGGGAAGTTCACGGCCGCTTCGCGCGTTGAGCGGGACATGTTCGGATTCGGCCGCACGACGACGATGGTCAGCCCGCAGGACGCCCTGCCCGGGCGCGAGACGCCGATGGCGGGCCTGGCGCCGCGCCACCTCGTGCTCGACGCACCCCTGGACGGGCCGTTTCCGCCCGGCGCCCAGACGCTCTACCTCGCGATGGGCTGCTTCTGGGGAGCCGAGCGCATCTTCTGGCGGGTGCCCGGGGTGATCTCCACCGCGGTCGGCTACACCGGCGGCTACACGCCCAACCCGACGTACGAGGAGACCTGCACCGGTCGCACCGGCCACACCGAGGCGGTCCGCGTGGTCTACGACCCGGCTCGGGTGAGCGCCGCCGAGCTGCTCAAGGAGTTCTGGGAGAACCACGACCCGACGACTGCGAACCGTCAGGGCAACGACGTCGGCACCCAGTACCGCTCGGCGATCTACTGGACCACCGAGGAGCAGCGCGACGCGGCGTTCGCCACCCGCGACGCCTTCCAGGCCGAGCTCGACCGGCACGGCTACGGCGCCATCAGCACCGAGCTGGGCCCGTTCGCGGCGAGCGACGGTGACCGTGGGGCCGGCCCGTTCTACCTCGCCGAGGACTACCACCAGCAGTACCTGCAGAAGAACCCCGGCGGCTACTGCAACCACGGGCCGAACGGGCTCACCTGCCAGATCGGGCTGCTGCGCCAGGACGAGGTGCCCGCGCAGACGTCGGTGGAACCCCCCGCCTGAGCTCACGGCAGGCCCATACCCCCGTGGGTATGATGGGCGTTCGGCACCGGCGAGGAGGAAACATGCAACTGGACCCCACCGACATGGAGGTCGTCACCCGCCGGCTCAAGCGCGCCCAGGGTCAACTCGGTGGCATCGTCAAGATGATCGAGGAAGGCCGCGATTGCCGCGACATCGTCACGCAGCTCGCCGCCGTCAACAGGGCCCTCGACCGCGCCGGCTTCGCGATGATCTCCATCGGTATGCGCCAGTGCCTGACCGCGCAGGACGACTGCGAGGCGCTCGACGTCGAGGCGATGGAGAAGCTCTTCCTCTCGCTCGCCTGATCACAGCGAAATCGCAGCGAACGGCTCAGGCGTGCGAACGCTGCTGCGCCGACAGCGGCGTGACCTCGTAGCCCTGCAGCCGCGCCCAGTCGGTGACGGCCTCCGCCTCCGCCTCCCAGTCGCGCGCGGGGTTCATCATCGCCACCTCGAGGTGGGTCGCCACGCTCGGCTGCACGGCGTAGAGCAGGTGCGGCGTGCGCTGCCGGCGGGCCCGCCGGTTGAGCAGCACGCGGTACGGCACGAGGGCGCTCGCGCGCAGCACGCCGCGCACGCCGGGGACGAAGTCGCCCGGGAGGCCGAAGAAGAACTCGGTGCCGCGGTAGGGCACGACCCCCTGGTACAGCAGGCACGTCTCATGATCGAGGTAGCGATTGCGGAACGGCCGCATGCACTGTTCGAAGATGTCGCGGTCGGCGCGCAACGGCCCGACGCGCGCCGCGAACGTGCTCGCGACCGAGAGCACGTGGATCCACGTGTCGTCCCCCACCACTCGGTCCGGCAGCGGCCGCCACCCCCGCGGCAGGCCGTGCAGGCGCTGTTGCGCGGGGTCGTCGTAGTCGGTGGGCCGGGAGCCGGTGAGCGCGAAGTACGACGCCTCCGGCAGCGCCCGGGCACCCTCGATCAGCGTCGTGAACGCGTGCTCGACGAGCAGGTAGTCGTCCTCGACGTAGGCGACGATGTCGTCGTCGCTCCAGCCATACTTCTGCGGCATGTCGAGGCCGTAGCGATAGCTGTCGCGCATGCCGACCGGACCGTCCGGAATCTGCAGCACCCTGCCGCAGCGCTCCATGAAGTTCAGGCGCAGCCGCGGGATCGGGCCGTCGTTGACGAAGAACACCTCGATGTCTTCGACCTCACTGGCCGCGCGGGCCGCGCGCACGAACGACGCGACGACCAGGTCTTTCGAATAGAACTCGGGGCGCCCCTTGTCGTTGTCTCCCCCGTACGAGCGCAGCACGACTTTCAAGCCCATGTATCCGTCTTTCCCCCCGCGGCGCGTGCGTAACGCCGCTACCAGCAATCCCATTCGACGGTAGCACGGTGGGTGGACAACACCGGCAGACCGACGTATACGCCGCCCGCGGCTAGACTGGCGCCCGGTTCGGGACTGCGCCCGCGCCAGGGGGCTTCACGCACGTCACGGGCATATCAGGGGGAGAAGACCGTGGGAAAACTGCTCAGCGCCATGCGCAAGGGCGGATGGAACCTGGGCGACCAGATCCTGTCGGCGGCCAGCAACGTGCTGTTGTCGATCGTCGTCGCCCGGTCGGTCGACGCGCCCACCTTCGGGGCGTTCTCCGTCGCGTTCGTCGTCTTCGGCATCGGCATCGCCCTGACTCGCTCGGTGGTCGGCCAGCCGCTGCAGATCCGGTACGCCGCAGCCGATCCCGACCGCCAGCGGGAGGCGGTGGCGCGCTCGCACGGGCTCGCGGTCGTCCTCGGCGTGATCGGCGGCATCGCGTGCGCCGTCGCCGCGCTGCCCGCCTCCGGCGCCCTGGAGGCCGCGCTGCTCGCGCTGTCCGTGTGTCTGCCCGGGTTGCTCCTGCAGGACTCCCAGCGCCTCGCGTTCTTCGCCATCGGCAAGGCCTGGGGTGCCGTCGTCATCGACACGATCTGGACCGTCGTGCAGTTCGGCGCGCTCGCCGTGCTGATCCTCGCCGGCCGCACCCACGTGCACGAGCTGATCCTCGCCTGGGGCGCCTCGGCGGCGCTCGCCGCAATCGTCGGCATGGTGCTGCTCAAGGCGGTGCCGCGGCTGGGCGCCGGATGGGCCTGGCTCGTCGAGGTGCGCGACCTCGTGCGCTACCTGCTCGCCGAGTACTTCCTCGGCCTGGGGGCCTCGCAGTTCTCGACCCTGCTCGTCGGCGGCATCGCCAGCCAGCAGGCGGTCGGCTCGATCCGCGCCGCCCAGACCCTCCTCGGCCCGCTCAACGTGCTCGGCGGCGCCTGCTTCAACTTCACGGTGCCCGAGATCGCCCGACGCACCCACCTCACCGCGCAGCAGCGGCTGCTCGCCGGCCACGCCGTCTCCGGGGTGATGGGCAGCGCGACGATCGTCTACGTGGCGGTGCTCCTGGTCATCCCCGACTGGCTGGGGGTCGAGTTGTTCGGCGACTCCTGGGCGGGCGCCGCGGGCGTGCTCGTGCCGCTCGGCATCTCGTCGCTGTTCTCCTCGCTGGCCAACGGCCTCGCCGGGGTGCTCTACGGGCTGGGTCGCGCCGCGGTCACCTTCCGCATCAACCTCTCCAAGACGCCGGTCATCATCATCGCCGTGCTCGGCGGCGCCTACCTCGGCGACGCGGTCGGCGCGGCCTGGGGCATGGCGTTCGCCGAGGCCTTCGTGTTGCCGCTGTGGTACCGCGCCTTCCGCCGCGCCGCCCGCGAGACCGCCCCCGAGCTCCAGCCCGAGCACGGAGCCGGCGGTCAGCCGGCCGCCTCGGATGCCTCGGATGCCTCGGATGCCTCGGGTGCCTCGGCCGCAGACGCTCCGGCCGCCGGACCGAGCGCGGTGACCGGTGACGCCGCAGTGCCCGCCCCGCGCAGCGCCGACGAGCCCGACGAGCCCGCATCGACCGGCGACGAGCGCGCATCGACCGGCGGCGAGCGGAACCCTCCGCGCCCGCGGCCGCGTTGACCGACAGGCCGAGGAGTTCGCAGTGAACCGGGTCGGCCGAGACCGGGAAGGATGGGCATGAGCCTGCTGCGCAGGACACGACACGTGGCCGCGGCGGCCGCCCTCGGAGGCGGTCTCGGCGCGGCGGGCCTGGGCGCCGCCGGCCTCGTCGGGTACGGGGTGCTCAAGGCCGAGGCGCGCATCGCCCGGCGTACCGTCGGCAAGCCGTTCGAGGAGGCCCCGGACGATTCCGACACCTACGGCACCGGTCACGGCCCGGCCCTCGACCTCGTCGTGCTCGGCGACAGCCTCGCCGCGGGGCTCGGCGCCGACTCGCGCTTCGAGACGATCGGCGGCGTCCTGGCCGTCGGCGTCGCGGCGTTGACCGGCCGCCCGGTGCGGCTGACCAACGTCGCGCAGGTGGGCGCCGAATCCTCATGGCTCGCGGGGCAGGTCGACCGCGCCCTGGAGGCGGTACCGAGCGCTCACGTCGCGCTCGTCACGGTCGGCGGCAACGACGTGACGCATCTCATCGACCACAGCGAGTCCGTGCGCGACCTCGCGGAGGCGGTGCGCCGGCTGCGCGCCTCGGGCGCCGAGGTCGTCGTCGGCACCTGCCCGGATCTCGGCACCATCGAGCCGGTTCCGCAACCGCTGCGCTCCGTCGTGCGCATCCTCAGCCGCGACCTCGCTGCCGAGCAGACGGTGGCCGTCGTCGAGGCCGGCGGCCGCACCGTCTCCCTCGGCGACCTGCTGGCCCCCGACTTCTTGTCCAGTCCGGAGGTCATGTTCAGCACCGACCGGTTTCATCCCTCCGCGGCCGGATACGCCCGCGCCGCAGCGGCGCTCCTGCCCAGCGTGTGCGCTGCCCTGGGCCTGTGGCCCGACGAGACCGACCGCGACCCGGACCGCCTGCGCGGCGAGGGCGTCTCCTCGCTCGACGACGCCGCCGACCGCGCCGCCCGCTCCCCCGGCACCGAGGTGTCCCCGGCCACCGACCCGCGGCGCAGAGGTAGGGTGGCTCGGCTGCTGCGGCGTCGCCGACCCGACGGGCCTCCCCTGGAGGACGACGAGGCGGACGAGCCGGGCTCGCCACGCACCGGCGCCGGAATCTCCGGGTTTATCGGTTTGTGACATCCGGCCTGACCGGCCCGCGTGCGGCGATAGCATCGCGAGTGACCTGGACGTAACCTGCACGCCCGAGACTGGGAGGCACAGTGCCCGAAGCGGTGATCGTCTCGACCGCGCGCAGCCCCATCGGCCGCGCCGTCAAGGGATCCCTGGCGACGATGCATCCCGCCGAGCTGTCTGCGCAGGTGATCTCGGCCGCCCTGGGGCAGCTGCCGGGGCTCGACCCCGTCTCCATCGACGACCTGTACCTGGGGTGCGCCGAGCCGTGCGGCGAGCAGGGCTACAACCTCGCGCGTGTCGTCGCGGTGCGCCTCGGCCTCGACGGGCTGGCGGCCGCGACCATCAACCGGTTCTGCGCCTCGTCGGTGCAGACCACCCGCATGGCCTACCACGCGATCAAGGCCGGCGAGGGCAACGTCTTCGTCAGCGCCGGCGTCGAATGCGTCTCGCGCTACCCGCAGTCCGGCACGCCCCTGTCGTCCCCCGACCTGCAGGACCCGGCCTTCGCTCCGGCCGCCGAGCGCACCGCCCGTATCGCCGCGCAGAACGCCACGTGGACCGACCCGCGCGACGAGGGGCTGCTGCCCGACGTCTACATCGCGATGGGCCAGAGCGCCGAGAACGTCGCGACGCTGCGCGGGGTGAGCCGGCAGCGCCAGGACGAGTGGGCCGTGACCAGCCAGAACCGCGCCGAGCAGGCGGTCGCCGACGGTTTCTTCGCGCGCGAGATCACGCCGGTGACGCTGCCCGACGGCTCGGTCGTCGCCACCGACGACGGCCCCCGGCCCGGCGTCACGCTGGAGAAGATCGCCGCACTGGAGCCGGTCTTCCGCGAGCACGGCACGGTCACCGCGGGCAACTGCTGCCCGCTCAACGACGGTGCCGCCGCGCTCGTCGTCATGAGCGACATTCGCGCGAAGGAGCTCGGGCTGACCCCGCTGGCGCGGATCGTGTCGACGGCGGTGAGCGGGCTGTCTCCGGAGATCATGGGGCTCGGCCCCGTCGAGGCCTCCCGCACCGCGCTGCGACGGGCCGGCATGTCGATCGGCGACATGGACCTCTACGAGATCAACGAGGCCTTCGCCGCCCAGGTGCTGCCGTGCGCCGACGACCTCGAGATGGACTTCGACAAGCTCAACGTGCACGGCGGCGCGATCGCCCTCGGCCACCCGTTCGGCGCCACCGGGGCCCGCATCACGACCACCCTCCTCAACGGGCTCGCCGCCCGCGACGCCCAGTTCGGCCTCGAGACCATGTGCGTCGGCGGCGGCCAGGGCATGGCCATCATCCTCGAACGCCTCTCCTGAGCGGGTTTCGCGAGCGGTCGCGGCGGTCCGCGCGGTCGCGACGGTCGGCGCGAGTCGTCCGCCTCCAGTTCGCGCGGCTAGCGGCCGGTTCGGGCCTGCACCCAGCACCTGTTTCTCCGCCCCGAGACGAACTTGGCCTACATACTCGCTCCGGGTCCCCTCGCAGGGATCTGACGCACGCCTGTGAGCAGCGCATTTACCGCGGCGTCCTGGCGAGACGGGCGAGTATGTATGCCGACCTCGTCTCGACCTCGTGCCGGGCTCCCGCGGACGGTCCGTGCGACCCGGTCGCTAGCCGACGTCTCGGCGCAGACGGGTCAGTTCGGGCTCCAGAATGTCGGCTTTGCCGGATGCCGCGAGGTCGTACGCCGTGACGGTGAGCTGATCGAGCAGCACGGCGGGCCCGAGGTCGGGCAGCTCGCCGGGGTGCGGCCCGGTGTCGGCGAAGCGCTGCGCCACCTCGCGCACGGCCGGGACACACTGAAGCGCCCGGTCCAGCGGCAGCTGTTGCCACCGCCGGGCCAGGCGCTCCAGTTCTCTCCGGGCCGCTGGGGGCACCGGGTCGGTCATGTCAGTCGCGGCCCTGCAGCTGCGCGACCAGGCGCAGGATCTCCAGGTACAGCCAGACGACCGTGACGAGCAGGCCGTGCGCGAGCAGCCAGCTGTAGTTCTGCGGCAGCTGCGCGGCGACCGCGCGGTCGATCGAGTCGAAGTCCATCGCCAGCGAGTACGAGGCGAGGCCGACGGCGAGGAAGGAGATGCCGATGGAGATCGGTGAACCGAAGGCGAAGAATCCCCAGCCGCTGTTGGCGCCGAAGATCCACGCCGCGCCGAGGTTGGCCAGCGCGAAGATCAGGTAGCCGAAGATCGCGAGGGTGAAGATGCGGCGCGACTTGCTGGTCACCTTGACGATGCCGAACTTCCAGCCGGCGAACATCGCGACGAACACCGACAGGGTGGCGACGACGGCGGTGGTGACGACGCCCGATCCGAACGCGTTGCCGTAGATGGTGGTGACCGAGCCGACGAGCAGGCCCTGGAAGAACGCGTAGGCCACGATGAGCGGCACGCTGATCGTCTTCTTCAGCGCGACCGCGAAGCCCAGCACGAGCGTGACGATGATGGAGGGGAGCATGATGGCCGGGCTGAGCCCGGGCACCACGAAGGAGACCGCGCCGGCCGTGACGAGCATGATGCCGAAGAGGCCGAGGGCCTTCATGACGACGTCGTCGACGGTCACGCGGCCGGTCTGCACCGGGCCGGCGGCCGGCTGGTTGTACATGTCGTCGAGCTGCCGGGCGCTCATGTCCTGCGGCTGGCCGTACTGGCCGTACTGGGGGGCCTGCTGGCCGTACTGCTGCTGGTTCGACTGCCCCCGTCCGAAGCTCGCGTAGCCGCCGCGGCGACTGACGTTGTCGATGCGGTCGAAGACCGGGTTGCTCATGTGGCTGATGCCTTCCACGTCTAGGGTCGCCTGCGGGCGATACGTTGCACGATTCGACGTTTATGACGCATCAACGGTTCCCGGCATTCCCGTGCAACCAGGGCGGTTGACGTGGGCTCGGGCCGCGAAGCGCCGGTCCGGCGGTCGCCTTCGCTCGCCGGGGGCGGTGAGCGATGTGTCCCCGACGGGACTCGAACCCGCACTGGTGCCATTTTAAGTGGCCTGCCTCTGCCGGTTGGGCTACGGGGACACACCCACGCTACAAGGCGAACGCACCCATTTGCTGCGCCCGCCTCCTCGCGAGGCGTTCCGCAGCGGCCGGCTACCACAGCCGCACCGCCGCGCCAACCACCCCGCCGCGCCCGCTCGGGCATCATCGAAGGCGTGGATCGCACCCTCCTGGCCGCCGAGATCGATCGGACCTGCCGCCTGCACGGATCGTTCACCCTGCGCTCGGGCCAGGTCGCGACCGAGTACTTCGACAAGTACCGCTTCGAGGCGCAGCCGACGCTTCTGCGGGCCGTCGCGCAGGAGATGGTGCCGCTGCTCCCCCCAAAGACTGAGGTGCTCGGTGGCCTGGAGCTGGGCGGCGTCCCGCTGGCCACGATGGTGAGTTCGCTGACTGGGCTGCCGACGCTCTTCGTGCGCAAGCAGGCCAAGGAGTACGGAACGCGCCGGCTCGCCGAGGGCGGCGACCCCCGCGGGCGCCACGTGACTCTCATCGAGGATGTCGTGACCACTGGAGGGGCGGTGCGCGCGGCCGTGCTCGCGCTCCGCGAACTCGGCGCGCGAGTCGACGTCGTCGTGTGCGCCATCGACCGCAGCGGTGTCACCGACGGGCCGTTGACCGACATCGGCCTGCAGACCCGGGCCCTCTTCACCAAGGCCGACCTCGACCGGGTTTGACGCGCGCGTCACCAGATGGCCTGACCGCACGTTCCGCACGAAGTTCTTCGTCGTCCAGCATTTGGATATATGCGAATCGCATACACTTGCGGCATGAGATCAGATCTGGAAACAGCGATCAACGAGTGGCACGCGAGCGTCAACGCGGGCGACCTGCAGCGATCCGCGAATGCGGTCGGCGACCCGATCGTCGTCCTCGGGCCGAAAGGCGCCGGCCCGATCACGTCGACGCAGTTCGCCGAGTGGGTCGAGCGCTCCGGGATCACGCTGATCCCGCGGTCGTGGCACCCGGTGAGCGAGCGCCTGATGGTCGTCGAGCAGGACGCGACCTGGCCTCAGGGCCCTCAGGGGCCGCAGAACGCGAAACCCGCGCGGGTGGCGACGGTCTTTCGCGCCTCCGCCGGCAAGATCACGGCCGCGCTGAGGTTGCCAGAACTCAGAACCGCTCTCAAGCTGGCGTACATCTGCCGCGAGATGGCGGCCACCGAATGAGCGACCCAGGCCCCGGGCAGGTCCTGTTCCGCTTCGTCCGACACTGGGCGCGCCGAGCCGTCGCAGCAGATGCGGGAGGCGAGCAGGGGCGGCTCGTGCTGGTCTGCGAGGCCGTCCACGCGCTCAGCCGGCGCGGATCCGCGGCCACCGTGAACGCCATCGCCCACGAGATCGGGATCGACCAGAGCGGAGCATCCCGGCTGATCAAGAGCGCCGAAGCAGCTGGCCACCTGACGACGGCGGCAGCCGCGGCCGACAGCCGACGCCGCGAGGCATCGCTGACGCCCGACGGCCGCCGGATGCTGGACGCGGCCCATCGGTGGCAGGAGTCCGTCTTCGCCGAGTTGACCACCGAGTGGAGCCAGGAGGAACGCATCGCCTTCCAGCGGGCGATGACCGCCTTGATGGAGCGCTCCTACGCGATGGGCGCACCAGCCAAGCCGACTCCTCGCTGAGCCGCTGGGAAGGCGTCGCCGGTCGATCCGGCGCCACAGGGGCGCCCGCGGACTGCAGCGAGTCACGTGCAGTGACCACTCGCGAGAGGTCACCTTCGTTGCGCTGTGCAACATCGCAGGTCACAGGGCCAGGAATGCACAAGACTATGTGCGGTGACCACTCGACGTGCGTCAAGCGGTCAATTCTCGAAGCACTTCCGCAAGTCTCGTACAGGTATTCTAATTGATGCCCTCCATCAGCTAGAATGGAGGAGCTGAAGAAGCTCCCTAAACCGCCTGAGGAGGTGCGTCATGCCCGGAAAGCGGCTCGGTGCGCCGACGGTTCTCGCCCGCGGCGAGTGGGGGGACGGGCTGTCGTGGGAGCTGCTGGAGCCGGGCATCACGGTCCTCGTGGAATTCGACCCGCGGGAGTCCGGTCCCGGGAGCGCTCGGGAAGTGACCAGCCCGGAGGAGACCAGCCCGTCGCGGCGGGCTCGCTTCGCCCGCGCTGCCGCAGCTGAGACGACCACTGCTCAGTCGACTACTGCTCAGACGACCCCTGCCGAGGCATCCCCCGCCGAAGCGACCACTGTCGAGGCGACCTCCGTCGAGGCGACTGCGGCTCAGACGACCGCGGCCCAGACGACCGCGGCCCAGACGACCGCGGCCCAGACGACCCCTGGCGAGGCATCCCCTGCCGAGGCGACCCCTGCGGAGATCTCGCTGTGGGAGCAGGCGCGGGAGATCACGGCCGCCATCGAGGCGCTCGAGCTGCAGCGCGCCGCAGTGCTGCGCGCACTCGTCGCCGAGCAGACCGCCTCCGACCTGGAACACCAGCGGTCCTTGGAAGCCGCGGGCGCACCGGCTGTGGCGCTGGCCGCCGGGCGTCGGCGCTCGGCCGCTCAGATCGAGGCCGACGCGCAGACGTGCGTCGTCGACACGGCGACCGTCACCGTCGGCGGCACCCGCACCGGCTGGCTGCTGCGGGTGCGGTTCGCTACGGCCGCAACCGAACTCACCACCCCGATCCAGGCGGCGGTCACCGACCGCGCGCTGGCCTTCGAGCAGGGGTGCGCGCTCGTGCGCGACACCGACGACCTCGACCTCACCGACGAGCAGCGCCAGGCGGTCGTCGACGCCGTCGTCGCGCACGCCCGCGCGCGGGCCGCGGCCACCGGCGCCCCCGTCGGGCAGGCCCTGTTCCGCGCGGCGATGCGCCGCGAGATCGGGCGGCACACCGACCGCGGCACCCGCCGCGCGCACAGCCTGGCCCAGCGCAACACCTGGGTCAGCAGTGCCGTCGACGGGGTCGCCACCTTCGGCGTCAGCGGCGCCGACGCCCGCTGCCTCGGGGCCCAGCGCCGGGTCGACGCCATCGCCCGCGCGATCAAGTCCGACGGCGACGAACGCACGCTCGCGCAGCTGCGCTCCGACGTCGCGCTCGACCTGCTCCTCTTCGGGCAGCCCGCACCCGACGCCCCGACGAGCGTCGACCACCCCGGCGATGTCGGGTGGCCCGCCGCGGTCGTCGACGTCGTCGTCTCGGCCGCCTCCCTGCTCGGGGTCACCGACGAGCCCGGCCTCGTCGACGGCACCCCGGTCGCGGCCGACGTCGTTCGCGAACTCGCCACCCGCGCCGGCACCGTGTGGCGGCGCATCGTCGCCGATCCCGTCACCGGCTACGCGATGGCGACGGTCGTCGACTCCATCCGCATCCCGGCCGACATGGCCCGGGCCGTGCGGGCCCGCGACGGAATCTGTCGGGCGCCCGGCTGCAACCGGCCCGCCGAATACCTCGATCTCGACCACGTCGTCGAGCGGCGCGACGGCGGACTGCACTGCGGCGAAAACCTCCAAGGCCTGTGCCGCCTGCACCACTCCAAGAAGACCCGCCGGCACTGGGCCGCGCGCATCCGCCCTGACGGCACCGTCACCTGGCTCCTGCCCGACGGTCGCGAATACACCACCTTCCCCATGGATTACCGCGACCTCGACCCCACCCTCGGAGCCGGTGTGCTCGCGCCCAATCCCCCGCCCGACCCCGACGATCCTGACGATCCTGACGATCCTGACGATCCCGACGCACCAGACGACGAATCGCCGTGGGCGCACTGCCCGCCGGCCGTCGAACCCGGCGACCTCGTCGATCTGCGCCTGCGCGCGCTCGCCCTCGCCCGCGAGGTGCGCGAGCTGCGCGAGCAGCTCGACCGCGAACGCGACGAGCACCGCCGCGCGACCGCCGACCTACTCGCCTACCGCGCAGCCCACCCGCCGTTCTGATCGCCGCCGTGCTGATCGCTGCCGTGCTGACGGTCGCCGTGCGAGCCGCACACACCCGCCCCGTCCGCCGCTGCGCCGCCCGCAGTCAACCTACCCACTGACTCCAGCCTCACTCGCGCAGACGCGCGATCGCGGCGTCGAGCATCTGTTCGGTGAGCTTGCCGGTGAAGGTGTTCTGCTGGCTCACGTGATAGCAACCGACGAGCCGCAGCGGGCGGCCGTCGGGCAGGCCCAGTTCCGCCACCGCGCTGTGCCCGAACCGAGGCTTGGGGCGCGGGATCCGCCAGCCGAGGCGACGGCCCGCGGCGAGCAGCGCGTCCCAGCCGACCTGGCCCAGCGCGAGCACGCTGCGCACCGACGGCAGCAGCAGCTCCAGCTCCCGGTCCAGCCAGCCCCCGCACGTCGCGCGCTCGGCCGGAGTCAGCGCGTTCGCCGGCGGCGCGCACCGCGCCGTCGCCACGATGCGCACGCCGCGCAGCTCCAACCCGTCGCCGGCGGCGACGCTGCTCGCCTGCGTCGCGTACCCCGCGCGGTGCAGCGCCGCGTAGATCCAGTCGCCGGAACGGTCTCCGGTGAACATGCGGCCCGTGCGGTTCGCGCCGTGCGCGGCCGGCGCCAGCCCGATGACCAGCGCCGACGGGTGCTCGTCGCCGAATCCCGGAGCCGGTCGCCCCCAGTACGGCTCGCCGCGCCACGCCGCGCGCTTGGCTACCGCAACCTGTTCGCGCCACTCGACGAGCCGGGGACAGGCGCGGCACACGCTGATCCGGGCGTCGAGTTCCGGCAGGCCGGGCGCGCCCGCGGCGAGCTCGCGCACCGTCTCCGCGTCGTGCGCCACCGGAGTCCGAGCGGTCGCCGGATCGCCCGGCCAGCCCGTGCCCGTCGCCACCGGCGAGGCGAACGCGCCCCCGGCCACCGGGTGCGGCAGCAGAACTGCCGACGACCCCGCCTCCGACGGCCCGGCGGTCATCGCGCCAGGCTCAGCGCGATGCCGTCGAGGATGTCGTGTTCGGAGGTGACCACCGACGTCAACCCGGCCCGCTGCGCGACCCGCCCGACGATGCGCGACCAGATGAGCGCCCCGGCGCCAATGACGTCGACGCGCCCCGGGTGCATGAACCCCAGGTCGGTGCGTTCCTGCGTCGACATGCCGAGCAGCTGCTCGCAGGCCGCCTGCACGGTCTGCACCGACAGCACGCTGCCGTGGATCGTGTCGCGGTCGTACCGGTCCAGGCCCAGCGCGTGCGCCGCCAGCGTCGTCACCGTGCCGGCCAGCCCCACCAGCGTCTCGACCTCGTCGAAGCCGACCGCCTCCTGCGCCACGTCGAGCGCCGCGTCGATCTCGGCCGTCGCCGCCTCGATCTGCCCGGCGGTCGCGGGGGCGTCGAAACCGAACCGCTCGTGGAAGCGCACGCAGCCGATGTCGACCGACCGCTGCGCCTGCACCCGGCCGTGGTCGCCGCGCACGAATTCCGTCGAGCCGCCGCCGAGATCGACGACGAGGTACGGACCGGCCACCCCGCGCGCGGGCAGCTCCCCGGTCGCGCCGTCGAACGACAGCTGCGCCTCCTGGTCGCCGGTGATCACCTCGGGCGCGATGTGCCAGCGCGCGAACGCCTCGCCCACCCCGGCGACGAACTCCGCCGCGTTCGAGGCGTCCCGCGACGCCGAGGTCGCGACGAACCGCACCCGGTCCGCCCCGAGTTCGGCGCACTGCGCGGCGTATTCGCGGGACATCGCGAGCGTGCGTGCCATCGCGTCGGGCGCGATCGAGCCGGTGGCGTCGAGCCCCTGCCCGAGGCGCACGACCTCCATCCGGCGCACCACCTCCTCCGGCGGCGCGTCGTCGCGTAGATCGGTCACGAGCAGGCGGATCGAGTTCGTGCCGCAGTCGACGGCGCCGACGCGCATGAGCGCTCCCTTCGCTTCGGATCGGACCCGTCGCCGATTCGAGTAGTTCGACCCGGTGCGCGGGATCGTCACGAGACTACGCTGAGGCGATGTCCGGTTACGGCGCTCCCATCCCGCCCTACGAGCCACCCGACGGCGCCGACACGCGCGGGTCGAACACCGGTCAGCCCCAGCCGCTCCCGGCGTCGAACGACGACCTGCGCGCGCTCCTGGAGGAGCAGCGCGCCGAGATCGGCAAAGCTGCGCTCCCGTTCCCGCTGGATCCTCGTCATCGCGTGCATCGCGGCCCTGAACAGCTGCAACGCCTCGAGCGACAGGAGCAGCGGTCCCGACGAGAGCACGTCGTCGCAACTGCGGCAGTCGCAGGAGTCGGTGAATCAACTCACCGACGAGGTGCGTCAGCTCCAGCAGCAGGTCAGCGACCTCAGCGAACGGCTACCCTCCGCCAACCGGACGGGTTGAGCGCACCCCGGGCTCCGGGGACACCGGGAACTCACCGGAGGCTGGCTCCAAGGGGGTTCAGCGTCAGGCCTGCTCGGCGTCAGACCTGCTCGGCTTCGGGGGGCTCGACGCACGGGCCGGCGCGCCACCATGGGTCGAGGACGGCGAGCACCTCGTCGCCGAGCGGGTTGACGCCGGGGCCGACGGCGAGCGCGTGCGCGGCGAGCACGTGCAGGCACTTCACCCGACGCGGCATGCCGCCGGCGCTGACGCCGGCGATCTCCGGCACGTCGCCGAGCTCGGCCCGCCTCCGCAGGTAGTCCTCGTGCGCGGCCGCGTACGCATCGGCCAGCGCCTCGTCGGCGGCGAGCCGGTCGGACATCTCGCGCATGAGGCCGGTGGACTCACATGTGCTGATCGCGCCGGTCAGGCGCGGGCACGTGGCGTAGAACGTCGTCGGAAACGGGGTGCCGTCCGCCAGCCGCGGCGCGGTCGTCACGACGTCCGGGTTGCCGCACGGGCAGCGGTGCGCCACCGCCTCCACCCCGCGGGCGGGCCGGCCGAGTTGGGCGCTCACGGCCGCCAGGTCGGCGTCGGATACCGGCTCCTGAGACCGAGATTCGCTCACGGCCCCGTCCCCTCGCTCGTCCCCTCGCTCGTCCCTGAGGTGCCGTTCGCACCCGTGCCCGAGGTGCCGGACGAATCGGCGGTGCCCGACGGAGCGCTCGAGCCGGTCGGGTCGCTCGTGCCGCCCGCCCCGCTCGTGCCACCGGGAGATGGTGTGGAGCCGGGCTGCTCCCCCACGGGCGACAGCTCGACGGTCTTGTCGACGTCGGGCCGGTCGGCGATGACGATCGAGCTCCACATCTTCCCGTACCAGGGGATCGAGTCGTCACCCTGATTGGGCACGACGACGCGGGAGCGCCCGGCCAGCGGGTCACCGAGGAGCTTCTCGGCGCCGATGACCTGGTACGACGTCTCGCCGGGGCGCACGAACTTCAGCCGGTCGCGGGCCTGCTGCTCGACGTACGCGGGGTCGTCCCACTGTTTGAGCTGCGCCTGCAGCTGCCCGATCGACTGCTCCTGGAGGGTGATGCGTTCGCTGAGCGCCGCGTACTCGGCGCGCTGCTGCAGGTAGGCCCGCAGGGTCGGCACGATCATGATCGCCAGCAGCACGAAGACCGCGCCGAGGGCCGCGAGGCGCCGCGTCGACCGGCGCGCGAACGGACCGCCCGCGGCCCGCCGCGAGCCCCCGCCGGAGCCGGAGCCGGAGGCG
>NZ_BCNQ01000066.1 GCF_001515525.1 Piscicoccus intestinalis NBRC 104926 | reverse complement strand
AGCGGACTCCCGCTGGTGGGCCTCGCCGACGCGGCCCGCGCCGCGATGCCCGAGCGACGCCTGTCGGCCGATGAGGCCGACCGGGTGGGCCACGGCGTGCGGATCCCCTCCGAGCGGCCCGGCCGCGCTGACCCGGTCGCGGCCTTGGCCCCCGACGGCACTCTGGTCGCCGTGCTCGACGAGTCCGCCGACCGCGTCATGCCCCTGGCCGTCTTCGCCCCGGGCGCCTGACCCGCCCAGCCGAAGGTCGTCCCCACACCCCGACGGCCGAAGGTCGTCCCCACACCCGGCCGAAGGCTGCCCTTTCGGTCGAGGGCTCGTGCCGTAACCCTAGCCCTCGACCGAAAGGGCAGCCTTCGGCCGAAAGACGGGTCAGGCTAGGGCGCGTTCGAGGGTCGTGATGATCTTGGGGCGCAGGTCGGTGGCGGCGATGACCTCGTCGACGGAGCCGACCTCGACGGCGCGGTGGATGGAGTGCACGCGGTCGAACTCGGCGGCGACCTCGCCGAGTTTCTCGCTGCGCACGTCGCGGCGGGTTTCGGCGAGTTGCGCACCGAGCGTAGGGCGCTGGGCCTCGGAGGCGGTGGCCAACGCCGCCTCCAGATCGCGCACCCGCGCGTCGCGGGAGGTGCGGGCGTCGACGTCGCGGCTGAACACGACCGCGGCGGCCGGCGCCCCGCCGATGACGGAGGCGAACGAGCCCTCGACGGCGAGCACCGTCATGTTCTCGTTGAGCGCCTTGGAGAACACGACGAATGCGCCGCCGTGGTAGCGGGAGATCACGCAGAAGACGATCGGACCCTCGAAATTGACCACCGCGCGGGCGATTTCGGCGCCGTACTCCAGCTGCAGGTTGCGCATCGACTCCGGTGATCCGTCGAAGCCCGACAGGTTCGCGAGGATGACGACCGGCCGGTTGCCGCTGGCCGCGTTGATCGCGCGGGCCGTCTTCTTCGAGGAGCGCGGGAACAGCGTGCCGGCCGTGTACACGTCGGGCCCGTCGGTCGGCGGAAAGCCGGTGCGCGGCACGGCCTGCGACTCGATGCCGATGAGGCACACCGGAAATCCGCCGACATGCGCGTCGTACACGACGCTCGTCTCGGCGTCGGCAGCAGCCGCCCAGCGCTCCAGTGTCGGGTGATCCTGGTCGGCCACCGCGGCCATCACCGTGCGGATGTCGAATGCCTTCTTGCGGTCCGGGTTCGCCGAGGCCGAGAAGATGTCGCCTACCGTCGCGAAGCCCGAGATCGCCGGGTCGTGCGGGAAGACCGTCACGTCGCGGTCGGAGGGGTCGCTCGTCGGCGCCCGGCGCGGGCCGGGCTCGCCCGGCGCCACGTACGTGTGGTCGTAGTGCGCCATGAGGATCCGCAGCGCACCGGCGATGTCCTTGGCCCAATACTGCGCCTGCCCATTGGGGCCCATCACCCGGTCGTAGCCGCCGATGCCGAAGTTGTCCTCCGCGCTGACGCCGCCGGAGAAGTCCAGCGACTGCTTGCCGGTGAGCACCATCGCGCTGTCCGGGGTCATGACGAGGATGCCCTTGCAGTGCATGAGCATCGTCGCCTCGGCGTTCCAGTACGGCTGCGCGCCGACGTTGATGCCGGCGACGACGATGTTGATCTCCCCACTGTTCTGTGTGAAGTCGACGATGCGGCGCAGCGCCTTGGCCACCCAGTCCATGTTCTCGGTGCCCGACTGCATAGAGATGCGTGCGCCCGCGGACAGCGTGAACCACTCCACCGGCACGCCGAGCTTTTCGGCGAGATCGATGGCGGCGATGATCCGCGCGCACTCGGCCTCTCCGAGAGATCCGAGGGACTTCAGCGGGTCACCGCACAGCAGCACGCGCTGCACGCCCTGCGGGTGCCGCCGCGTCGGGGTCGTGATGAGCCCGACGATGATCCCGGCGCTGTTGCGCCCGTACGGGCGGTCTACGGGCACGAGGGAGCCCGACTCGTCGAGGTCGTACTCGACCGCGGTGCCACCGCGCCCGGCGATGAGGCCGTGCAGCTCGTAGGGGTACACCAGGCCGCGGCGGCGGGCCGTGACGACCTTGCCGCGGTAGTCGTCCAGCGGCTGCACCCGCTCGGTGGGCGGCGCGCCGAGGGAGCTGACGACACCGGCTCCCTGCTGGTAGGAGAATCGCGCGGCGATCGGCACGACCTCGTCGGGCAACGCGACCCGGCCCTCGACGATGACCTCTTCGACGCCGGCGTTGAACGTCATCGGCGCGAGCCGGTCCTTGAGCGCGGTCAGCTGGTCGAGGTCGGCGTCGATGACCGGCCAGATCGTCACCCACAGGTAGTTGAGGTCGAGCCGCGCGGTGCCGGCGAGGTCGGCGCGGGCGCGGCGCATGGCGTCGAGGCAGTTGGCGATGGCCAGTTCCACGTGGGGGAGCCCGGCGACCCGGCCGGCCTCGTCGTGCACGATCGACAGCTGCCGGATCTGCGCGAGCGCGACGAGGCGCTGGTCGGCCTCGTTGTCGGGGGCGATGCAGTGGTAGAGCATGACGTCCTCGGGCGCCGCGAGGCGGGTGACGTCGAACTCGCTGAGCCGCCACAACCCCAGGCGCCGCCCGACCATCGGGTGCACGCCGCGCACGAGGGTGTCCTCGACCATGCGAGACCGCGTGCCGTCGGACTGCGGCCGGAACGTGAAGTACGCGACCGGCCGCCCGGAGCCGGGGCAGACCGCGACGGCGACCCGCCGCACCCCGCGCTGCGCCGCGAACAGGTCGAGCGTCGCGAGCCGACGGGCCAGGGCGGCGGAGGCGGCCTCGGGGGATTCGGGCATGCCGGCCCACGCGAGGTAGAGGTCCACAACCCCCTGATGCCCCTGCGGCGCCCGCCCGAGATGACGGCGCAGCGCCGCGACGAGATCGCTGTCGGGCCGCAGTTCCTCGACGCGCCCGATCGTCGAGACGAGGTGTCGGGGCTGGGCGTCGAGCTCGTAGTCGGCCACCGCGAACGGGCGGCCCTCGTCGCTCTCCTCGACGACCTCGCTGAGCAGGTATTCGCGGTAGTGCCGCTTGATGAGGATGCCGAGCATCGGTTCGTCGGCGGGCAGGGCTCCGCCCTCGATGCGTTCGGCGAGGAAGCGCACGATCTGCTCGGGAATCGCGGCGAGCCGGTCGATCCGGGCGTCGCGCTGCGGGCCGGCCGGGGTGCCGGAGGTCTGCACGAGCTGCTCGCGCACGCTCTCGAGCACCTGGGTGCGTTCGGCGTCGACGAGCGGCTGGTCGAACCACCGGAACCGGATGCTGCGGGCCAGGTCGCCGATGACCGGGTAGCGCAGCTGGGTGGCGCGCACAAGCCGCTCGAGCACCTCCCGGGCGGCGACGTCGCCGACCGGGTCGGTGAGCCAGCGCTGCAGCAGCCCGGTGACGAGTTGCACGTCGGGCCCCGGCCGCTGCTGGGCGAGGAACAGCCGGAAGACGGCCTGCTCGAGGTCGGGGGTGCGTTCCAGATCGGTGACGCCGTAGCGGCGCAGCACGCGCACGAGCCGGTCGCGGAAGACCTGCGGGAGCGCGCCGCGGTCGGGGTCGAGGCTCTGCAGGTAGGTGTGTAGGTGCTCTCGGGAGCTGTGCACCCGGTTCTCCAGGCCGAGGTCGTCGTCGGCGGGGCGGTTGCGACCCAGTTCGGTGATGTCGACGAACGTCTCCAGCAGCCCGATTTCCTCGCGCAGCGGGTCGGCGTCGCGCCCGCTGCGGGCGATGAGCTCGTCGCGTTCGCGCAGGTACGTCGACACCAGGCCCCGCCCGCCGTCGACCGGGTCGACGTCGTAGCCCAGCAGCATCGCGGTCAGGTCGCGGCGATGCGCCTTCGCGCGGGCCTGCGGTCCGACGGCCGCGGCGCCGACCGGCAGGTCGAGGTCGACGGTGGCTCCGGTCGGTTCCGAATCCTCTTGATCGCCAGCGGCTTCGAGCCGAACGAGCGGCGCGCCGGTGGTGACCTGGCTGCCGACGGAGACGAGCAAATCCTTGACGCGCGCGCCGAAGGGGGCCGGCAGCACCGTCTCCATCTTCATCGACTCGAGCACGAGTACCGGTGCGCCGGCGGCGATCTCACTGCCGACCGGAGCCGGGGTGGCGACCACGAGCGCCGGCGCCGGGGAGCGCAGCACGCCGCCCTCGTCGCGGCTGACGCGATGTGTGACGCCGTCGACCTCGACGAGCTGGGTGGGCCCGTGGGAGGCGGTGACGAGCCGGTGGGTGCGGCAGCCGACCCGCAGGCGGGCCTTGTAGGCGTCGATGCGGTCGAGCTTGGCCTCGACGCGCACGGGCTCGGCGTCGCCGGCGGCCACGGCCACTTTGAACCGCTGCGGGCCGGTGCGCAGCACGGTGACCCGGTAGGCGTTGCCGCGCAGGGTGAGGTCGACGGCTCGACCGGAGTCGTGCTGCACCTGGGGGCGCCCGCCGCGGGCGGTGCTCAGCAGGCGCTGGCGTTCCAGAGCCTCCTGTGCCTCGTAGGCCTCGATGCCGGCGGCGACCAGGGCGACGCCCGAATGCCGGTGCGAGACGAGCCGGCCCGCGGCGCGGACCCGGTCGATCCAGCCGGTGTCGGCGGCGCCGGAGACGACCTCGGGCGCGTCGAGCAGGTCGAGCACGAAGCTCTTGTTCGTCGAGCCGCCGTCGATGACGACGGTCGTCTCGGTGAGGGCCCGTCGGAGCCGGGCCAGGGCCTCGTCGCGGTCGGCGCCGTAGGCGATGATCTTGGCGATCATCGAGTCGAAGTCGGCGGGGATCTCGTCGCCCTCGCCGACGCCGGTGTCGACGCGGATGCCCGGCCCCGAGGGCAGGTCGAGCAGTGCGATGCGGCCGGGCGCGGGGGCGAAGTCGCGGTCGGCGTCCTCGGCGTTGAGTCGGGCCTCGACGGCGTGCCCGACCTCGCGCGGCCGTTCGCCGGTCAGGCGCCCGCCGGCGGCGACGTGCAGCTGCAGCTTGACGAGGTCGGTGTCGGTGGTGACCTCGGTGATCGGGTGCTCGACCTGCAGCCGGGTGTTGACCTCGAGGAACGCGAACGAGTCGGCCTTGGGGTCGAAGAGGAACTCGACGGTGCCGGCTCCGGCGTAGTCGACGGCGATCGCGAGGCGCTCGGCGCTGGCCTTGAGCTCGCGGGCCTGGTCGGGGGTCATCACCGGCGAGGCCGACTCCTCGATGACCTTCTGGTTGCGTCGCTGCACCGAGCAGTCGCGCACGCCGATGGCCCAGGCGCTGCCCTGCCCGTCGGCGATGACCTGCACCTCGACGTGCCGGGCGCCGGTGACGAGCTTCTCGAGGAAGACGACGCCGGAGCCGAACGCGCGCTGCGCCTCGTCGCGGGTGCGCTCGTAGGCGTCGGCGAGCTCGGCGTCGGAGGTGACCTTGCGGATGCCGCGGCCGCCGCCGCCCGCGGTCGCCTTGAGCATGAGCGGGTAGCCGATGCGGCCCGCGGCCTGCGTCGCCTCCGCCAGGGTGTCGACGCCGCCACCGCTCCACGGCGCGACCGGCACCCCGACGCTCTCAGCGATGAGCTTGGAGCCGATCTTGTCGCCGAGCTTGCGCATCGCCTCCGGGCTCGGTCCGATGAACGTCACGCCGAGGTCGGCGCACAGCTGCGCGAAGCCCGCGTCCTCGGCGACGAATCCCCAACCGACCCAGGCGGCGTCGGCGCCGGTCTCGCGCAGCGCCCGGGCCAGCACGGCGTGGTCGAGGTAGGGGCGGTTCGAGGCCGGTCCGAGGTCGTAGGCGCGATCGGCCTCCCGCACGAACATGGCCTTGCGCTCGCCCTCGGTGTGCAGCGCGATCGTCTCGATGCGCGGCGCGCCCGGACCGGCCTGGGCGTTGAGGTCGCGCACCGCGTGGATGAGGCGCATGGCGGCCTCGCCGCGATTGACGATGGCGATGCGCGAGAACATGTGCTGTCGACCCTCCGAGATGACCCAGGACCCGGGTCGCCTACCGTGCCGCGGCGGTGACCCGAACGGGCGCCCAACTACAGACGCCAGGGTGCAGCCTGCCACCTTCTGGGTGGCGAACCCGAATTCCCCGGGTGCTCGCGGCGGGTCGCCGGGGTTACTCGTCGGTTGGGTCGAGGGCGGAGTTCACCGGCCGGGTGACACCTCGTCAACGGGACGAGCGCCGGGCGCGGTGCCGGGCACACGAGCGGCGCGGGCGGCGAGGGAAGCGAGCGCGCAGGAGGTGACGCGGGAGCCGCGGGAGTCGGCGCGGTTGGTCAACACGATCGGCACGCGGGCGCCGAGCACGAGACCGCTGCTGCGGGCGTCGCCGAGGTATTCCAGTTGCTTGACGAGCATCGTGCCGCTCTCCATGTCGGGCACGACGAGCACGTCGGCTTGGCCGGCGACCGGGGAGTCGAGGCCGTGTACGCGGGCGGCGACCGGGGAGACGGCGTTGTCGAATCCCAGTGGGCCGTCGAGCAGCCCACCGACGATCTGGCCGCGGTCGGCCATCTTGCACAGGGCGGCGGCGTCGATCGTCGCGCGCATGCGGGGGTTGACCGCCTCCATCGCCGCGAGGATCGCGACCCGCGGGGTGCGCACCCCGATGATCTGGGCCAGGTCGATCGCGTTGCGCACGATGTCGGCCTTGACCTCCAGGCTCGGCGCGATGTTCACCGCGGCGTCGGTGATGAGGAACGGCCTGGGGTAACTGGGGGTCTGCAGCAGGAAGCAGTGGCTCATGCGGCGCGCGGTGCGCAGCCCCGGCTGTTCGAGGATGCTGCTCATCAGTTCGTCCGCCGGCTGGCTGCCCTGCACGAGCGCGGCCACCGCACCGGAGGCGGCCAGGCGCGCGGCCTGAGCGGCGGCGGCGTGGCTGTGCGGCACGTCGACGATCTCCAGCCCCTCGAGGTCGAGACCCGCCTCCTGCGCGATCGCGTCGAGCTTGTGTCGGGGAGCCAGCACAACGGGGGTGAGCAGACGCAGGTCGCGCGCCGCGATCACCGCGTCGAGGGAGGCGGTGTCGCACGGGTGCACGATGGCGGCCCGCACCGACTCCGATGCCGTGGCGGCCTGCGCGGCCTGGGCGAGCAGCTTCTGCACGCCGTGCTCACCGTCGGGTTCCAGGCGAACCTGCGGCAGCGTCGTGCGGGGCAGCTCGATGCGTTCGGTGGGGGCGAGCACGAGCGCCTCCCCGTCGATGACCGCGGTGCCGTCCTGGCGGGTGGCGGTGCAGTCGAGCCGCACGCGGTGGGTCTGTTCGTCCTTCTCCCGCACGGTGACTCGCACCTCGAGGGTGTCGCCGATGCGCACCGGCGCGCGGAAGTTCAGCGTCTGCCCGAGGTAGATGGTGCCCGGTCCCGGCAGCCGCGTGCCCAGCACCGCCGAGATGAGCGCCGCACCCCACATGCCGTGCGCGACGACGCCGTGGAAGCGGGTGGACGCGGCGAATTCGGGATCGAGGTGCGCGGGGTTGACGTCGCCGGATTCGATGGCGAACAGCTGGATGTCCTGCGGGGTGAGCGTGCGCTCCAGTCCTGCGGATTCACCGACCGTCAGCTCCGTGAACGTGCGGTTGCGCAGCACCGCGAGGTCGTCGCGGGGAGCGCGGGTCTGCGAGGAGTGGACGTTCGGGGGCGCTGCCGGGCCGGTCACGCCTCCCAGCATGCACCCGCAGCGGCGACCGGCGCGGACGTTCGGCGGGGACGTTCCGGCGGGCTCGTTCCGGCCGGTCGCGGACCCGTCCCCGGGTCGCCGGAGCCGCTGCGATCCGGCGCGCTCGCGGCGGTGTGACCTGGACGTATCGTGGCGGCGTGAACCAGGACGAGATCGACGACTTCTGGACCGACGCGAAGGTGCGCGCCGCGCTCAACCCCGCGAGCGCGTACACCGGGCCCAACCCCGCCGACTCCGTGCCGCCGCCGGCGTGGTCGTTCGGGGCCACCCCGCAGGAGGCCGACGAGTTGCTCGCGCTCGTGCTCGACGGCACGAAGACAGCCACCGCCTCCGCGTTGTGGGACTACGAACCCGGCGAACTCGACGACGAACTCCAGCACGAACTCGACGAACTCGACGACGACAACGGCGAGGAAGACGGCCTGCCGAGCAGCGGCGACCTGTCGATCGTGCTCGACGGTGCGGGTCACCCCCGGGCGCTCATCCGCACGACCGACGTGCGGATCGTGCCGTTCGGCGAGGTCGACGAGGAACACGCCCGCGCCGAGGGTGAGGGCGACCGGAGCCTGACCCACTGGCGCGCCGTGCACGAGCGGTTCTTCCGCGAGCACGCCGACCACGAGAAGGAATTCAGCCCCACGATGCCGGTGGTGCTGGAGCGCTTCGAGGTGCTCGTGCCGGTTGAGCTGCGGCCCGATCAGCCGAGCTTCTTCGGGCGAGGCTGACGTGACCTCTACGAGCGGCCCGGAGTCGGGCACGATGCGGGCGGTCGTCTACGACGCGTACGAGCAGCTGCCAACGGTGCGGGAGGTGCCGGCGCCGGGGGCTCCGGACGGGGGAGTCGTGCTCGACGTGGCGGCCACGGGCGTGTGCCGCTCGGACTGGCACGCGTGGATGGGTCACGATCCCGTCGCGCTGCCGCATGTGCCGGGCCACGAACTCGTCGGCACGATCGCGGCCGTCGGTGCCGGAGTGCGGAACTGGCGGGTCGGCGACCGGGTCACGACGCCATTCGTGTGCGGCTGCGGGGTGTGCGAGACGTGCCGTGCGGGCGATCCCCAGGTGTGTCCCGACCAGACTCAGCCGGGCTTCACCGGCTGGGGATCGTTCGCGCAGCAGGTGGCGGCGCGGGCCGCGGACGCCAACCTCGTCGCGGTGCCGGCGACGATCGGCGACGTCGAGGCCGCGGCGCTCGGCTGCCGATTCGCCACCGCCTACCGCGCGGTGACCGGGCATGGTGGGTTGCGGGCCGGTCAGTGGCTCGCCGTCTACGGAGCCGGTGGGGTCGGATTGTCGGCGCTGCTCATCGGGCTCGCCCTGGGCGCGCGGGTCGTCGTCGTCGACGTGGCGGAGCCGGCGCTGGAACTGGCCGCGCGGCTCGGGGCGACCGGCGTCGTGCGCAGCGCGCCCGGCGAACCCGCCGAGGAGATCGCGCGGCGCGTGCGGGAGGCCAGCGACGGAGGCGCGCACGTCGGCGTCGAGGCCATCGGTCGGCCCGAGGCCGCCGTCGCCTCGCTGCTCTCCCTGCGTCGCCGCGGCCGGCACGTGCAGGCCGGGCTGCTGCTCGGGCGCGACGCGACGCCGCCGTTTCCCATGGACCGCGTCGTCGCGCAGGAGCTGAGCATCCACGGCACCCACGGGCTCGCCGCCGCCGACTACCCCGCGATGCTCGACCTCGTCGCCGCGCGGATCGACCTGTCGGCGCTGGTGGGACGCGTGATCTCGCTGCAGGAAGCACCGGCGGCGCTCGCCGCGATGGGCGGCCCCGCGACCGGCTCCGGGATGACCGTGGTGCGGCTGTAACGGCTGAGGCGCCGGGGGTGGAGACGGGTCTCGTGGCCGACCTCGGCCGCACCCCACGACCGGACACCACTCGCCGCGACGGGACACCGGCCAGGCGACCGGACACCGGCGCGACGACGGGACACCGGCGATCGGCGGTGTCCCGTGGCCCGAGGCGGTGTCTTGCCGTCCAGGACGTGTCCCGTCAGGTCGGGCTCCCGGCCGGCGGACGGGGCCGGCAGGCTCACGACGCCGGTGGTGTCCCAGCGGACTGAAGCCCTCGGCCCCGGCATCGCTACAGTGGCCGCGTGCAGCGTTGGAACGACGTCACCCAGATCCCCGCGGACCTCGGGCCGACGGTGGTGACCCTCGGCAACTTCGACGGCGTCCACCGCGGCCACCGGGCCGTGCTCTCCGAGGTGCTCGCGCGCGCCGCAGCGCAGGACCTGACGTCGGTGGCGGTGACCTTCGACCCGCACCCGGTGGCGGTGCTCCACCCCGAGCGCGCTCCCGGGCAGATCACCTCCCTGGACCACCGCCTCAGCCTCCTCGACGCCGCTGGTGTCGACGCCGTGCTCGTCATGGAATTCACTTGGGAGTTTGCGCAACTGACGCCCGAGGAGTTCGTCACGCAGACCTTCGTCGACGCGCTGCACGCCAGCGTCGTCGTCGTCGGGCGCGACACCCGTTTCGGGGTGCGCAACTCCGGCGACATCTCCACGCTGCTGGAGCTGGGCATGCGGCACGGGTTCGAGGTCGTCACCGTCTCCGAGATGGGCGGGGAGGCGCAGAACAGCCGATGGTCGTCGACGCAGGTGCGCGACCTGCTCGCCGAGGGCGACGTGCGCCGCGCGGCCGCTGTGCTCGGGCGCCCGCACCGGGTCTCCGGCGTGGTCGTGCACGGTGACCACCGCGGTCGTGAACTCGGCTACCCCACCGCCAATCTCGAAGAAGCGTGCGCCGGATTGGTGCCCGCCGACGGCGTCTACGCGGGGTGGCTCGGGCGCCCAGGCCTGCCCGCCAGCGACCCCGACTCCACGCTGCCCGCGGCGATCTCCATCGGCACCAACCCCACGTTCGACGGCACGTCGCGCCGCGTCGAGGCCTACGTGCTCGACCGCACCGACCTCGACCTCTACGGGGAGGCGGTGACCGTCGAGTTCATCGAGCGGCTGCGGCCCACACTGCGTTTCGACTCCATCGAGGAACTGCTCGAGCAGATGGCCGACGACGTGCGGCGTTGCCGCGAGGTGCTGTCCACGATCGTGCCGGTCGAGTAGGCCGCCTGCGGGTCGCCGCCCGTCGCCAGGTCCCCGGCCGAGACCAATCACGCCAGATATGCGTGCAAATGACCTGATTGTGAAGGTTCCGGATTCTCGGCATCATGTGGCTCGCCACGTCCGAGATCCCATCATGTGAGACCCCGCATGCCGCCAGGCGGGCTGCAGCGCTGTGACGAGCCGCATCGCAGCAGCCGCCGACGAGGAAAGGTCACCGCGATGCCCACGTCCGACGCACTCCCGCCCACCTCGCCGACGACGCGCGACGAGGGCCCACCCGGCTCAGGCGGCCCACCCGCCTCCGGATTCTCGGTGATCCTCAAACCGGTGTTCTTCCCGGCGTCGCTGGCGATCATCGGCCTGCTGACGTTCACGATCATCGGGAGCCAAGCCGCGGGCGACGAGCTCGACGGGCTGACGACCCGCGTCAACCAGGCGATCACCGACGGCGTCGGCTGGTGGTACGTCATCGCCGTCAACATCCTTCTTGTGTTCTGCCTCTACTGCGCGGTCTCGCGGATCGGGCGGATCCGGCTCGGGCGCGACGACGAGCGGCCCGAGTTCAGCATGATCTCGTGGTTCCTCATGCTGTTCAGCGCGGGCATGGGCATCGGACTGGTGTTCTTCGGCGTCGCCGAGCCGCTGTCGCACTACGTCATCCCGCCGGAGGCGTTCGGCAACGAGCCGCAGTCGACGCAGGCGGCGCAGGAGTCGGTCGGCCTCATGATGCTGCAGTGGGGCCTGCACCCCTGGGCGATCTACGCCGTCGTCGGACTCGGCCTGGCGTATATGACGTTCAGGCGCGGGCGGCCGCTGGCCGTGCGTTGGCTGCTGGAGCCGCTCGTCGGCCGCCGGCGCGTCGAAGGCTGGGTCGGGCACACGATCGACACGGTCGCGATCGTCGGCACGCTGTTCGGCGTCGCCACGTCGTTCGGGTTCGGCGTCAGCCAGATCATGGGCGGCTTCGAGTACCTCGGCTGGGCGCAGCGCTCGCCGATGCTCATCATCATCGTCATCAGCGCGATCACGGCGATCGCGGTCTGGTCGGTGGTCTCCGGCGTGCACAAGGGCCTGAGGTGGGTCTCGAACATCAACATGACCGTCGCGGCCGTGCTGGCGCTCATCGTCTTCGTGCTCGGGCCGACGATCGTGCTGCTCAAGGCGATTCCGGAGAACGCCGGCATGTACCTGACGATGCTGCCGCAGTCGATGCTGCACGTCGGCGCGTTCACGACCGACGGCTGGGAGGGCGCCTGGACCATCGCCTACTGGGGCTGGTGGACCAGCTGGGCGCCGTTCGTCGGCATGTTCATCGCGCGCATCTCCCGCGGGCGCACCATCCGCGAGTACATCGTCGGGGTGCTGCTCGCCCCGACCGCGGTCAGCCTCGTGTGGTTCACGATCTTCGGTGACTCCGCGATCATCTTCCAGCGGGAGGCGGGCACCCTCGCCGCCGCCGACCCGGCGACCGGCGAGCTGAGCGTCAACAGCGACACCGCGCTCTTCCAGTTCTTCGAGTCGATGCCGGGGGCGCTGACCGTGGTGCTGAGCATCATCGCGATGTGCGTCGTGACGCTCTTCTTCGTCACGTCCTCGGACTCCGGGTCGCTGGTCATCGACATGCTCGCCTCCGGAGGCAGCACCGAGACCCCCACCGCGACCCGCGTCTACTGGGCCGTGCTCGAAGGGATGGCCGCGGCGGCCCTGCTCGTCGTCGGCGGCGACGTGGCGCTCACCGCGCTGCAGAGCCTGTCGCTGTCGACCGCTGCGCCGTTCTCGGTCATCCTCGTGCTCGCCTGCGTCTCGCTGCTGCGGGCGTTCCGCCACGAGGTGGCGACGATGCCGGAGTACATGCAGGTGATGCCCGCCGCCGACGGCGGCCCACCGCCACAGCACCCCCGCCTCCGCGACGATCTCGGGGACGTGTCGGCCACGCTCGCCGGTCTCGACGACGGCCGGGGCCGCACCGGCGACGGCGACCGCGCGGTGATCTCCTACCGGCAGCTGAACCCGCGCATCGTGCGCGTCGACCCGGCGACCGGCCGGGCGGGGGTGGCCGAGACCGTCGACCCGCTCGCGGGGGAGTACTTCGACACCCCCGAGTTCGAGTCCTCCCAGGAGTACCTGGTGCACCGCGACAACCACGGTGATGCGCACAGCGACGGGCAGCGAGCCTCGGCGCCGGCCGATGCCGCGCCGCCGGAGTCGGGCCGGTAGCGCCTGCCGTTCGGCGGGTTCAGAAGGTGCTGATGCGGGCGCGGCTCATGACGAAGCCGACGCCGGAGTCGGTGTCGACGCACGTCATGCCGCTGCGCTCGCTGAGGCACGCGATGGAGCCCGAGCGGGCCACCGAGCCGTACGCCAGAGTCGGAGCGGTGTTGTTGCGGATGGTGTCGGTGTTGCAGACCTTCTGGGTTCCGCGGGTCGTGAACTTCACCGCCCGGACGGTGGCCGAGAAGCCATCCATGCAGCCGGACTGCGGGTCGTTCGTCGGACCCGGCACGCCGCCCTCGCCCAGTTCGCACGCCCGATACTGGCTCGTCATGTCGCAGTAGATGTTGCCGCTCGGGCTCTGGAAACGGGACATCGAGGTGGCGTCTCCGGCCGCGACCTTGGCGGCGGCGGCGTCGAACCCGCCTCCGGAACCGCTGTTCCCGCTGCCTGCGTTGCCGCCCGAGCCCTGGTTGCTGCCGGAGCCCGAGCGCGGAGCGGCGGTCGCGGTCGGCCGGTACGTCGGGGTGCCGGTGGTCACGGCCGCGGACGGTGCGGGCCCGGCGGCCTGCCCCGGCGCGGGAGCCGTCGAGGGCGCGGCCGGCTCGGCGGTCACCGTGACGGTGGCCGCCGACGGGGTGGGTGGGTCGCCGGCGCATCCGGCGGTGACCAGCAGCATCGCGGCGGCCAGCAGGGCCACCCGGGATCCGACGGCGAAGCTCATCGAGCCAGTGTCGTCGGCGGGTCGCCGTGCTGACCAGGCTCGAGGGGCGCCGGAAAGGTACAACCGTCGGCCCAGCGCGTGGGTCGGCGAGCACCCGGGGCCGCCCTCGGTCGCGCTTTTGGGAGGGCGCCGCGCCTGACCTACCCTGGAGCGCATGCCTGGACAGTCCCGATTCGACCTGCTCGAGCCGCTGCTCGAGCGGGTCTCCAAGCCGATCCAGTACGTCGGCGGTGAGCTGAACTCCCAGGTCAAGAGCTGGGAGTGCGGCGGTGAGCACACCGTGCGGTGGGCGCTGATGTATCCCGACGCCTACGAGGTGGGTCTGCCCAACCAGGGCGTCATGATCCTGTACGAAGTGCTCAACGAGCGCCCCGACGCCCTCGCCGAACGCACCTACTCGGTGTGGCCCGACCTCGAGGCCCTCATGCGCGAGCACGGCGTGCCGCAGCTGACGGTCGACGGGCACCGCGCGGTGCGCGACTTCGACGTGTTCGGTCTGAGTTTCCCGACCGAGCTGAACTACACGAACATGCTGACCGCCCTCGACCTCGCGGGAATCCCGTTGCACGCCGCCGACCGCGGCGAGCAAGACCCGATCGTGCTCATCGGCGGGCACGCGAGCTTCAACCCCGAACCCGTCGCCGACTTCGTCGACGCCGCCGTCGTCGGAGACGGTGAGGAGGCTGTGCTCGCGGTCACCGACATCATCCGCGACTGGAAGGCCGAGGGGCTGGAGGGCACCGACGGCGGGCGGCACGAGCTGCTGCTGCGGCTGGCCCGCACCGGCGGCGTCTACGTGCCGGCGTTCTACACCGTCGACTACGACGACGCGGGCTTCATCGCCGACATCGCCGTGCGCGACGACCTGGCCGAGGCGGGGGTGCCGGCGACCGTCTCCAAGCACACCGTCATGGACCTCGACGCCTGGCCCTACCCCAAGCAGCCGCTCGTGCCGCTGGCCGAGAGCGTGCACGAGCGGATGAGCGTGGAGATCTTCCGCGGCTGCACCCGCGGCTGCCGGTTCTGCCAGGCGGGCATGATCACCCGACCCGTGCGGGAGCGCTCGATCACCGGCATCGGCGAGATGGTCGAGCAGGGCCTGTCCGCGACCGGGTACGAGGAGGTCGGGCTGCTCTCGCTGAGCTCGGCCGACCACTCCGAGATCGCCGACATCACCAAGGGGCTGGCCGACCGGTACGAGGGCACCCAGACCGGGCTGTCGCTGCCGAGCACCCGCGTCGACGCGTTCAACATCGATCTGGCCAACGAGCTGACCCGCAACGGGCGTCGCTCGGGCCTGACGTTCGCGCCCGAGGGCGGCAGCGAGCGGATCCGGCGCGTCATCAACAAGATGGTCAGCGAGGACGACCTCATCCGCACCGTCACCGCCGCGTACGAGGCCGGCTGGCGGCAGGTCAAGCTCTACTTCATGTGCGGCCTGCCGACGGAGACCGACGAGGACGTGCTGCAGATCGCCGACCTCGCCAAGCGCGTCATCGAGACGGGCCGGCAGGTCAGCGGCCGCCGCGACATCCGCTGCACGGTGAGCATCGGCGGGTTCGTGCCCAAGCCGCACACGCCGTTCCAGTGGGCGTCGCAGCTGTCGGCGCCGGGCACCGACGAGCGGCTGCGCAAGCTGCGGGAGGCGATCCGCTCCGACCGACGCTATGGCTCGGCGATCGGGTTCCGTTACCACGACGGGCAGCCCGGCATCGTCGAGGGCCTGCTCTCCCGCGGCGACCGGCGCGTCGGGCGGGTCATCGAGGCGGTCTGGCGCGACGGCGGCCGATTCGACGGCTGGAGCGAGCACTTCTCTTACGAACGCTGGATGCGCTGCGCCGAATCCGCCCTGGCACCAACCGGCGTCGACGTCGACTGGTACACGACCCGGGAGCGTTTCGAGGACGAGATCCTGCCGTGGGACCACCTCGACTCCGGCCTCGACAAGGCCTGGCTGTGGGACGACTGGCAGGACGCCCTCGACGAGCGCGAGCAGGACGACTGCCGCTGGACCCCGTGCTTCGACTGCGGCGTGTGCCCCGAGCTCGACCTCGACATCGAGATCGGCCCCACCGGCAAGAAGCTGCTGCCGCTGACCGTGCTCGGCTCCGGCCGCGAGGCGATGCTCGAGCGCTGAGCCGGTGCCGCGAGTCCTGGGGCTCGTGCGCGCTGGGGCTCTGGGCTCTGCGCGCTGATCTGCCGTGCCCGTGAAGTTGGTCGGCGGGACGGCGACGTCAACTTCGGTGGTGGAGAATGCCCGGGTGCCCATGCCGCTGGAAGACACGCTGACGAACCAGTCCCTCGTGCGCCTCGACGGCGCCTGGGACGTGCTGCGTCTGGTGCTCGTCGTGGCGGGGTGCGCGGCGTTGGCGGCCCTCATCCGGCGCCGGGCCGGGCTGGGCGACGGGCGTTCCGAGCTCGTGGCCATCGCCCGCGCGACGCTGCAGCTGGCCGCGGTCGGGGCGATCATCGCGGTCGTCCTCGCCTCGTGGTGGGCGACGGTCGCGTTCGTGCTCGTCATGCTCGGGGTGGCCGCGTGGACCAGCGCCGCGCGCATGAGCGTGACCCGACGCGCCTGGGTGGTCGCGCCGGTGGCGCTCGGCGCGCTGCCGGTGACCGCGGGCCTGCTGGCCACCGGGCTGCTGCCCGCACACCCGATCGCGCTGGTGCCGACCGCAGGCATCCTCATCGGCAACGCGATGACCGCCACGACGCTCGGCGGCCGCCGCAGCCTCGACGCGCTCGTCGAGCGGCGCGGCGAGTTCGAGGCGGGGCTCTCGATCGGCCTCGTGCCGCGCGACTCCGCGCTGCTGGTGTGTCGCGACGCGGCCCGGCTCGCACTCATCCCCGGCCTGGATCAGACGCGCACGGTCGGGCTCGTCACTCTCCCAGGGGCGTTCGTCGGCGCCCTGCTCGGCGGGGCCACGCCGCTGGAGGCCGCGGCGCTGCAGCTCGTCGTGCTCGCTGGCATCCTGCTGGCCCAGTCGGTGGCCGTCTCCCTCGTGCTCGAACTCGTCGTGCGCGGGCAGCTGCACCGCGCCGACGACCGCGTGTTCCTGCTGCGGTGAGCGCTCAGCTGCGGTGAGCGCTCAGCGGATCGCCAGCGGCAGCGTGCGCGCGTTGGGCAGGTTCGCCAGATCGGCGCCGGGCAAGAGGATCTTGCTGCCGCGCACACCGCCTCCGATGACGACGGGGCCCGCGTCGACGACGGCCTGGTCGACGAGGATCGGCCAGTCGGCGGGCAGCCCGAGCGGCGTGATGCCGCCCTGGGTCATGCCGGTCAGCTCCTGGGCCTGGGCCTGGTCGGCGAACGACATCTTGCGCTGCCCGAGCTCCTTGCGCACGACCCGGTTGACGTCGGCGCGGTCGGTGGCGAGCACCATGACGGCGGCGTAGGTCGTGGTCTCGCCGCGGCGGCCGTAGACGAGCACGCAGTTGGCGGAGGCCTCCATCGCGACGTCGTAGGCCTCGCAGAAGGCGGCGGTGTCGGCCAGGGTCGGGTCGATCGGCACGACCTTCGCGTCGGGCACGAGGTGTGCGGCCGCCGCCACCGGCGCGGCGACGAGCTCGGGGTGCTCCGACAGCGGCTTCCAGTCGAGGTTTCCTTCGGCACTCGGCATGCCCCCACGCTATCCGCCCCGCCGTCCGCGAAAATCCGCCCCCGACGACCGCCGCCCCCAACCGACCGCGAAACCCGCCCCCAACCGACCGCGAAACCCGCCCAACCGACCGTGAAAACTGCGTGTCGTGGTCAGGACTGCGGTCCGTGTCGCAGTTCCGACCGTGACACGCAGTTTTCACGGACGTTGAGGGGGCCCTTGATGGGGCTGCGGCGAGCCCTTCACGGGCGCGGCTGGTCGCCGACCACGAGGTAGAGCCGTCGCTTGCGGCCGCGCGTAAACCCCAGCCGCTCGTAGGCCCGGGCCAGGTCGTCGGTGGCGGCGGCGACGGCGACGACCGTGCCGGCGGGTAGGGCGGCCACGACCCGGCGGGCCAGCATGAGCGCGGTCAGCCTTGTGCCGGGCTGCTGGCTCAAACCCATTACCGTGTGCACGTTGTGCCGCGGGGTCTCGGGTCCGACGGTCGAGGCGAACGAGCCCGGCGAGGAGACGGCCACGACGACGGCGGCGGCGAGAAACCAGTAGGTGACGCCTCGGACGAGCCAGGCCAGCAGGGCCGCGCCCTCCGCCGCCTCGGCGAACCCGGCGAGGGCGCCGAACAGCAGGGACGCGGGCAGCACGACGGCGACCGCGAGGAGCATGTCCAGGACCGGGTTGTATCGAGCGATGATGACAACCCCGGAACGGGTGTCGTCGAGGTAGGCGGCGCGACGCAGCATGTAGCACAGAACTGCCACAAACAGGAGCGGGAACGCGAGCGCTGCGACGACTGTGTGGGCTGTGAAGGCGCGCGACATCACCCAGGAGGCGCGCGTGAGGTCACGTGCTCGAAGCGGTCTCGGGCTCTCGGATCGCACGCCACGAGGGTAGAGCCGGGGTCCGCGAGCGGGAGACCGAGGGGTCGCCGCGCGGACGTGGCTCGTTCAGCGGCCGGTCCAGGTGGGGGTGCGCTTGCCGACGAACGCGTCCATGCCCTCCTGGGCGTCGACGCGGGTGGCGTTGTCCGCCATGACCTCTCGCGTGTAGGCGTAGGCGTCGCGCGTGCTCATCGCCGCCTGGTGGTAGAACGCCTCCTTGCCGATGCCGACGACGAGCGGGCTGGCCTGCGCGATGCGGTCGGCGAGCGCGGCGACGGCGGCGTCCAGATCGTCGGCCACCTCGGTGACCAGCCCTGCGGCGTGGGCCTGCTCGGCGTCGATCGGGTCGCCGGTGAGCAGCATGCGCAGGGCGACCTTCTGCCCGACGGCCCGGGTGAGCGCGACCATCGGGGTGGAGCAGAACAGCCCGATCTTCACCCCGGGCGTGGCGAACCTCGCCCGCGGGGTTGCGACCACGAGGTCGCAGGTGGCGGCGAGCTGGCAGCCGGCGGCCGTGGCCAGCGCGTGCACCGCCGCGATGACCGGTTGCGGGATCGACTGGATGAGCAGCATGAGCCGGGAGCACACGTCGAACAGGTCGTCGTAGAAGGCGCGGTCGCGGTCGATCATCTCGCCGAGGTCGTGCCCCGCGCAGAAGGCCGCACCGGCTCCGCGCAGCACGATCACCCGGCACTCGCGGTCGGCGCCGAGCGAGGTGAAGGCGTCGATGAGTTCCAGCATGTGGTCGCGCGAGAGGGCGTTGCGTTTGTCGGGCCGGTTCATCGTCACCGTCGCCACCGGGCCCTGCCGCGTGAGGAGGACATGGGCGTAGCCGGTCGAGGTCGTGTCGTCGCTGTCGATCGCCATCCCTCGACCTTCCCTCAAGACTGCGTGTCGTGGTGAGAACTGCGGCACGAACCGCAGTCCTGATCACGACACGCAGTCTTGAGGGACGTTGGGGCGGAGTTCTCGGGACGCGACCCGCAGCTCTCCGGGAGCGACCCGCAGTTCTCAGGGAGGTGGGGGGAGCGGGCAGGATGGGGGCATGTCGACTGCCCCGGCCCGACCGCAGCACACCGACTCCTCGCCGGCGCCCGCTGACCTCGTCCACGAGTTGCGCGGGGCGGGGCTGGGTGACGTGCGGGACGACACGCTGACGCGCGGCATGTACTCCACCGACGCCTCGATCTACCGGATCGTGCCGCGGGTCGTCGCCTTCCCCCGCGACGTCGCCGAGGTGGAGGCGGCGCTGAGCGTCGCGCGCGCCACCGGCGCCCCGTTCACCGCGCGCGGCGGCGGGACGTCGATCGCCGGCAACGCGATCGGCACCGGCATCGTGCTCGACTTCTCCCGCTACCTGAACAAGGTGCTCGACGTCGACGCCGAATCCGGTACGGCCGTGGTGCAACCCGGCACCGTGCACGCCGCCCTGCAGCGCCGGGCCACCGCGCTGGGCTGGCGTTTCGGGCCCGATCCCAGCAGCCACACTCGCTGCACGGTCGCGGGCATGATCGGCAACAACGCGTGCGGCAACCGCGCCGTCGGGTACGGGCGCACCAGCGACAACATCGTCGCGATGACCGCGCTCACCGGGCTGGGCAACCGCCTGGAGGCCACGACCGGAGTCGGTGGGCGCACCCCCGCCGCCAGTGGCGCCCGCGCCGAACTGGAGGCGGCCCGCGCGGCGATCGCCGCGGACCTGCAGTGCGGCCGCACCGAGTTCGCGAAATTCGGCCGCCAGGTCTCCGGGTACGCCGTCGAGCACCTGCTGCCCGAGAACGGATTCGACGTCGGGCGCTTCCTCGTCGGCAGCGAGGGCACGCTGGCCATCGTCACGCAGACCACCGTTCGGCTCGTCACGGACCCGCCGGCGACCGTGCTCGTCGTGCTCGGCTACCCCGACTTCGCCGCCGCCGGTGACGCCGCCCCGCACCTGCGCCGGCCGGAGGTCGTCGCCGCCGAAGGCATCGACCGGCGCATTGTCGACGTCGTCGTCGCCAAATTCGGCACCCCCGCCGTGCCCGAACTGCCCCGCGGCGGAAGCTGGCTCATGGTCGAGGTCGTCGCCGACTCCGAGCCGGAGGCGCAGGCGCGCGCCCGCACCCTGGTGGCCGAGGTCGAGGCCCTCGACCACCGCATCGTCACCGACCCGGCCGCGGCTCGGGCGCTGTGGCGCATCCGCGAGGACGGAGCCGGGCTGTCCGGCCGCTCGCCCGCCGGCAAGCCCGCGCACGCCGGCTGGGAGGACGCCGCCGTGCCGCCGGCCCGCCTCGGCGCGTACCTGCGGGACTTCGACGCCCTGCTCACCGAGCACGGCCTGACCACCCTGCCGTACGGGCATTTCGGCGACGGCTGCCTGCACGCGCGCATCGACTTTCCCCTCGACGCGCCCGGTGGGCGCGAGGCTTACCGCGCGTTCATGCTCGACGCCGCCGATCTCGTTGCCTCCCACGGCGGGTCGCTGTCGGGTGAGCACGGCGACGGGCGCGCCCGCGGCGAGCTACTGCCGCGGATGTACTCGCCGGAGGCGATGGCGCTGTTCGGCCGGCTCAAGGCCGCGTTCGATCCGCAGAACGTGCTCAACCCGGGCGTCATCGTCGACCCCGACCCCACCGACTCCGACCTGCGGATCCCGGCGGCGCGGCGGGTGCGCGAGACGCTCGCGTTCGCCTACGCCGCCGACGACGGCGACTTCTCCCAGGCCGTGCACCGCTGCACGGGCGTCGGCAAGTGCCGCGCCGACGGCCCGGCCGGCGTGATGTGTCCCTCCTACCGCGCGACCCGCGAGGAGAAGGACTCCACCCGCGGTCGCGCCCGGGTGCTCGAGGAGATGGTCAACGGCGGCCTGGTCACCGGCGGCTGGCGCGCGAGCGAGGTGCACGAGGCCCTCGACCTGTGCCTGAGCTGCAAGGGCTGCTACTCGGACTGCCCGACCGGCATCGACATCGCCACCTACAAGTCCGAGGCCTTGTATCAGGCGTATAAGCACCGGCCGCGGCCCCGTTCGCACTACACGCTCGGCTGGCTGCCGCGCTGGACCCGGCTGGCGAGTTCGTCGCCGGCGATGGCGCGGGTGGCGAACCTCGCCCTCAACCTGCCGGCGCTCAAGCCGGTGGCGATGGCCGCGGCCGGGGTCGACGCGCGTCGCGGCCTGCCCCGATTCGCCTCGCGAACCTTCCGGGCGCTGGCCGCCCGGGCCGGGGTCGCGCGGTACGCGGGTGCGGTGCCCGCGCAGATCGGGGTCGCCAAGCCCGTCGTCGTCTTCGCCGACTCCTTCTCCGACGCCTTCGATCCCGGGGTCGGCGGCGCCACGCTGCGGGTGCTGCAGGCGGCCGGTTACACGCCCAAGGTCACGGGGGAGTCGGTGTGCTGCGGCCTCACGTGGATCACCACCGGGCAGCTCGACGCCGCGACGTCGATCCTGGGCCGCACCGTCGCCGCGCTGGCTCCCGCGGCGCGGGCGGGGATCCCGATCGTCGGGATCGAACCGAGTTGCACCGCGGTGCTGCGCCACGACGCCGTCGAACTGCTCGGCACGCCGGAGGCGCGGGACGTGGCAGCCGCCACCGTGACCCTGGCCGAACTGCTGACCCGCGACGACGATTACGCGCCACCGTCGCTGGAGGGGGTTGGCATCGTCGCGCAGCCGCACTGCCACCACCACGCCGTGCTCGGCTGGGCGGCCGACGAGGCCCTGCTGCGCCGGGCCGGCGCGACCGTGACCCGGCTCGGCGGATGCTGCGGGCTGGCCGGCAACTTCGGCGTGGAGCGGGGACACTACGAGGTGTCGCTGGCCGTCGCTGAAGACCAGTTGCTGCCCGCCGTGCGCGCCGCCGACCCCGACACGGTGATCCTCGCCGACGGCTTCTCGTGCCGCACCCAGCTCGCGGATCTGGCTCCCCGCACCGGCATTCACCTCGCCCAGCTACTCGACGATCCGACCCTGCGCGGCTGAGCGACCACTCGTTGCTCGTCTGCACACGGGGCGCGGCACCGGTCGCGCCCCTGGCAGGAGCGTGGGGCTCGCCGAACGTTTCGCCGTATCGACAATGCTGATCCCGTGGGCTTCGGCGTCGTAAGTCTCTGACCAGCGGCGATAGCTGGCCGGCCGCCATCGCGATAGTCGATATGGACCTATCGGATCAGCACATCTGCCGCGCCCGTTCGGCTCGCTGGGCTGGGCCGGTCGGATGGTTGATCGGCCCGCCGGCAGGCCCGACGTCTACCAGGATCGGTGGCCCCACCCCCCACCTGGCCGAAGGCTGCCCTTTCGGTCGAGGGCCAGGACTGCAGCACGAGCCCTCGACCGAAAGGGCAGCCTTCGGCCGAATGGGGCTTCGGCGAATGCGGGGGAGTGCGGGGGAGAGGGACGGGCTGGGTTAGCCTCGGGGGCCATGGCCAGGCAGCGTGTTCCCGAGGGGCCCCCGGCGGTTCCGCCCGTGCAAAAGCTGCGCATCCGGTACGCCAAGCGCGGGCGGCTGCGGTTTTCCTCGACCCGGGATTTCCAGCGCGCCCTCGAGCGCGCCCTGCGGCGCGCCGGCGTGCCGATGGCCTTCTCCGCGGGCTTCCACCCGCACCCAAAGATCTCCTACGCCAACGCGGCCCCGACCGGCACCGCCAGTGAGGCCGAGTACGTGGAGATCTCGGTCGTCGAACGCGTCGACCCGCAGGCGCTGCGCGCCGCCCTCGACGCGGCACTGCCCGACGGGCTCGACGTGTTGACCGTGGTCGAGGCGCTCCCCGGCTCGCTCGCCGACCGGCTCCAGGGGTCGATCTGGGAGCTGCGTTTTCCCGGTCTGGAGGCCGACACCCTGGCCTCCGCCGTCGCGGAATTCCTTGCTGCCGAACGCATCGAGGTGACGCGGGTGCTGAAGTCCGGCCCCCGCACGTTCGACGCGCGCGGGGCTGTCCTGCAGATGCGCAGCCAGGAAGGGGCCGACGGGTGTGCGATACTGACTCTGGTCGTCCGGCACACCACACCCGTCGTGCGACCCGATGACGTCTTGACCGCGCTGCGCACGCACGCCGCCTTCGAGCCGCCGCGGCCACCACTGGTGACCAGGTTGGCGCAGGGCCCGTTGCGACCGCACGCGGGCGAGGTCGCCGACCCACTCGTCGACGATCCGACGACATCGGCGGCCGAATCTCGGTGACGCGCGAGCGCGAGCCGATCCGGACGTAGCAGACAGCTTCCGTCGTGACGGCGCATGCCCCGAACGACGATCACGACCGCAGCTCGCGGCGTCGGCGGGACCTTGTAGTCCTCGGTGTGTGGGTCGATGACGTGGGCCGACGAAAGGCTCGCCGTCATGGTGACCAACGACAGTGATTCCGCTGAACGCGCCGAGTCGTCCCTGGGCGCCGAGCAGATGCCGCCCAGCTCTGACGCCGCCGGGCAGCCCGAGAGGGTTTCGGAGCCGGGCCGGCCGGCCGGCGACGAGCCGACGACTCACGCGACGACCGACACGCCCGACACGACCGACGGGCCGAACGCGGACACCATGAGCGACACGCCGACGATCGCCGCGACTGCCGAGCTCGCCGACTCCGAGCTCTCCGAGCCGTCCGAGTCGACCGGCTCCGCGGAGCCCGGAAAGTCCGAGAAGCCCAAGAAGACGCGCAAGCGCGCCGGCAAGCGGTCGAAGGCCGAGAAGGACACCGCTGCCTCGGAGTCAGGGCCGGAGTCGGTGGACGACCCCGCAGAGGCGGCTGCCGTGGGTGAACTCGGTCAGCTCGGTGTCGCGGCCGCCGAGCCGGGCGAGGGGCCGGCGAATGCGGGCGACCAGCGGACGGAGTCGCGGGACGAGGAGTCCGTCGACGCTGAAGAAGCTCGAGACGCTCAGGACTCTCAGGGTGCGAAGACATTGCAGGACGCCGACCCGGTCGCGTCGCTGATGGATCTGCTGCCGATTCCGTCCGAGGCCGCAGCGGCCGCCGAGGCGACGACCGAGGCCGGCTCCGGAGGCGAGTCCGGTGCGGCCGCGCAGGATCTGCTGGCGTCGCTGGTGTTCCCGTTGCCGCGTGACGAGCGCGGTGCGCAGGTGGCCACCGCCGGCTCGGGCACGGGCGGGCCTACGGGCACGGAGGGCACGGAGGGCACGGAGGGCACGGAGGGCACGGAGAGCGCGCGCGGCGGCTCGATGACCAGCTCCGACAACCCCTCTCGCCTCGACTCGGGGGACTCGGGGGACTCGGGGGACTCGGAGGACTACGACGACTGGGACGACGAGGACGACGACGGGGAGGGTCTGGCGCCTCCGTCGGTGCCGTCGTTCGGGTTGCTGTTCCAGGCGCCTCAGCCCGCACCCGATCGGGGCCGGCGCCGCGGCCGGTCGGCGGCGGCGACCATCGATGACGAGACCGCGGACGTCGTTGCCGACGACGCCGCCGACGACGCCGACGACTCCCGCGCGGCGTCCCGTCGCACCGACGACCGTGACCAACGAGACCAGGGCGACCAGCGCGGATCTGACGTCTCGGGCCAGGACGGCGAAGCCGGACGCTCCACGGACAACACGCACGACGCGGACGACTCCGACGACGCCGACGACGACTCGGACGACGACGGCCGCGGTCAGCGCCGTCGCCGCCGGCGGGGCGGCAAGGGCCGGCGCCGCAACGGCGGCAACGGTTCTGGGGCCGAGGACACCGATTCCCGGGGCTCGGAGGGCGCTGACGCGTCGCAGGGCACGGACGACCAGGACGATTCGGACGAGGAGTCCGACGGCGACGCGGCCCAGGACAACGGCTCGGGCCGCAAGCGCACCCGGCGCCGCCGCCGCAGCGGGTCCGGCGCGACGGCGGGGGAGGACCCGCCCGGCACCGTCACCAAGGTGCGCGAGCCGCGCCACGACCGCGACGTGGCCACCGGCATCAAGGGCTCCACGCGCCTGGAGGCCAAGCGCCAGCGCCGCCGCGAAGGCCGCGAGGCCGGCCGGCGCCGCACGATCATCACCGAGGCCGAGTTCCTCGCGCGGCGCGAGAGCGTCGAGCGGGTCATGGTCGTGCGTCAGCGCGGCAAGCTCACCCAGATCGGGGTGCTCGAGGACGGCGTGCTCGTCGAGCACTACATCTCCGGGCCGGGTTCGGTCTCCCACACCGGTTCCCCGTCGATGGCCGGCAACGTCTACCTCGGCCGGGTGCAGAACGTGCTGCCGAGCATGGAGGCGGCGTTCGTCGACATCGGCAAGGGCCGCAACGCCGTGCTCTACGCCGGTGAGGTCAACTGGGACGCCGCCGGGTTGGAGCAGCACAAGGCCCGTCGCATCGAGAACGCGTTGAGCAGCGGGCAGTCGGTGCTCGTGCAGGTCACCAAGGATCCGATCGGGCACAAGGGCGCCCGGCTCACCTCGCAGGTTTCGCTGCCGGGCCGCTACCTCGTGTACGTGCCGGACGGGTCGATGACCGGCATCAGCCGCAAGCTGCCCGACACCGAGCGCACCCGGCTCAAGAAGATCCTCAAGGAGATCGTTCCCGACGACGCGGGCGTCATCGTGCGGACCGCCGCCGAGGGAGCCTCGGAGGCCGAGCTGAAGGCCGACGTCGAGCGCCTCACCAAGGAGTGGGAGCGCATCCAGAACAAGTCGAAGTCGGGTAACGCGCCGAGCCTGCTGCACGGCGAGCCCGACCTCACCGTGCGGGTCGTGCGCGACGTGTTCAACGAGGACTTCACCAAGCTCGTCGTCTCCGGCGAGGACTCGTGGAGCACCGTCAGCGGGTACGTGCACGACGTCGCGGGCGACCTCGCCGAGCGGCTCACCAAGTGGACCGGCGACAACGACGTGTTCGCGCACTACCGCATCGACGAGCAGCTGACGAAGGCCATGGACCGCAAGGTCTGGCTGCCCTCGGGCGGTTCCCTGGTCATCGACCGCACCGAGGCGATGACGGTCATCGACGTCAACACCGGCAAGTTCACCGGCTCCGGGGGCAACCTCGAGGAGACGGTGACGAAGAACAACATCGAGGCCGCCGAGGAGATCGTGCGCCAGCTGCGGCTGCGCGACATCGGCGGGATCATCGTCATCGACTTCATCGACATGGTGCTGGAGTCGAACCGCGACCTCGTCGTGCGGCGGCTGCTGGAGTGCCTGGGCCGCGACCGCACCAAGCATCAGGTCGCCGAGGTGACCTCGCTCGGGCTCGTGCAGATGACCCGAAAGCGCGTGGGCGCCGGGCTCATCGAGGCGTTCAGCGAGCCGTGCGAGCACTGCAACGGGCGCGGCCTCGTCGTCCACGCGGAGCCGGTCGCCCGCGCGGCCACCGACTCGCGCGACTCGTCGCGGGACAACCGCGATGCCGGACGCGACAACGGCGGTCGGCGCGGCCGGCGCGGCCGTG
>NZ_BCNQ01000065.1 GCF_001515525.1 Piscicoccus intestinalis NBRC 104926 | reverse complement strand
GGACTGGCCGCCTTCGCCGCCGCGAGCCTGGCCGACGACCCCGCGAACACCTCCCGCATCGCGCTGCTCGCCTGGGTGCTCGTCGGCCTGGCGATGACCGGCCGGTACGCGACCCACGCCGCCGCACCCGGCTCCACCGCCGCCACCTGCCTCGACCGGCGAGCGCCCCGGGGGCGGCACCACGGGCGGCACGCCACCGCCCGCGTCGGGCTGCCGCACTGACCTGCGCTGACCAGCACTGACCCGCACAGCCCCGCACAGCCCCGCCCAGCCCCGCACAGCCCCGTACTGTCCCGGCGGGCCGTCGCCCCGCTCGGCCCCTGACCGGCCCCGACCGGCCCTCGCCGGGTGTGCCGCGACCGGGCCGCCTACCCTGGCGGCATGACCCCATCGGGCCGCCTCGTGCTCGTCACCGGCGAGCGGGACGCGACGCAGACCACCATCGCCCACGGACTCGCCCGCGCCCTGCCGCGGGCCGTGCACATCGACGGCGACGTGATCGCGGGCCTGGTCGTCTCCGGGGCGGCGCCGCCCGGGCCGCCGCTGTCACGCGACGGACTTGAACAGCTCTACCTGCGCTGGAGCGCCGCGATCGCCGTCGCCGAGACCTACCAGCAGGCCGGTTTCGACGCGATCATCAGCGACACCGTGCTCGGCGACCTGTTCGCCGACTTCGTCGACTTCGTCTCGCCCGCACCGCTGCACGTCGTCGTGCTCGGCGCGGCGGGCCCCGCGCTGGCCCGCACCCCGCGCGTCGGGCTGTGGCTGCGCACCGCCGGGGTGTCGCCCGAGGTCACCGTCACCGAGATCCTCGACCGCCTCGACGAGGCCCGCATCGACACGACCGAGCCGACCGAACCGACCGAACCGACCGAGCCGACCGAGGGGTCAGAGTCGACCGAGCCGAATGAGCCCCAGCAGCCCGACCATTCCGGCCGGCCCGGGCGGTCCACCGATCAGTCCTAGAGTGAACCGATGCTTGCCGACACGACCCGGTTGGACGACGCGACGTACCTGCGGCACCTGAACGCCGACTCGCACCGCCTCGTCGAGGTGCTCGCGCAGACCGACCCGCGCGCGGCTGTGCCGACCTGCCCCGGCTGGACCGCCGACGACCTGCTCGCCCACGTGCTCGACACCCAATCGCGCTGGCGGCAGGTGGTGGCCGACGCGGTGACGACCCCGCAGGGGGCGGACGCGATCGCGCCGACGCCGCGCCCCACCTCCCGAGACGACCTGCTCGACGCCGTCCGCACGGAGACCGACCGGCTGGCCCAGGCGCTCGCCGCCGCCCCCGCGCACGAGCCGCGCTGGGCGTGGTCGGCGCCGCGGACCGTCGGCTTCGTGACCCGGCGGTCGGCGCACGACGCCTGTCTGCACCGCCTCGACGCGGAACTGACCGCCGCCCCGGACGGCACCCTGCGTTCGCCGATCGACGACGCCCTGGCCGCCGACGGCGTCGATGAGGCGTTGCGGGTGCTGCGCGGGCGGCGGCCGACGTGGGCGACGCTGCGACCGGAGGCGGGCCGCACGGTGCGAGTGGTCGCGACCGACACCGGCTCCACGTGGCTGGTGACGCTGGCGCAGCTCCTCGGCACCGACGAGCGCGGCGAGCAGCGCGCCGACCCGGCGATCTACGTCGCGGGCGACGACCCGGTCGACGGCACGGTGCGCCCGGTGGGGATTCTCTCGGCGACCGCCGAGGATCTCTACTGCCGGCTGTGGCACCGCCCGGTGATGAGCGAGCCGCACCGCGCCGGCGACCTGCCGCTCGTCGCCGAGATCGAGGGCGTGCTGGCGCTGCCGCTGCCTGCCCTCCGCTGAGCGCAGGCTTCACCCGCCGCCCGCTGCCGCGGGTGGGTCGTCACCGCCCCCGGTGGGCCTCCCCCGCGATCCCGAAGTTGTCGTCGCAGGCGTCGGCGACGCTGCCCGCGACCTCGTCGGGCAGGTCGGCGAGGCGCGACGGCATCGACAGGCCGAACGGCTCGGTGTGCCGCGGGTGCGTGCGGCGCTCGGCGGCGACGGCACCGTCGGCCGGAAGCAGGTACGCGGAGGCATCGACCCCCGCGGGCCGGGCTGGCGCGTTGAACATCATGCGGCGACGGTACGGAGCTACCCGGGGGTAGGCAACGGCAGCGGTCGGGACACCCCGACGCCCAGGGGCGCCCGGGGTCAGAACAGGGCGCTCATGAGGGCCCGGCGCGCCTTGACGACCCGCTCGTCCTTGGGCCCGACGATCTCGAAGAGCTCCAACAAGTGTGTGCGAACCGCGTTGCGCTCGTCGTCGGCGGTGCGCCGCACGAGGTCGACGAGCCGGGAGAACGCGTCCTCGACGTGCCCGCCGACGAGATCGAAGTCGGCCGCCAGCAGCTGGGCGTCGACGTCGCTCGGGTTCGCGGCGGCGGCCTCGCGAGCCTGCCCCATGTCGGCGGCCGAGACGCGCTTGAGCAGCTTGACCTGCGCGAGCCCGGCCTTGGCCTCCTCATCGGCGGGGCTCTCCTTGAGCACCTGCTCGTAGGCGCCGATCGCGGTGTCGTAGTCGCCGGCCTCGACCGCGTCGAAGGCGGCCTCGAAGCGCGGGTCGACCGGCGGCTCGGCCGGCTCCTGCTCGGACCCGCCGGCGCCGGGGATACGGCCGGTCACGCCGTTCTGCGAGGCGACCTTGAGCAGCTCGGCGACGACCGGCGCGAGCTGGTCGGCAGGCTGCACGCCGGCGAACAGCGGCACCGGCTGGCCGCCGATGAGCCCGAGCGTCATCGGGATCTGCTGGGCCTGGAAGGCGGCGGCGACCTGCGGGTTGGCCTGCACGTCCACGGCGATGACCCGCAGCCGGCCGTCCTGCTGCGACGCGATCGTCACCGCGTTGGTGACGGCCTGTTCGGTCTCCGGGTGCCCGGCCGACCACAGCACGACGAGGGCGGCGACCTCGCGGGTGGACATGACGGCGTCCTGGAAGTTGGCCTCCGTGGCGTCCATACGCACGCCCGCAGCGCCGGCGCCCGCACCGCCGCCGGCCGGCGGGGCGCTCGGCGTCTGGCCGAGGCCGGAGAGGTCGACGGCGCCGCGCATCGCGGCACGAGGCATCATTGGCTGATCCGACATGGCACCTATTGTGTCCGACGCCGCCGACACGTCGAGGGCCAGCCCCGGCGGCTGCCGGGGCCGCCGACTCGTCTGAGAACCGTCTCGTCTCAGAACCGCCTCGTCTCAGAACCGGGCCGGCTCGCGGTAGGCGCCCCATTCGACGCGCAGGGCGTCGCAGATCTCGCCGAGGGTCGCCTCGGCCCGCACCGCCGCCAGCATCGCCGGGATCATGTTCTCCTCGGTGCGGCTCACGGCGACCATCTCCTCGACGGCCGCGCGGGCCGCCTCCGCGTCGCGCCCGGCCTTGCGCTCCGACAGCTCACGCACCTGCTCGCGCTCGACCTCGTGGCTGACGCGCAGGATGTCGAGTTCGCTGCTCACCGACTCGGTGAGGCAGTTGACGCCGACGACCTTCTTGTCGCCCTGCTCCAGCGCGAGCTGGTAGTGGAAGGCGGCGTCGGCGATCTCGGACATGAACCAGCCGTCCTCGATGCCTCGCAGGATGCCGGCGGTCATCGGCCACTGCCCGCCCTGCTGACCGACGTTCTCGCGGACGGTCTGCGCGAGGGCGCCGAGGTCGGCGGTGCTGTGGTCGCTGCCGCCCATCGCGAGGATGCGGTCGAAGATGCGGTTGGCCTCGGCCTCGATGCGGTCGGTGAGGGCCTCGACGTACCAGCTGCCGCCGAGCGGGTCGGCGACGTTGCACACGCCGGTCTCCTCCATGAGCACCTGCTGGGTGCGCAGCGCGACCTCGGCGGACTGCTCGGTGGGCAGCGCGAGGGTCTCGTCGAGGGCGTTGGTGTGCAGGGAGTTCGTGCCGCCGAGCACCGCGGCGAGCGCCTCGGTGGCGGTGCGCACGACGTTGTTCAACGGCTGCTGGGCGGTCAGGGAGACCCCGGCGGTCTGGGTGTGGAACCGCAGCCACTGCGCCTTCTCGCTCGTCGCGCCGTAGACGTCGCGCATCCACCGCGCCCAGATCCGCCGGGCCGCACGGAACTTCGCGATCTCCTCGAAGAAGTCGACGTGGGAGTCGAAGAAGAAGCTCAACCCGGGCGCGAGTGTGTTGACGTCGAGGCCACGGGAGAGGCCGAGCTCGACGTAGCCGAAACCGTCGGCGAGGGTGAAGGCGAGCTCCTGCGCGGCGGTCGAGCCCGCCTCCCGGATGTGATAGCCGGAGACCGAGAGCGGCTTGTACGCGGGGATGTTCGACGCGCAGTACTCCATGAGGTCACCGATGAGGCGCAGGTGCGGCTGCGGCTCGAACAGCCACTCCTTCTGCGCGATGTACTCCTTGAAGATGTCGGTCTGCAGGGTGCCGTTGAGCACGCCGGGGTCGACGCCCTGGCGCTCGGCGGCGACGAGGTACATGCAGAAGATCGGCACGGCGGGGCCGCTGATCGTCATCGAGGTGGTCACGTCGCCGAGCGGGATGTCGGAGAACAGGATGTCCATGTCGGAGACGGTGTCGACCGCCACCCCGCAGTGCCCCACCTCGCCCAGGCTCATCGGGTCGTCGGAGTCGCGGCCCATGAGCGTCGGCATGTCGAACGCGACGGACAGGCCGCCGCCGCCGCGGCCCAGGATCATCTTGTAGCGCTCGTTGGTCTGCCGGGCGTTGCCGAAGCCGGCGAACTGCCGGATCGTCCACGGGCGGCCGCGGTAGCCGGTGGCGTGCAGGCCGCGGGTGAACGGAAACTCCCCCGGCCAGCCGATGCGCTCCATGCGCTCGTCGGCGGCCTCCGCCGCCGCGCTCGGCCCGTAGACCGGCTCCACGTCCATGCCCGAAAGGGTCGTGAAGTCGGCGTCGCGCACCTGGCCCTTGGCCTGCGCCGCGTCGAACCGCTCCTGCCAGCGCGCACGCCCCGGCGAGGGGGTGCTCGAGGCGGCGTCGCCCGCCGGATTCGCCGTGCGACCGGCCTGCCCGTGCTGATCCTCGATGATCGTCATGCCCCCAATTTACTAGGACATCCTAGTAAATATGAAGTCGTCGGCGGCAACGAGCCGGGCCGGACCGTCGCGGGCGCCCGATCTCAGCAGGTCAGGTCCTTACGGCGGAAATTCCAGATCGCCAGCGCGAGGCCGCCGAGCACGTAGCAGGCGAAGACGAGCAGCCCGCGTTGCATGGCGTCGGTGAAGACGGGGTCGCGGAACAGGTCGGCGAAGGCGGTCCAGTGCGAGACGAGCAGGTAGGGGTGCAGCCAGGCGAGCTGGCCCAGGCCGGTGAGGATCTGCATGGTCATCGTCACGACGACGACCGCGATCATCGCCGCGATCGGCTGCTCGGTGAGCGTGGAGATCAACAGCCCGAGGGCCAGCACCGCGGCCAGCGCCGCCGTGGCGTAGCCGGCCGCGAGCGCGACGCGGCCCAGGCCCTCGGCGTAGCCGAGTTCGGTGCCGGACAGGGTCGGCACCGGACCGACTCCGAAGAGCAGGGCGCCGACGACCACCCCGACGACGGCGATGACGGCCACCCCGAGCAGCAGCCCCAGCAGCGCCGCGAGGTACTTGGTGAGCAGCAGTTTCGTGCGGCCGACGGGCACGGTGAGCACGTAGCGCAGGGTGCCGCCGCCGGCCTCGCCGGCGATCGCGTCGCCGGAGAGCGCGGCCACGGCCAGCGGCAGGAACAGCGGCATCTGCACGGTGAGCGCGGTGAGCGCGACGAACATGCCGTTGGACGTGATCTGGGTGAAGAACGCGGGGCCGTGGAGCTGGCCTGCGACGTCTCCGCCTCCGCAGAGCCAGATGTCATCGCCTTCCTCTTCCTTGAGGCGGGATACCTCAGCAGGAAGATCGCCCGCGAGCACTTCCACGGTCGGATCCTCAGGGAGGTCGCGACGGGTCACCACCAGTTGGCGCAGATGTGGGTAGGCACTGGTGAGTCCCGCCTCCAGGGCGGGCGCGTGGGTACTGCGCCCCAGGACCACCGTGTCGAAGCGGCGAGGCGCCCCGGTCACTCCCAGGGGATCACGAAGGTGCTGGGGGCATGTCTCGGGGTAGCGGGAGAACAGTTCGTCAAGCGTCTCGCGGTTGACTGGGAAGGCGGAGGTGTCACCGGTGGAGTCGGCGATGTAGCCGTCGACGCTGGTGGCGATGTAGTAGACGATCTTCCTCATGAGAGCTCCAATCACAACGGCTGTTGTAGGTACCCAACCACAACACCCGTGCTGATTGCCATAAGTTTGTGTCGTGGTCGCCAATCCCGAACGACGCGCGAAACTTGCCCAGGCAGCCCTCAAAATCCTGGGCGACGAGGGGGCGCGTGCCCTGACCCACCGCGCCGTGGACGCCAGAGCCCAACTCCCCCCGGGTACCTGTGCGAACTACTTCCCTTCCCGGGCTGAGCTCCTGCTCGCCATGGCACAGAAGGTGTTCGACCTGCTCGCGCCGGATCAGACCAGGATCGAGCAACTCGCTGAACTGCCGATCGACGAGGCGCCGGCCGCCTATGTTAGCTACGTCACTGAGCGCCTCCTCCAACATCGGTACGTGGCCGCGGCTTTGATCGAGTTGCGCCTAGAGGCCGCCCGGTCGGACGACGTTCGCGCGGCACTGGCACCCGTGCTGCGAGAGGGCTTCGAGGCGGACGTAGCTTTCCATCAGCGCCGCGGCCTCTCCGGCGGGCGCGACGAGGTGCTGTGGCTTCACCATCTGGTGAACGGCGCGGTGCTCGATGCCATTACCATTCCCATGGCCCCTGAGACACCGGTCAGCGACGTCGTGGCTCGGGGGGCTCAGAAACTCACAGTTTGATCAGTACGTCGGGTTGATCAGCATGTCGGGGCCGAATCACTCAACGTCCCCGGGCTTGAACTCCTAGAACGGTGGGTGTTCGGCGCGGAGGGCTTCGAGGGTGGCGCGGGTGTGGGCGTGGGCGGTTTCTTCGTCGGCGAGGAGGGCGCGGATGCCGTCGAGTTCGCGTTGGTGGGCGAGGGCGTCGGTGTCGAGGGCTTCGAGGTCGGCGCGGTCGATGAGCACGCGGTCGCGTGTCCGCCGTCGCCGGGTCTGGCGCTGCGGGTCGCCGGCGTCGCCTTGACCGTTCGCGTCGCCTAGACCGTGACCGCTTGCGCCGCCCGTGCCGTTCGCGTGGCCTGTGTCGTTCGCCTTACCCGCGTCATCCGCGGGGCTCGCGTGCTCACCGGGCTCACCGGGCTCACCGGGCTCGCTGACTTCGTTGGGCTCGACGGCGTCCTCGGTCTTGTCGGGTTGGTCGGGGTCGAGGCCGAGTTCGCGGTAGTCCATCGGGAAGGTCGAGTAGATCTTGCCGTCGGGTAGGTGCCATTCGATGACGCCGTCGGGGGTGATGTGGGCGGCCCAGTGGCGGCGGGTTTTCTTGGTGTGGTGGGGTTCGCATTCGTCGGCGAGGGTGTCGGCGCGGGTGGTGCCGCCGTCGCGGACTTCGATGACGTGGTCGAGTTGGCAGCGGGCGGCGGGGATGTGGCAGCCGGGCGCGCGGCAGATCCCGTCGCGGTCGCGGACGGCGCGGGCCATCCGCGGTGGGGGCTTGTAGGAGGGGCTGACGTCGGCCATGGCGTAGCCGGTGAGGGGTTCGGCCACGAGCCGTCGCCACGTCGACCCGGCCGCGAATGCGACGTCGCGGACGGTGTCGGCGGCGACGGGGTGGCCCTCGACGAGGCCGGGTTCGTCGTTCAGGCCCTGGAGTGAGGCGGCGGAGACGACGACGGTGACGACCGCTGCAGGCCAGCCGCCGACCCCGGGGTGGTCGACGCTGGTGGGGGCGTCCGGGCTCGGTTGTCCGTACAGCAGCAGGTCCACCGCGACGTCGGAGCGCAGTTGGGTCAGCGTGCGCCCGTCGCCCTGGGCGCGGAGGGTGCGGGCGATGGCGTCGACGCGCCGGTAGGCGCCCAGGCAGCGGGCGTCGGCGCCGGTGACGCCGATGGAGGCGATGCCGTCGTCGCCGGGGCTGACCCAGGCGGCGCGGTCGGCGATCGCGCGGGCCCGGCGGCGTGGGGTGCTGACGTGGCGGACCATCTCGCGGCGCTTCTTGGGGCAGAACACGCCCTGCCCGACCGGCGCCCCGGTCGCGGCGGATTTCGCGGCCGCATACGCCAGGACGGCGTCGCACACCTTCTGCCCGGCGTCCGGGTCGACCTCGGGGGTGTCGATGTCGTGGACCAGCGCGGCGCCCTGGGCGAAGGTGATCGCCCCCGCGTCCACCGCCTCCCGTACGGGCGCGGCGATGGAGTCGGGGGCCACCCCTACTGCGATCCGCCCGGCCCAGAGCCCGACCGGTCCGCCCAGGGTCGCGATGGCGGTGTCTTGCACGCAGGCGCTGGCCTCGGCCAGCAGGTCGGCGGCGCTCTTGCGGTGCCGGGGCGCGAGCCGCCCGCGGGCGATCAGGTCGTTCTGACGCGCCAGGTCCTGGGCCGCCTGGGCTCGGGCCAACGCACCGGCGACCTGGGCGGCCTTCACGTGGATCGCCTCCCCCGACCGCGCCAACTCACGCAACTCCTCCCACAGAACACACGTCGACTCATCGGCGAATTCGCCGGACCGAGGAATCGCCCCAGAGATCGGCTCAGAAATGGTCTCAGGGTTCGCCGAATCCGCTGGATCGGAGGGCGTTTCGATCGACATGACGGCCCCCTTTCATAATCGCTGCGAGACTCGATCAGGTGTTCCACTCTAGTCGATTTTCCAGAGTCAATCTAGATAAGATTTTGAATCTGTGGATAACCGAAAACTCATCCACAGGAGTTATCCACGACACGCCCGACGAATTTTCTTCGGTCCCACCGAAGACTGCATTTCCCCAGGATTCTCGGAATGCGGACCGAATAATGACCGCGATTCGAGCGAGAGCAAGGAAGCACCGCGCCCGCTCGGTCGGCTTTACTGTCCAGGTGCCGCACTCATCGACCGCCGCCCCGCGAGCCCGAAGCACCGCACCGGCGATCGCCGCCTACGCCGCCGCCGCCGGATTCGCGCTGGGACTGTCCCGATTCGTGCTGGGCCCGCAGACGGGCGCGGGGTCGGCGCTCGCCGACGGCACCCCGCTCGGGGCGCTCCTGGCCGCGATCCCCCACGTGCTGTTGCTGTGCTGGGTGCTGCCGGCCTGGCCGGCGACCATCCTTGCGCGCCTCGGCGGCCTGTGGTGGCTGGTTCTCGACCTGTGCAGCAGTCTGCTCGCCGGCTCCGGCGCCCAGCCGACGATGTTCCTCGGTGTGCGGTTCATCGGCCATCTCGGCGCGGCGGCCTGGCTCATCGGCGGATCGTGGCCGCGGGGCGGGGCGTTGCGCTGGGTCGGGCTCGTCACCGGGCTGTGGTTGGCCGGTTACACCTTCGTGAGCCCGTGGGTTCCGCCGGTCGCGCTGGCTCCGACGGCACCGCTGCTCATCGCGTGGTGCCTGCTCGTGGGACGCGACCTGTCGACGCACCGAGGCTGACGCGACGCGTTCAGCCGGCGAGGTCGCGTTCAGTCGGCGAGGTCGCCGTGGCCGCGGCGCACCTTCTCCAGGAGCCGGAACAGCTCGACGCGCTCGTCGTCGGTGAGGGCGTCGAGGCCGAAGCCGCGGTCGACGAGTTCGCGCATGCCGCGGTCGGCGAGGTCGCGTCCGGCGGGGGTGATGACGGCCAGGGTGCCGCGGCCGTCGTCGGGGTTGGGCACGCGTTGCACGAGGCCCTGGGCCTCGAGGCGCTGGACGATGTGGGTCGCGCTCGTCGCGTGGATCATGAGCCGTTCGCCGACGACCCGCATCGGTAGCCGGCCCTCGCGGCTGAACGTCAGCAGCACGAGGGCCTCGAACCGGGCGAACGTCAGGCCGAGGTCGGCCAGCGCCGCGTCGAACTGCGCGAGCAGCAGCTGCTGCACGCGCATGACCGAGGTGGCCGAGGCCATCGCCTGCGGGGCCGACCGCCGGCCCCAGCGTCGCTCCCACAGGTCGGCCGCGCGCCGGATCGGGTCGAAGGACATCGGAGCAACCACGCAGCTCAGCGTAGGGGTATCGACGCCCCGCCCAGCGCCGACGACCCGCACGCCGGGCCCGACGACGAGCCCGGACCGGCTGCGGCACCACGATCGGACGCGCGCGACCCGACCGCGTACCTTGGAGCCGAACGGGCCCGAGCCCGCGCCATGAGGGGGAACGGTGGGACGGTTACGAACCGCGGTCACACAGCTGCAATTCCGGCTCATCGACTCGCCGCTGCGACCGATCTTCGGCCGCAACACGGTGATCCTGCACTACTGGGCGCCACGCGCCGGCCGCCAGGTCAGCGTGCCGCTGCACGCCGTCACCCATCCCGAGGGCTGGGTGGTCGCGGTGATGTACAGCGACAGCAAGAGGTGGTGGCGGGCCTTCCGCACGCCGGTGCGGGCCAGCCTCGACGTGCGCGGCACCCGGACTCCGGTCGTCGGCGTCGTCACCACCGGTCAGGCCCGCGAGCACGCCCACCGCGCGTACGTCGCACAGGTGCCCTGGAGCCGGTTCATCACCGACGACACGCCGCTGCTCGTGTTCTCACGCACCCAGGACGAGGAGCCGGGTCAGCCCTGACGCCGCGCCAGTTCGGTCTCGATGCGCTCGACCTTGCCGGCGAGCTCACCGGTGTGGCCGGGGCGGATGTCGGCCTTGAGCACGAGCGAGACCCGCGGCGAATGCGCCTGCAGCGCCTCGCAGCAGCGCTTGATGACGGCCATGCACTCGTCCCACTCCCCCTCGAGAGTGGTGAACATGGCGTCGGTGGAGTTCGGCAGACCGCTGGCGCGCACGATCTCGATGGCATCGGCGACCGCCTCGTGCACGGAGCCGGTGTCGTCGGCGGCCACCGACGGGGCGACGGAGAAGGCGACGAGCATGCGCCCAGCCTAGAAGCGGCCGGCCCACGCCCGCCGCGCAGACCGGGCACCCGAACAGCAGAGCAAGGGAAAGCGCGTCAGGCGATGTCGCCGAGCACCTTGTCGGCGGCGGTGTAGGGGTCGGACTCGCCGGCGACGACGCGGGCGGCGAGTTCGTCGATGCCGTGCGAGCCGCGCAGGTCGCCCATCCGCGCCCGCAGCTGGGCGAGCACGATGGCCTCGATCTCGTCGGCGGCGCGCTTGTTGCGGCGGCGCTGCAGTTCGCCGTGGGCCTCCATCCACGCGACGTGCTTGTCGATGCCCTCGACAACCTCGTCGACGCCGGTGTCGGCCGAGGCCACGGTCTTGATGACCGGCGGACGCCATAGGCCGGGCTCGGTGCGGTCTCCGAGGCTGATCATGTGCCGGATGTCGCGCACGGTCGCGTCGGCGCCGTCGCGGTCGGCCTTGTTGACGACGAAGACGTCGCCGATCTCGAGGATTCCCGCCTTGGCGGCCTGGATGCCGTCGCCCATGCCCGGAGCCAGCAGCACGATCGTCGTGTCGGCCAGCCCGACGATCTCGACCTCGCTCTGCCCGACGCCGACCGTCTCGACGAGGATGACGTCGCACCCGGCGGCGTCGAGCACCCGGATGGCCTGCGGCGTCGACCACGACAGTCCGCCGAGGTGACCGCGGCTGGCCATCGAGCGGATGTAGACCTCGGGGTCGAGCGCGTGGTCCTGCATGCGCACGCGGTCGCCGAGCAGCGCGCCGCCGGAGAACGGCGACGACGGGTCGACCGCCAACACACCGACCCGCTTGCCCTGCGCGCGGAAGGCCCGCACCAGCGCGTTCGTCGACGTCGACTTGCCGACCCCGGGGCTGCCGGTGATGCCGAGCACGTGCGCTCGGCCCGCGTGCGGAGCCAGGGCGACCATGATCTCGCGCAGCTTCGGGCTCGCGTCCTCCACGAGGGAGACGAGCCGGGCCACCGCCCGCGGCGACCCGCCTCGGGCCGCCTCGACGAGGGTGGGTACGTCGACATCACGTCGTGCCATGGTCAACCTTTCGGGAGTCGAACCGAGCGGCGCGTCGGCCGGGGCGACGCGGCGGGGCAGGCGCGACGACGCTGCGATCGAACTGCGCGGTCATCGATGCACCCCTTCGTTCCTCGCAGCCGAGGCTACCGCGATGCCCCGCTGCGGCGTGGCCCGTGCGCGGCGATGCGCCGAAGAGACGACGCAAGTCCCGACCGCACCCGCCGCAGTGCCCCTAGGGTGGGTCACATGAGCGAGAATTCCGGCCTGTTCACCCACATCGACCACGTCGGCATCGCGGTTCGCGACCTCGACGAGGCCATTGCGTTCTACGAGGAGAAGTACGGGATGCGCATGGCGCATCGCGAAGAGAACGAGGAGCAGGGCGTCGCCGAGGCGATGATGGAGGTCGGCGACTCGACCTCCTGCATCCAGCTGCTGGCGCCGCTGAACGAGAAGAGCACGATCGCGAAGTTCCTCGACAAGTCCGGCCCCGGCATCCAGCAGATGGCCTACCGCGTCAAGGACATCGACGACGTGTGCGCCAAGCTCAAGGAGCGTGGCCTGCGGCTGCTGTACCCCGAGCCGAAGATCGGCACGGCCGGCAGCCGGATCAACTTCGTTCACCCCAAGGACGCCGGTGGCGTGCTCGTCGAGCTCGTCGAGCCCGGCACCTCCCACTGACGCGCCGACCCAACCGGCTCCGGCCCGGGCCCCGTGGGGGCTCGGGCCGGATGTCGTTGCGCCGGACGTTGTACCCGACGTTGTCCCCGGATGCCGGGAACCGGCGGCCAGGCCACGCGCCGCTCGATATCCTCGGCGCCAAGCGCCATGTGGTCCGGACAGCCGGAGCGTGGGGCGCGGCAAGGTTCCAACAGCCGATCAGCGCACCGCTGATCGCCATGGCGAGGAGGCCAGCGTGCAGGAGATCCGCGACGCAATCATGTCCGGGGAACGAACGGCCGAGGCGTTCGGCAGTCTTCAGCTACCGGAGACCTTCCGCGCGATCACGGTGCACAAGGACGAGGTCGACATGTTCGCCGACCGCGCCAGCCGCGACAAGAACCCGCAGGAGAGCCTGCACCTGGACGACGTGCCGATCCCCGAGCTCGGCCCGGGCGAGGCGCTCGTCGCCGTCATGGCCAGCGCGGTCAACTACAACACGGTGTGGACCTCGATCTTCGAGCCCGTGCCGACCTTCGGCTTCCTCGAGCGCTACGCCAAGCTGTCGCCGTGGGCCAAGCGGCACGACCTGCCGTATCACATCGTCGGTTCGGACCTGTCCGGCGTCGTGCTGCGCACCGGCCCCGGCGTGCACCTGTGGCAGCCCGGTCAGGAGTGCGTCGCGCACTGCCTGTCGGTCGAGCTCGAGCACCACGACGGCCACTCCGACACGATGCTCGACCCCGAGCAACGCATCTGGGGCTTCGAGACGAACTTCGGCGGCCTCGCCGAGCTGGCGATCGTCAAGGCCAACCAGCTCATGCCCAAGCCCGCGCACCTGACGTGGGAGGAGGCGGCCTGCCCCGGTCTCGTCAACTCCACCGCCTACCGGCAGCTGATCTCCAAGAACGGCGCGGGCATGAAGCTCGGTGACCGCGTGCTCATCTGGGGCGCCTCCGGCGGCCTCGGCTCGTACGCCACCCAGATGTGCCTGGCCGGCGGCGGCACCCCGATCTGCGTCGTCTCCAGCCCGGAGAAGGCCGAGATCTGCCGCAAGATGGGCGCCGAGCTCGTGCTCGACCGGCGCGAGGGCGGCTACCACTTCTGGAACGAGGAGAACACCAAGCAGAACCCCAAGGAGTGGAGGCGGTTCGGCGCCGACATCCGCAAGCTCACCGGCGGCTCCGACATCGACATCGTGTTCGAGCACCCCGGCCGGGAGACGTTCGGCGCGTCGGTCTTCGTCACCCGCAAGGGCGGCATCATCACCACCTGCGCCTCGACGTCGGGCTACATGCACGAGTACGACAACCGCTACCTGTGGATGAACCTCAAGCGGATCATCAGCTCGCACTTCGCCAACTACCGCGAGGCGTGGGAGGCCAACAGCCTCATCAAGCGCGGGCTCATCCACCCGACGCTGAGCAAGGCCTACCCGCTGGAGGAGACCGGTCAGGCCGCCCTCGACGTGCACAAGAACGCCCACCAGGGCAAGGTCGGCGTGCTGTGCCTCGCACCCGAGGAGGGGCTGGGCGTCACCAACCCCGAGATGCGCGAGGAGTTGCTGCCGTCCATCAACCGGTTCCGCAACATCTGAGGTTCACCGCCAGGAGCCGGGCCGCCCGCGAGCACGGGCGGCCCGCCTCAGCGCAATGCCGAGCAGGCTCAGGGCAACGCCCCACCGGTTCAGCGAAACGCCCCGCCGGGGCGGCGTCGATTGCGAGCCTGCCAACACGTGGTGTGCCAATGCCGCCGATCCGCCACCGATCCGAGGCCGTCGGTGGGCCACGCGACGATGTGCGGGCGGGTGCCGTCGAAGACCTGCTGGCAGCCGGGGCACAGGTAGCTGCGCGGAGCCACCGACCCCTTGACGCGCCGCACCGCCCACTCGCCGTCAGGGTGGCTCTCGGTGCGCGTCATGCCACCCAGCGCGCGGTCGATGCTGAGCGAGGTCGCCTCACGCCGGCGCCGGTTGGATCGCGGCATGGCGGTATTCTTCCAGGTTGGAAGGCAATGGTCTCGCCGCGGCCCCGGTCCGCGGGCAGCGGACGCATCCGATCGCCGCGCCACGCGCCCGCACGCGGGTGCGCAATCGGGGCGGCGGCCCTTGGCCCCCGCCCCGTGGCCTGTCGGTTCGACCGGCCGCCGACCAGCGGTCAGACTATGCCGAGACGCGCGCGACACCGACCCGAGACCGATCCCAGGAGCACGACGTGACCAACCCGCCTCCCCCGCTGAGTCGGAGGCGCTTCCTTCACGGGTCGGCGATGGCACTCGGCGCGGCCGGAGCGGGAGCGGCCCTGGCGGCGTGTTCGAACGACGCCGAGCCCGAGCAGGTCGTGACGGCCACCGGCAGCCCGGCTCCGACGCCCGCGGCGACGACGTCCACGCAGGCCACGGTCCGCGACTCGTGGGCTCCGCGGCCGCAGCGGCTGACGGGGCTGGCCTGCGTGGCGCGCCAGGTCAACGACCGCCTCGTGCTGCACACCGAGGGTGGCGACGTGACGTTCTGGGCCGGCGTCACCCTCGATGCCAACACCCCCGGCCACATCGCCGGAGCCCGGTCGGCCACCCGCGCGGACTACCGCCGCTGGCTGCCGATGATGGCCCAGCTCAACATCCGCGTCGTGCGCCTGCCCGGGCTGCACGCGGCCGTGTTCTACGAGGAGCTGCTGCGCTACAACGAGGCGCACCCGACGAAGCCGATCTACCTCATCCAGGGCGTGGAGATCATCGGCACCGACGCGTTGTCGACCGCCGGGCTGTACGCCGAGTCGGTGACCCGCACCGCCCGCACCGAACTGCTCGCCGCGTCCGCCGCCGTGCACGGCGACCTCTCGCGACGCGCCGGGAGCGCCGCCGTCACCGGCTCCTGGACCGCCGACGTCTCCGCGTGGACCATCGCCTTCGTCGTCGGCAACCGCTGGCTGCCCGCCCAGCTGCAGAGCACCGACGCCGCCAACGCGAAGGCCCCCGCGGTCCGCGGGCGGTTCGTGACCTCCTCGACCGACGCGACGCCCTCGGAGCGGTGGTGCGCGGCCCGCCTCGAGGAGCTCGCCGCCGATCTCGCCGAGCGCGGCATGAGCGTGCCGCTCGCGCTCGCCGCCGGCCCCGAGGTCGATCCGCTCGAGCACCCGCAGGAGCCGGACCGGCAGGCCGATCTCGTCGCGCTCGACGCGCGGCACGTCGTGACCACCGCGGCCTGGCCGGGCGGGCGGTTCGCCGCCTACGAGGTGCAGCCGTTCGCGCACCTCTTCCTCTTCCACGAGCCGGGGCTCCAGGGCGACGACCCGTACCGCGCCTACCTCGAGCAGCTCAAGAACACCTTCGACGGGCTGCCGCTGTTCATCACGTCGTTCGGCGTCGCGAGCGCCCTCGGCTCGGGCGGGAACGGCGTCAACGGCCGCAACCAGGGCCACCACAGCGAGCCCGAGATGATGCGCATCAACTCGGAGATGTTGTCGATGTACGCCTCGCTCGGACTCACCGGCGCCACGCTCGCCGGCTGGCACGACAACTGGGCGGCGTCGACGTGGAACACCGCCGAGCGGTACGCGCTGGTGTCCTCGGCCCGCCGCCCGCTCTTCCACGATCCGCTCACGGCGGACCAGTGGTCCGGACTCATCGCCCACGACCCGGTGCGGATGGGCGAGCGCGTCGTGCACGACGCCCCGCAGGACTTCCTGTCGCGCGTGACCTTCGACAACGACGCCACGTGGGCCTACCTCACCCTGTACTTCCAGGGCCGGGTGACCTCGCCCGTCGAGATCGGCTTCGACCTGCTCGCCGGCGCCGGACTGCGCTTTCCCGGAGGCAGCGGCGAACCCGACTTCGACGTCGCGATCCGCATGGTGCCGACGATGAGCACCACCGTCGTGTTCATCCGCTCCGGTCTCGACCCGATCCGGCTCGACGGGCTGCCCCGCGGCTGGTGGCCCTCGCCGGCGCGCGGCGGCTGGAACACCGAACAGCTCGTGCTCAACCGCAGCTACCTCCTGCCGGGCACGACGACCCCGGTGTCACCGAGCTTCCTCGACATCGGCACCCTGCAGCTCGGCTCGTGGTGGGACGACCAGGCCGACGACTACAACACCCTGGCCACCTGGCACCTCGCGCGCGCCTCGTCGGACGACCCGGCGATCCTGCGGTTCCGGGTGCCGTGGTCGATGCTCGCGATGGCCGACCCCTCCGAGCGTCAGATCCTCGTGCCGACGACCTTCCGGCCGTCGCTGACGCCGATGCGGGCGACGAACGTGACCATCGAATCGAGCACCCCGGGCAGCCCGATCACGTTCACGCTGTCCTGGCCCACGTGGCAGCGGGTCGCGTTCACCGAGCGCGTGAAGTCGGGCGCCGACACGATCGCCGGGACCATGCGCGATCTCACGCCGCAGCTGCCGCCGACCACCCCCTCGCCCGGCACGGGCGGCACGGGCGGCACAGCCTCGACGGGAGCGACCGGCTCCTCGTAGGCCGGCACGGGCCGAGGCGGGCTGGGGGCGGGCCGAGCCGACCGCGCCCGCGTCGTGCGTGGCCGGGCCGGTTACGCGTCCTGGTAGGTGTGGAAGCCGCGCCCGCTCTTGCGCCCGACGTACCCGGCGCGCACGAGGTGCTCCAGGAGCGGGGCAGGGCTCAGGCTCCGCTCGCGGAACTCCAGGTAGAGCTGCCGCTGCACCCCCAACGCCACGTCGAGCCCCACCGAGTCGAGCACCTCGAACGGCCCCTGCGGCAGCCCGCAGCCGAACTTCATCGCGGCGTCGATGTCGGTGGCGGTGGCGTAGTTGGTCTCCAGCATCTTGACCGCGTCGTTGAGGTAGGGAAACAGCAGGGTGTTGACGACGAAGCCGGAGCGGTCGGCGGTGCGCACCGCCCGCTTGCCGATGCGCTCGCACAGCTCGACCGCCGTCGCCGTCGTGCGCGGGGCGGTGGAGACGGTCGACACGACCTCCACGAGGTCCACGTCCTGCGGCGGAGCGAAGAAGTGCATCCCGACGACGTCCTGCGGGCGCTTCGTGGCCGCCGCACACTGCACGACCGGCAGGGAGGCGGTGGTCGTCGCGAGCACCGTGCCGGGGCTGCACACCTCGTCGAGGTTCTCGAACATCGCCTGCTTGGCGACGAGGTCTTCGGCGATGGCCTCGATGACCACCTGGCAGTCGGCGAGGTGGTCGAGCCGAGCGCTCGTCGTGACCCGAGCGAGGATCTCGTCGCGGGCCGACGGCTCCAGCCGCCCCCGCTGCACCCCCTTGTGCAGGCCCTTGGCGAGGTCGTTCTCAGCGTCGGCCCGGCGCTGCTCGGTGCGCGCCACGAGGCGGACCCGCAACCCCGCCTCCGCGAGCACCTGCGCGATGCCGACCGCCATCTCCCCGGCTCCGACCACCCCGACCCGCTCGATGGACGCGCCGTCGGCGGTGTTCGACGCCGGCTCGGGCGTGTGGTCGTCGGGCACGACCTTGCCGGAGCCGGGCTTCTCGTAGGTGTAGAAGCCGCGACCGGTCTTGCGGCCGAGCATGCCCGCGGTGATCATCTGCTTGAGCAGCGGGCTCGGCGCATGCAGGCGGTCGCGGCCCTCCTTGTACATCGTGTCGAGCACCGCGTAGGAGGTGTCCAGGCCGATGAGGTCGAGCAGCGCCAGCGGGCCCATCGGGTAGCCGCAGCCCGCGGTCATCGCCGCGTCGATGTCCTCGCGGCTGGCGTACTTGTTCTCGTACATCGAGACCGCGTGGTTGAGGTAACCGAGCAGCAGCGCGTTGGCGATGAAGCCGGCGCGGTCGCCGACGGCCACCGGTAGCTTGCCCAGGCGCCGGGCCAGCTCGGTGACGGCCTCCACGACGTCGTCGCGGGTGATGACCGTGCGGATGACCTCGACGAGCTTCTGCACGGTCGCCGGGTTGAAGAAGTGCATGCCGACGACGCGCGTCGGGTCGTGCGTCGACGTCGCGATGTCGGTCACCGACAGGCTCGAGGTGTTCGTCGCAAGGATCGCGTCGGGACGGGCGTAGGCGTCGAGCTGGGCGAAGATGTCGCGCTTGAGTTCGATGCGCTCGGGAACGGCCTCGACGACGAGGTCGACGTCACCGACCGCGGAGATCTCGGCGCTGAAGCTCACTCGCCCCAGCAGCGCGTCGCGCTCCTGGGCGCTCATCTTGCCGCGGTCGGCCGCCCGCTGGGTCGACGACTCGAGAAACCCGCGGCCGCGCTCGACCGCCTCCGGCGAGGCGTCGATGCCGACGACCGTCAACCCGTGCCGGGCGAACACCTCGACGATGCCGGCGCCCATGGTTCCCAGGCCGATGACGGCCACCCGTTCGATCTCGCGTGCCATGGGGCACGAGTCTGCCAGGATCGCCCGGCGTTTACTGTGAGCGGGTGCGTCTCGTCATCGCCACGTGCAGCGTCGACTATCTCGGCCGGCTCACCGCCCATCTGCCCCTGGCCACCCGCCTGTTGCTCGTCAAGGCCGACGGCTCGGTGTTGGTGCACAGCGACGGGGGCTCGTACAAGCCGCTGAACTGGATGTCTCCGCCGTGCCGCCTCACCGTCGAGGAGCCCAGCGAGGTCGAGGCCGCCGACGGCACGACCGCCGTGTGGGTCGTGCAGGCCGGCACAGGACGCGGCGCCAAGGCGAGTGCCAAGCAGACCGACCAGCTGCGCATCCGCATCCACGAGGTGTTGCACGACACGAGCCACGACCTCGGCGTCGACCCGGGCCTGGTCAAGGACGGCGTCGAGGCGCACCTGCAGGCGCTGCTCGCCGAGCACATCACGACGCTGGGAGCCGGGTACAGCCTCGTGCGCCGCGAGTACATGACGGCGATCGGCCCCGTCGACATCCTGTGCCGCGACGCCGACGGCGTGCACGTGGCGGTGGAGATCAAGCGGCGCGGCGAGATCGACGGCGTCGAGCAGCTCACGCGCTATCTCGAGCTGCTCAACCGCGACCCGCACCTGACGACCGGCGGACCGGTGCGCGGCGTCTTCGCCGCGCAGGAGATCAAGCCGCAGGCGCGCACCCTGGCCGCCGACCGCGGCATCCGCTGCCTCACGCTGGACTACGACGCCCTCCGCGGCGCCGACGACCCCCTCCAGCGCCTCTTCTGACGCCCCCAGAACGGCCCCTGACGCCCCCAAACGCTCCCCAACGTCCCGAGGGCGGCACCCCTGGCCCGGACACGCCGACCGCCTCCGAGAACGCCGCTCAACGCCCCCGGAACGCCCCCAACCCCCCGGAACGCCCCCAACGTCCCCGGAACGCCCCCCCCCCCCCAGACCCGAGCTCCCCTGACCCGCAACCCCCTCGCTGAGAACTGCGTGTCACGGTCGCAACTGCGGCACGGACAGCAGTTCTCACCACGACCCGCAGTCTTGAGCGAGGAGGACGGGGACGTGGCGAGGGGGACGGGGACGTGGCGAGGGGCACGGGGACGTGGCAAGGGGCACGGGGACGTGGGAAGGGGGCAGGAGAAGTGGGCGCGGGTGGGGCGGCGCGGACGGGCTCGGCTCTGGAAGACTTCTCGCGCCGGGCCGCCGCGCGCCCCGGCTCCGTCTGTCGATTCCCCCAGGAGGCCGTCGTGTCCACCCCTCGCGTCGCCGTCGCCGCCCCCGATGCCTACGGCGTCGAGGCGGCCTTGCAGGTCGCGGGTGCGGGCGGCAACGCGGTCGACGCGGCGATCGCCGCCATCATCACGTGCACCGTCACCCAGCCGGGGGTCGTCAGCCCGATGAGCGGTGCGTTCATCAACGTGTGGGGTCGCGACGACGACCCGCTGGTCATCGACGGCAACGTCGAGATGCCCGGCCGCGGGCGGCCGCCGGAGGCCTTCGGGCGGGGCGTGGAGCCGATCCACATCGACTTCTACGGCGGCCTCACCGTGCACGCCGGGCACGGCTCCGTCGCCACCCCGGGCATGTTCGCCGCCGCGCACGAAGCCAACGAGCGCTTCGGCCGGGCGCCGTGGCGCGAGCTCGTCGCCCCGGCCGCGCACGTCGCGCGCGACGGCTACCGGCTCGGATCGGCCGCCGCCGACTACCTCGTCGGGGCCGTCGCGCTCTTCGCCCGCGACCCCCAGTCACGCGAGTTCCTCTACCAGGGAGGCGGTCTGCCTGCCTCCGGCCAGATCATGCGCTCTCCCGACCTCGCCGACTCCATGGAGGCGATCGGCCGCGACGTCGGCGTGCTCTACGGCGGCGAGCTCGGCGAGGCAATCGCGGCCGACATGACGGCGCACGACGGTCTGCTCAGCCGCGAGGACCTCGCCGCGTACCGCACGACGACCCGCCCGGCGCTGCGCAGCCGGCTCGGCGGCTGGGACATCGGGGTCAATCCCGCCCCGTCGATCGGCGGCCCGGTGCTGACGACGATGCTGCGGCTGCTCTCCGAACGGCGCGTGCGGCACGGCGTCACGCACGCCGGCGACGTCATCGACATCGAGCGGCTCGTGCTCGGTTACCGCCACCGGGCGATCGACCGCGCCGACGACCTCGAGGTCGCCGGGCGCGAACTCATCGAGCTGCTCGAGCGACTCGGCCCCGCCGGCCTGGAGGCGGTGTGTGCCTCGCCGGAGACGATCCACGTCTCGGTCGTCGACGCCGACGGGCTGGCCTGCGCGATCACGACCTCCGCCGGGTACGGCTCCGGCATCACCACGCCGCAGACCGGTCTCGTGCTCAACAACGCCCTCGGGGAACCCGAGCTGAACCGCCGTGGCCTGCACGCTCTGGCCCCCGGCACCCGGCTCGCGAGCAACATGGCCCCGACGACCGGGCGCCGTTCCGACGGCTCGGTGCTCGCCGTCGGCAGCCCCGGCGCCGACCGGATCACGACCGCGCTGTTCCAGGTGCTCGGCGGCGTCTGCCTCGACCGGCACCCGCTGCAACGCGCGATCGACCAGCCCCGGGTGCACGTCTCGGTGCTCGACGACGGCAGCGAGCGGCTGGAGTTCGAGGACGAGCAGCCGCTGGCCGACGCCGTCGCCGCGACCGGGCTGCCGCACGTGCAGTACCCGGGCGTCGCGATGTACTTCGGCGGGGTCGGCGCGGCGATGCTCGACGCCAACGACGGGCTCGAGGCCGCCGGCGACCCGCGCCGCGAGGCGGCGACCGGGGTCGGCTGACGTCGGTCGGCCGCTGACGTCAGCCGGGCTGGACGTCGGTCGGTCGGCTCGACGTCAGCCAGGCTGGCCGTCGGTGAGCGGCGCGATGCTCGTGCCATCGCCGTCGATGCGCACCCGCACCCACGGGAACGCCGAGCGGGTCGGCACCTCGGCCGCGGGCAGCACGACGACGCTCTCGCCGCGGTGCAGGTCGGCGAGTTCGTGCAGCGCCGGCAGCACCTCGTCGTCCAGCGAATCCTCTACCCGCACGGCGCATCCCAGGGACTCGGCGAGCCGCTCGGCGGCCAGGGCCCGGGTCGGCGCCGCGTAGACGAGCGCGATCCGCACCTCGTCATCGGCGACGGGCAGCCGCTCATCGGCCTCGTCGTCGGCGCCGGCGGTCCGTGGGCTGCGCACGTAGAACGTCACCGGGCACTGCAGATCGCTCACGCGGGCTGCAGCTCTCGCAACGGCGCCAGGCCGTTCGCGCGGCGGACGACGTCGACGATCATGCCCATCGCGTCGGTGAGGTCGTGGTCCTTCGGCGTGAACACCGCGGCGACCCCCAGTTCGCGCAGGCGCGCCGCGTCGGCCGAGGGGATGATGCCGCCGACGATCACCGGCACGTCACCGGCTCCGGCCTCACGCAGTCCGTCGAGGATGTCCGGCACGAGCTCCATGTGGGAGCCGGAGAGCACCGAGATGCCGACGCAGTGCACGTCCTCGGCGACGGCCGCCGCCACGATCTCCCGCGGCGTGAGCCGGATGCCCTGGTAGACGACCTCGAAGCCGACGTCGCGGGCGCGCACGGCGACCTGCTCGGCGCCGTTGCTGTGCCCGTCGAGGCCCGGCTTGCCGACGAGCAGCCGCAGCCGCCCGCCGAGCGCCTCGCCCGTCTCCGCGACGGCCTGACGCACCTCGCGGGTGCGGCGCACGGAGTCGGACTCCTGCTCGCCGGAGTCGGGCCGCGCACCGTCGGCGCTGCTTACGGCGCCGGAGACGCCGGTGGGGGCGCGGTACTCGCCGAACACCTCGCGCAGCGCGCCGGCCCATTCGCCGGTCGTCACGCCGGCGCGGGCGCAGCGCAGCGTGGCCTCCATGAGGTTGACGGAGTCGTCGGCGGCGTCGGCGCTGAGCTGGGCGAGGGCGTCGGCGACCTCCTGTTTGGCGGCCGGGTCGGCGTCGCGCCGCTCGCGCCAGGCCTGCACGGCCGCCTTGGCAGCGGCCTCGACGCCGGGGTCGACGCGGTGGATCGCGGTGTCGAGGTCTTCGATCAGCGGGCTGGGCTCGGTGCTCGTGAACTTGTTGACGCCGACGACGATCTCCTCGCCGGACTCGATGCGGCGACGCCGCCGGGCGTGGCTCGCGACGAGCTCGCCCTTGAGGAAGCCCGACTCGACGGCGACGACGGCCCCGCCGAGGTCTTCGATCTTGGCCATGAGTTCTTTAGCGCCGGAAACGATCTCGTCGACTTTCTGGCCCACGACGACGGAGCCGGTGAACAGGTCGTCGTACTCCAGCAGGTCGGACTCGTAGGCGAGCACCTGCTGCATGCGCAGGCTCCACTGCTGGTCCCAGGGGCGCGGCAGGCCGAGCGCCTCGTTCCACGCGGGCAGCTGCACGGCGCGGGCGCGGGCGTCCTTGCTGAGGGTGACGCCGAGCATCTCGAGCACGATGCGCTGGATGTTGTTCTCCGGCTGGGCCTCGGTCAGGCCGAGGGAGTTGACCTGCACGCCGTAGCGGAAGCGGCGGTGCTTGGGGTCCTGCACGCCGTAGCGCTCGCGGGTGATCTCGTCCCACAGCTGCACGAACGCGCGCATCTTGCACATCTCCTCGACGAAGCGCACGCCGGCGTTGACGAAGAAGCTGATGCGGGCGACCATGTCGCCGAACTTCTCCTGCGGCACCTCGCCGCGCTCGCGCACGGTGTCGAGCACCTGGATGGCCGTGGCCATCGCGAAGGCGACCTCCTGGGTGGGCGTGGCGCCCGCCTCCTGCAGGTGGTAGCTGCAGATGTTGACGGGGTTCCACTTCGGCATCGCGGTGAGCGTGTACGCGATGGTGTCGGCGGTCAGCCGCAGGCTCGGCGCGGGCGGGAACACGTGGGTGCCGCGCGAGAGGTACTCCTTGATGATGTCGTTCTGGGTCGTGCCGGCCAGCGCGCGCACGGCGTCGTCCTGACCCTTCGCGTCGGTGCTCAGCCCCTCGACGTCGCCGGCGGCGGCCTGCTCGCGGGCCACGGTCTCGTAGAGCGCGAGCAGCCACATCGCGGGCGCGTTGATCGTCATCGACGTGTTCATCTGGGCCAGCGGGATGCCCTCGAAGAGGGCTCGCATGTCGCCGATGTGGCTGATCGGCACGCCCACCTTGCCGACCTCGCCCTTGGCGAGCTCGTCGTCGGGGTCGTATCCGGTCTGCGTCGGCAGGTCGAAGGCCACCGACAGGCCGGTCTGACCTTTGGCCAGGTTTCGCCGGTACAACTCGTTGCTCGCCGCGGCACTGGAGTGCCCGGCGTACGTTCGCATGACCCACGGCTTCGTGCGCTCACCCATGGAATGCACGGTATCCCGCGCACTGCTCGCCCGCGTCCCCTTCGCGACAACCCCACACCCGCGCACACACCTGGCCGAAGGCTGCCCTTTCGGTCGAGGGCTCGTGCCGGAACCCTAGCCCTCGACCGATAGGGCAGCCTTCGGCCGAGTGGGGGGCGGTGGCCTGGCACGATCGGGGGCATGGTCAATCTCACGCGGATCTACACACGCACCGGAGACGGCGGGCAGACGCACCTGGGCGATTTCTCCCGTACCCACAAGACCGACCCGCGCCTGGCCGCCTACGCCGACGCCAACGAGGCCAACGCGGCTCTCGGCATCGCGATCGCCTGCGGAAGCCTGCCGCCCGACGTCGTGGCGACGCTGACGCGGGTGCAGAACGACCTCTTCGACGTCGGCGCCGACCTGTGCAACCCGCTCGCGCCGAGCTACGAGTACCCGCCGCTGCGCGTGCAGCAGCGCTGGATCGACGAACTCGAGGCCGACTGCGACACCTACAACGAGCGGCTGGAGAAGCTGCGCTCGTTCATCCTCCCCGGAGGCAGCCCGGGCTCGGCCTACCTGCACCTCGCCACGACGATCACCCGCCGTGCCGAGCGCTCCACCTGGGGCGCGATCGAGACGTACGGCACCGAGCCCGCGGAGAAGGGCGCGACCCCGCCGGGGGGCGTCAACCCGCTCACCGCGACGTATCTCAACCGGCTCTCGGACCTGCTGTTCATCCTCGCCCGCGTCGCCAACCTCGACGCCGGCGGCGACGTGCTCTGGCAGCCCGGCGGGGGCCGCGAGCCGCAGGCTGCCGCGTCCGGCGGCGAGGCCTCGGGCGACGACACCGCCGGCGGCGACACGTCGAAGGACGCGTAGGGAGTTTCAGACCTCGAAGCGGCGGTCGGTGGGCGGCGCGGCCTCGAGCCATGCGCGCAGCGCGGTGTAGGCACCCGAGGAGAGCACGAGCTGGAAGCGCGAGGCGCGCCGGCCGCCGTCGGTGCTGAACGAGACCTGCACGGGGGCGACCATGCCGACGACCGCGCTACGGGCGTCGGCGGACTCGGCAGTTCCGGAGCCCTCGACCTCGATGTCGGCGCGCTCCCAGACGTGCCGCGGACGCGGGGTGACGCCGAACAGCGGATACCACTGCAGGTGCTCGGCGGTCATCTTCAACAGCCCGCTTCGCCAGCGGGTGTCGCGCGCGCGCAGCGCGCACAGCGTGACGACGCCCGTCCCCGCGATGAGGCGCCGTCGGATGAGGGTGATGACGAGGAAGGCCGCGAGCAGCAGGATGAGCGTGCCGAGGACGATCTCGCTCGTGAGGAGCACCTCGTCGACGGCGTCTCCCATGCTCGTTGCCCCGGCCGCGAACGTGCTGACTCAGGCCTGCTGGGCGTTCTCGACGACGATCGTCACGCGGTCTTCGTCGACCGACAGGAATCCGCCGTCGACGGTGACCGTCTTCTCGCCCGAGCCGCTCTCGATGCGCACGTCGCCCGCAGCGAGCGCCGTCAGCATCGGCACGTGCCCCGGCAACACCCCGAGGTCACCTTCGACGCCTCGTGCGCTGACCTGACTCGCTTCGCCCTCCCACAGCTTGCCGTTGGCGGCGACGAGTTCGACTTGCAGTTCGGCCACGGGGTCCTCCGTCGGTGGGCGGTGCGCGGAATGTGGGTCGAGTCTAGCGAACCGGACCGTCCCGCCCTGCCCCGCTCGTCAGGCTGCCTGTGTGTCCGCCGTCTCTACGCGAGTCCGCTTGGCGCACAGTGCTCTTCCCCACACCATGGAGGAGTCGGAGCCGTCGTCGACCCCCGGAGGGTGCCGCCGTGAGCAGTGTCAGCGAGTTGTTGGGCGAGCTGCGGAGCGGCCCCGGCCGCCGGTACTACCGCCCCAGCCCCGGCAATGCGGGCGACGCGCTCATCGCGGCGGGCTTCTATCACCTCGCCGAGCGCCTCGACGTGCCGTTCACCGAGCTTCCCGGGGGCGCTCTCGATGCTGTGGGGCCGACCGCCGACGACGTGCTCATCCTCGCCGGAGGCGGCTGGCTCACCTCGCACTGGGACTTCGGCGCCCCCGCCCTGACGGCCCTGACGCGACTCGACGCGTCGCTCGTGCTGCTGCCGCAGTCGCTGTCGGGCAACGCCGACGCGCTGCGCCGGCTGCGGCCCCGCGACGTGCTCTTCGTGCGCGAGCGCTACAGCCTCGCCTACGCCCGCTCCCTGGACCTGCGCTGCCGCGTGCTCCTCGACCACGACCTGGCGCTGCACGTCGATCCGCGTCCGCTGCTCGCCGCGCCGGGGTCGCGCGCGACCCGCCTCCGGCCGATCGGGCTCCCCTCGACCGGGCTTCCCTCGACCGGGCTCAGCTCGATCCGGCCCGGGCGTCTCCCCCGCCGCCGCGAGCTCGAGCGCTCGGTGGCGCTGGGCTACCACCGGCTCGCGGCCCGACGCGGCGGCACGCTGCGGGCCTGGCGGGTC
>NZ_BCNQ01000064.1 GCF_001515525.1 Piscicoccus intestinalis NBRC 104926 | reverse complement strand
AACTCGACTACCCCGACGGGCAAGTCGCCGACCACGAGGCGGAGTTGTGCGCCGAGGTCGTGCGGCTCATCGACCTCGACGGCGCGACCACGCTGCTCGCGGCCCCCTGGCGCGCCGACCGCCACCCCGACCACGAGGCCGCCGGTCGCGCCGCCGCGACCGCCTGCGCCCGCACCGACGCGACGCTCCTGGAGTACCCGATCTGGTTGTGGCATTGGGGCGTTCCCGACGACGTGCCGTGGAGCCGGCTGCGTCGCCTCGACCTGCCGCCCGCGGCCCGGCGCGCGAAGGCGCACGCCGCGGCCCAGCACGTCTCCCAGACGCGACCCCTGACGGACGAGCCCGGCGACGAGACGCTGCTGCCCGCACCGATCCTGGCCCGGTTCGAGCGCGACACCGAGCTGTTCGTGCGCCCCGACCGGCCCGTCGACGACACCCTCGACCGGCTGCACCGCGACGAACCCGACCCGTGGCGCACCGCCTCCAGCCGGTACGAGATCGACAAGCGCGCCGCCACGCTCGCCGCGCTGCCGCCGCGCCGGTTCGCCCGGGCGCTCGACGTCGGCTGCTCGATCGGTCTCCTCACACAACAGCTGGCCGAACGCGCCGACGAGGTCGAGGCGCTCGACGCGAGCCCCGCCGCGCTGGAGGCCGCCCGCGAACGCCTGGCGCACCTGCCGCACGTGCGGCTGCACCGGGCGCGGGTGCCGGACGACTGGCCGCCGGGTGGCTTCGACCTCGTCGTCGTCTCCGAGGTCGGCTACTTCCTGTCGCCGGCGGCGCTGGCCGGGCTCGTCGACGCGGTGCGCGACAGCATCGCCGCCGACGGGGTCGTCGCGCTGTGCCACTGGCGGCACGACATCCACGGCTGGCCGCTGACCGCCGACCGGGTGCACCGGGCGTTCGCGGCCGGGCTCGGCGCGGGCTCCCACGCCCGGCGCCAGGCCACCGACGACTACCTGCTCGACGTGTACGAGCGGACCCCCGGCGGCGCGGCATGAGCCGGATCGAGCGGGTGCGGGTCGTCGTGCCCGCCCGCGACGAGGAGCGGCTCATCGGGCGCTGCCTGGAGTCGGTGCACCGGTCGGTCGCCGAGCTCGCCGCGGCGCACCCCGGGGTGAGCTGCTCGGTCACCGTCGTGCTGGACGCGTGCCGCGACGACACCGAGCGGGTCGTGCGCGGCTTCCGCGGTGTGCAGGCGGTCGCCACCACCGCGGGCGCGGTCGGTGCGGCCCGTGCCCTCGGGGTCGAACGCGCCTGCCGCGGTGACGACCCGGATCGCACCTGGGTGAGCACCACCGACGCCGACTCGGTCGTGCCCGCGCACTGGCTCACCACGCAGGTCGACCTCGCGACGCAGGGGTACGACCTCATCGTCGGCTCGGTGAGCCCGGAGCCGGGCGACCTCGACCCTCGCGCGCTCGCGCACTGGTGGGCCCGGCACCGCATCGGCGAGGGCCACGCCCACGTGCACGGCGCCAACCTCGGCTTCCTGCTCGCGGCCTACCGGGAGGCCGGTGGGTACGAGCCGGTGCGGCGCGACGAGGACGTGCGGCTGGTGCGCGCCATCCGGGCCACCGGGCGCACGCACCTGGCCACCGCCCGGACGCAGGTGACGACGTCCGGGCGGCGGGTGGCCCGCGCCGCCGGCGGCTTCGCCTCCTACCTGCAGGCGCTGCCGGGCGCGGGCGGTGCTCAGAAGACCGGCTTGCCGCCGGTCACGCCGATGACGGTGCCCGAGACGTAGCTCGCGTCGCGCGGGCTGGCGAGAAAGACGTACGCCGGAGCCAGCTCGGCCGGCTGCCCGGCACGGCCCAGCGGGGTGTCGGCGCCGAAGGTCTCGATCTTCTCGCTGGGCCGGGTCGCCGGCTGCAGCGGCGTCCAGATCGGGCCGGGGGCCACGGCGTTGACGCGAATCCCCTTGGGACCCAGCTCGGCCGCGAGGTTCACGGTGAGGTTGTTGACGGCGGCCTTCGTCGCGGCGTAGTCGAGCAGCTGCGTCGAGGGCTCGTAGGCCTGCACCGAACTCGTGTTGATGATGCTGCCGCCGGCCGGGATGTGCGGGGCCGCGGCCTTGGTGAGCCAGATGATCGCGTGCAGGTTGGTGCGCAGCACGCGGTCGACCTGATCGGGCTCCAGACCCTGCAGGCCCTCCTCGCCGCGGGCCCAGTGGTAGCCGGCGTTGTTGACGAGGATGTCGAGCCCGCCGAGCTGCTCGACGGCGCTCGCGACGACGCCCTCGCAGACCTCGCGGCTCACGAGGTCACCGGGCAGCGTGATCGCGCGGCGACCGGCGGCCTCGACCTGGCGCACCGTCTCCTCGGCGTCGGGCTGCTCCTCCTCGAGGTAGTTGATCGCGACGTCGGCACCCTCGCGGGCGAACGCGATCGCGACGGCCCGGCCGATGCCGGAGTCGCCGCCGGTGATGAGCGCCCTCAGCCCCTCGAGCTTGCCGGAGCCGGTGTAGCTTTCCTCGCCGTGGTCGGGCACCGGCTCCATGACGTCGGTCAGGCCGGGCGGCTGCTGCTGCTGGCCGGGGAATCCGCCTTTGTCGTCGTCGCGGACCATGCGGGCCGCGCGCTCGGCGGCCGGAGACGTGGGCATCGTGAATCTCCTGAGTTCGGATGGGGGTCGGCCCGGATGGGGTCGGGCCGGGTGGGCATAGCTGTGAACACAATAAGAAGGGCGACGTGGGCGCCGATACACCCCAAAGGATGGGGGCCGCTGCTGGATTAGGGTGAACGTCATGAATCCGGCGCGTGAGGCGGTGACGATCGCCATCGTCAACGACTACGAGGTGGTCATCAAGGGCCTCGCGCGCATGCTCGAGGGGTCGCCGCAGGTGCGGGTCGTCGAGCTCGACGCGGGCGTGCCGGTGGGCCGGCCGGTCGACATCGCGCTGTACGACACGTTCACCCAGACTCAGGCGGGGGAGAGCGACGTCGACGCCGTGCTCGCCAACCCCAATGTCGGCAAGGTCGTCATCTACTCCTGGAACACCCAGCCCGAACTCGTCGCCGCCGCCCGGGCGCAGGGCGTGCACGGGTACCTGTCGAAGGGGCTGAGCGCCCGGGACCTCGCCGACGCCCTCGCCCGCGTCGACGCCGGCGAGTTGCTCTTCCCCGAGAAGCCGGGGCCGGAGGCCGAGGCCGCGCCGGCGAGCGACGACTACCCCGGGCGGGCGCAGGGCCTGACGTGCCGGGAGGCCGAGGTCGTCGCGCTCATCACCCAGGGCCTGTCGAACGCCGAGATCGCGCGGCGCTCCTACCTGAGCATCAACTCGGTGAAGTCCTACATCCGCACCGCCTACCGCAAAATGGGCGTCGAACGCCGCAGCCAGGCCGTCGCGTGGGCCTACGAGCACGGCTTCGACGCCCGCCCGAAACGACTGGGCGGCGTCAGCGCGTCGCGAACCCCGCCGCGGCCCTAGGCTGTCCGGAACGTCGGCGCCGGGGCGGACGACCAGCCCGCCCGGAGATCCTCCGGCGAGTGCCGACTCGATGAGCAGAGGCAGGTGGGTTCGATGGCCGAACCGGTGCGCAACTACCCGAAGCTGGCGCGCGACATCCTCGACACGGTCGGCGGCGCCGACAACGTCTCGCAGGCCAGTCGGTGCGCGACCCGCCTACGGCTCGTGCTCAACGAGACGCCGCCGCAGGCCAAGGAGAAGGTCGCGGCGCTGCCCGGGGTCATCACCGTCGTCGAGAGCGGCGGCCAGTTCCAGGTGGTCATCGGCCCGCACGTCGGCACGGTGCACGAGGAGTTCCTCAAAGCCGGCGGCATCGACGAGAACCAGGCCGGCCCGGCGCACAAACAGAGCGTGATGAACCGGATCATCGCGACGATGTCCGGGGTCTTCGCGCCGTTCGTCTACATCCTCGCCGCGGCCGGCATCCTGCAGGGCGCGCTCATCCTCATCACGATGTTCTGGCCCGCGTTCGAGCAGACCGGCACGTACGAGGTGCTCTCGTTCATGTCGTGGACGCCGTTCACGTTCCTGCCGATCTTCATCGCGATCACCGCCGCCAAGCACTTCCGCACGAACACGTTCATCGCGGTGCTGTGCTGCGCCGCGATCATGAACCCCACGTGGACCGAGATCGCCGGGCGCATCGCCGACGGGGGGTCGGTGAGCTTCCTCGGTCTGCCGCTCGCGCAGACCGTCTACACGAGCACCGTGCTGCCGCCGCTGTTCCTCGTGTGGGCGCTGTCGTACCTAGAGCGGGCCGCCTCCAAGCGCCTGAGCGGGGTGGCCCAGCAGATCTTCACGCCGCTGGTGTGCCTGCTCGTCATGGTGCCGCTGACGCTCGTCGTCATCGGCCCGGTCACCGCCGCGGGCGCCAACGGCCTCGCCGCCGGCTTCAACGCCGTCGTCAACGTCGCCCCCGCGGTCGCCGGTGCTTTGGTCGGTGCGTTCTTCCAGGTCGCGGTGATCTTCGGCGTGCACTGGGCGATGCTGCCGATGGTGCTGGCCAGCCACGACCAGTACGGCTACGACCACTTCCAGGCCTACCAGACCGCCGCGGTCATCGCCCAGGTCGGCGCGGTCGTCGGCGTCTTCCTCAAGACCCGCAACACCGAGATGAAGGGCGTCTCCGGATCGGCGGCCGTCGCCGGCTTCTTCGGCATCACCGAGCCGACGATCTACGGCGTGACGCTGCGGCTCAAGCGGCCCTTCGTCTACGGCTGCGTCGCCGGCGCGGTCGGCGGTGCCGTCATCGGACTGCTGGGCGGGGCCTACTACGCCTTCGCCGGGCTGCCCGGGCCGCTGACGATCATCAACGCCTCCAGCCCCGGCACCAACTCCCTCGTCGCCGTGGCGATCGGCTGCGCGATCGCGTTCTTCGGGGCCGCGTTGCTGACGTACTTCGTCGGGTTCGACGACCCGAAACAGCCGATCGGGGCCGAGCTCGCGGAGGGTGAGGCGGGGACGGAGCCGGTGGCCGCTGCGGGTGCCGCTGTCACCGACTCGACTGATTCCACCGCGAACGACCAGCCGATCCAGGAGCCGTCGCTCATCGCGAGCCCGCTGTCGGGCACCGTGGTGCCGATGTCGCAGGTGCCCGACGAGGTGTTCGCCTCGGGTGCGATGGGAGGCGGCGCGGCGATCGAGCCCGACGACACGAAGGTGTACGCGCCGTTCGACGGCAAGGTCGTCACCGTGCTACCGAGCAAGCACGCGATCGGCCTGAAGTCGCACGACGGGGTCGAGCTGCTCATCCACGTCGGCCTCGACACCGTCGCGCTCGGTGGCGAGGGCTTCACCGTGCACGTGCAGCCCAAGCAGCAGGTGCGCACCGGCGACCTGCTCATGGAGTTCGACCCGGCGGTCATCCGGGAGGCGGGCTACAGCCTCATCACCCCGCTCGTCGTGACGAACTCCAAGCGGTTCGGCGACGTCACGGCAGCCGGCGCCCAGCACGTCACGCCCGGCGAGCCGCTCATCACCGTCACCCGCAAGGCGCCCGCGGCCACGCAGGGCTGAGCACGTCCGACGACGGTGATTCGTCAGCGGCACGGCAGCGTATGACGCGGATGGCACGATGACGGTGCAGAAGCTGCCCGGTCGGATCACCCAGCGTCTGCTGGTCGATGAGGTGGGCCAGGGTATCGGTCTGTCGTACTCGGGGCAGGTCACGCCGGTCACCGAGTCCACGGACCCGGCGACGGGTCAGGTGGTGTACACGGCGGGAACCCCGGTGCAGGATCAGCCGTGGTTGGCGTGGACCCGTGAGCGTGATCCGGATGGGCGGGTGGCGCGTGAGTTCACTGGTGATGGTGCCGCGACGGATGGGGTGCCGGGGGTGACGAATCCTGGCGCGGTGTCGGCGCCGGGTGCGGGGCGTGCGGTGCCGTATACGCGCGATTACGGTTATGACGTGCATGGGCGTCTGCTCAGCGTGCGGGACCGCACTGCTGCCGGGACCGGCGGGGATCCGGGTGCTGGGGCGTGTCGGGTGACCAGTTACGTGTTCGATGCGAACGGGCGTCGGATGTCGCGGACGAGCGGGAGTTACGCGGCCACGTATGGCGGCGCCGGGACTGGGGTGGTGACCTCGGGGTATGCCTACGACAGCGCGGATCGTGCCACGACGGGCGCGGGTGGCTCGGGGAGCTACGCCTATGACCTGTTCGGGCGGGCGACCATCGTGCCGGCCGTGGATGCTCCTGACGCGGCCAGGGGCGGGCTGAGTTTGGGGTATTTCGATGATGATCTGCCGGCGCTGATCAGTCAGGGCGCGGTGACGACGCGGTTCACGGTGACGACGGGTGGGCGTCGCAAGATGCAGACGTCGACGGATGCTGCGGGGGCGGTGACCTCGACGCTGGAGCAGGTGTACACCGATGATTCGGACAACCCGGCCTGGATCGTCAGCGATGCCGACGGTGCCGGGCCGCAAGGGCCGTCCACGACCCGGTTCGCGGAGTCGATCGCCGGAGACCTCCGGATGTCGCTGTCGGCGGATGGCGGGTTGTCGTTGACGGTGGCCAAACCTCGAGGAGACGCGGTGGCCGGGGTGGAGATCCCGGCCGGGCAAAGCGAGTGTGCCCGCGACGTCGATCAGCGCGTGGAGCGATTACGGCGAGTACGGCACCCCATACTCCCCGGCGTCCGCGGCCGTGGTCGGCGGCCCCGTGGGCTACGGCTTCCTGGGTGCCAAGCAACGTTCCATCAGCGCCGCCTCGACCGCGCGGCTGACGCTCATGGGCGACCGGCTCTACAACCCGACCCGAGGCCTGTTCACCTCTCAGGACAAGATTAGAGGTGGCAACGAGAACTCGATGGCTTACCCAGGCGACCCCGTCGGCAAGCTTGATCTCTCTGGCCTTTGCGAGGGCGTGTCAGCGATATGCATGCGGGCGATTCTGTACGGCCAGTCAAGGTTCCCGCGAGGGTTCGTCACGTTCATTCGTCGAGCTGGCTATTCTAGTAAGAGGGGAAATACGCAAGCGGGTTATCGCGTCATTCTGACTCGCGGAGATGGCTGCACTTCATCCCCCGACGCCTCGCGGTATTTCGATTTTCGCAACGCCTGTGCAGGACACGACCTGATGTACATGCTGGTTCGTTTTTGGATCCTGCGCAGCAAGGCCTCTTGGCGAAATAAGAGCTTGTGGGTCCGTCAAAAGCGCTGGGCTGACGGACTGTTCTCAATTGACATGGTTGCGGACTGTAGAAGGCGGGGCGCGATTGCGAGATGGAACTGCGAGAACACGGTTGGAGTTTACTTCAATGTGGTCTACTGGAGGAATTACCTATGAGGGTGACTGGGGCTCGTGGTAGCGGTTCTCGGCACGTATACTCCGCTATCTCTGTATCGCTTGTGCTGGCACTCGTCGTCGCCTTGTCTGCGGCATCCTGTGAGAAGCGCTTGAGTGGGCCTATATGTGCGCAAGCTGACCAGCCGAGACGAGTTGTTATTGACAAGGGAATGACCGGAGATTTCGTGTGCATTCCGGAAGGTGAGCCGCCACCGCCAGGTTTCCGAGAGTTCCCTGGAGGGGCACCTTTCTATAATTCTGATCCGCGCTGGACCGAATACTCGAAGAGGTATGGTGACAGCACCAACCCACCTCTAAGTTCGCCCTGATCGAACAGTGGGTGTGGTAATGCTCAGGCCCGACGAGGCTCCTGTCCAGGTAGCCCCGGAATTGATGCGACGGCAGCTGGAGATGTGCGCCCACGGCGAAACCCTCTCCTCAGCGCACGACGCCCACGGGGCGCGGGGTGTGGCCGGGGAAGACGGCGCCGATGTTGGGGCTGCGCGGGCAGCGGGTGAGGATCTCGGCGAGGACATCCCGGTAGTCCGTGGTGATCGCGAGGTCCCCGTAGGCCGGGGCGGAGGGCGCGAGGCCGGGCCAGCGGCCGTGGACGCGGTCGCCGCCGACGTTGCCGCCGGCGCCGAATGTCACGGCTCGCCGAGGTGGGGGCTGCGGGAGGTCGCCGCCAGGTGCCGCCCCAGCCAGCCGCTCCGCACCGCCGCCGGCGCAGTCATAGGGGTTCGGGTCGGGATCGCCTGTATCTGCCGCGCGGCGACACTTGCCGCTGGCTATTGGCCCACTATTAACGTTCACTGAGATCATATGTGCCGACTCCCCACTACACGGAACGGCGAAAGAACCGACGAAGCCCTACGGGATGGTCCAGGTGGACATCTGACGCGCACTCCATGTCCTGGGCGCATCTTTGGCGGGTTGACTTTCAATGTCGTCGCAGAAACTGGAGATGCTGATGTCAAGAAATGAGTCGAGCGCGCCCGTAGGATGGATCCCCGTGGAAGTGTCGGGGGCTTGTAAAGGTGATTGGTGGCATATACAGGGGGCTGTCGGGCCTCCTGTCCGAGTGGATGACGCGTATGTCAAGAAGATTGTTATCGGACATGACCAGGGGTTCACCGAACTGACGCTGGAGATTCTCGTATGTGACGTTCCTGGTGTTCTGAAATTCGGCAAAGTAGAGGAGCTTCAGATATCGTGGCGACCAGGGGCTGTGCCGCCTGATGATGAATGGTCGTGGGTTTCCTCTGCCGATCTGGATATGCTTGGCCTCTACCGGTTGTCTACCTACTACCTCGATATGCAGTGGAGGCCACCCAAGCAGTTTCTGCGAGACGACGCGGACGGCCTGTCGGGGAATTTGGTTCGAGGATGATCATCGTTCCGGTGATTCACGCGCGCTGTGGATCTCGTCCGCACGTTGCCGGATGGGCAGACCAGCGTGCCGACCGTGGACGCGCCTGGCTCGGCCAGGGGCGGGTTGAGCTTGGGGTATTTCGATGATGATCTGCCGGCGCTGATCAGTCAGGGCGGGTGACGACACGGTTCACGCTGACAACGGGTGGGCGTCGCAAGATGAAGACGTCGACGAATGTTGCGGGGGTGGTGACCTCGACGCAACTGCGCATCGAAAAGTGGGGTGTGGCATGAGCGATATTTGTTTGCGTAGAAAGTCTCCGACGCCCCGGGCATGGAAGTGTAGGTAGTCAATGTCGCCTAGGCGAGTTGAGAGTCTCCTCCTCGAGAGCTTTGCTTGGCTTGATGTCGAGGTCGTGTTTTCTATGCTCAGCGACGGCTTCCAAAAGTATGAGCTGCGGCGACCCGCGCAAGACGTGCCGGAAGTGTATCTCCTGCACGGAAACTCAGAGGCATTCTATCTGCATCTAGGGCGGTATGTTATTCGTGATTTCGACCATCTAGAAAAGAGACAGGAAGACCTAGTTCGTAACCTGGCCAGGGCTGCGGCAGCGTATAATTCAGGTAACGGCTTCCAGCGAGCATATTTTCGAGGTGAGAAGTTGATTGCGAGTGACCTCGTCTTGAGTCTGGAAGGAGCCGAGGGTTATCTGGAGGTGCCATCGGACAGGACTTTGGTGAAGAGTCTATTCTGGCGCCTGATTGCAACGTCCAGTTCGAAACGGGGGATTTGGGAAGAGATCGGATGACTCTATCGTGCGCGGTGCGCGGTCTGCGGTGTCCCGGGGTGGCAAGACGACTGAGGAAGCGTCAAGGGTGACGAGGCCAGCTGGTGTGAGAGGGTTCACCTACGAATGTCCCTTGCTCGGCACCAGATCGGTCCGTCATCAGGCCAGATCGTCCGTCATCAGGCACGATCGCTCGCCCAGCAAGGGACGCCTTGTCCTCACGCCACGCGCACACCTGCACCTCGTCGGTGGATCAGGGCTGAGCCGGCCCCGATCCCCGACACGAAACTCGCGACCACGAGAGGGATCGAATGTCGAAGCTGCCGAAGGATTTCCTGTGGGGCGGGGCCGTCGCCGCGCACCAGCTCGAGGGCGGCTGGCAGGAGGGCGGCAAGGGCCCCAGCGTCGTCGACGTGCTGACCGCCGGCGCGCACGGGGTGCCGCGGCGCGTCACCCAGGACGTCGAGCCGGGGGAGTTCTATCCCAACCACGACGCCGTCGACTTCTACCACCGCTACCCCGACGACATCGCGCTGTTCGCGGAACTGGGGTTGAAGTGCTTTCGCACCTCGATCGGGTGGGCGCGGATCTTTCCCAACGGCGACGAACAGTCTCCCAACGAAGAAGGCCTGCGGTTCTACGACGACCTGTTCGACGAGCTGCTCGCGCACGGCATCGAGCCGGTCATCACGCTGTCGCACTTCGAGGTGCCGCTGCACCTCGCGCGTGAGTACGGCGGCTTTCGCAACCGGGAGCTCGTCGGGTTCTTCGAGCGGTTCGCGCGGGTGTGTTTCGAGCGCTACCGCGACAAGGTCACCTACTGGATGACGTTCAACGAGATCAACAACCAGATGGACACGAGCAACCCGCTGTTCCTGTGGACGAACTCCGGCGTCACGCTCGAGCCCGACGAAGACCCGCAGCAGGTGCTCTACCGGGTCGCGCACAACGAACTGCTCGCCAGCGCGCTTGCGGTCAAGGCCGGGCGCGAGATCAACCCCGACTTCCGGATCGGCGCGATGGTCTCGCACGTGCCGATCTACCCGTACTCCTGTGACCCCGACGACGTCATGGCCGCCGAAGTCGCCTCGCGGATGCGGTTCTTCTTCCCCGACGTGCAGGCGCGCGGGCACTACCCGGCGTACGCGCGCAAGCAGTTCGAGCGCGACGGGATCGACATCGGCGCCCAGCCCGGCGACCACGAGATCCTCGCCGCCGGCACCGTCGACTACATCGGGTTCAGCTACTACATGTCGACGGTCGTCAAGGCCGACGCCGCCGCGCAGAGCACGAGCGACGTCGTCAACGGCGGCCTGGCCAACTCGGTGCCGAACCCGCACCTGCGCAGCAGCGACTGGGGCTGGGCCATCGACCCCGTCGGACTGCGCTACACCCTCAACGTGTTCGCCAACCGCTACGAGCTGCCGCTGTTCATCGTCGAGAACGGCTTCGGTGCGGTCGACGAGATCGCCGCCGACGGCGCGATCCACGACGAGGCCCGCATCGACTACCTGCGCGAGCACATCGAGGCCGTCATCGACGCCGTGCACCTCGACGGCGTCGACCTCATGGGCTACACGCCGTGGGGCATCATCGACCTCGTCAGCTTCACGACAGGGGAGATGAAGAAGCGCTACGGGCTCATCTACGTCGACCGCGACAACGAGGGCCACGGCACGCTCGAGCGCCGCCGCAAGGACTCCTTCGAGTGGTACCGCCGCGTCATCGCCTCCAACGGCGACACCCTCTGACGCCCGCCCAACGACCGTGAGAACTGCGTGTCGTGGTGAAGACTGCTGTCCGTGTCGCAGTCCCGACCACGACACGCAGTCTTCAGGGACGTTCGACCGCCACCGAGGGGGACTGGCATGACGTCGGACGACGAATCCGGCTCCGGCCACCAGGGAGCCCGTTACCTGGTGCTCGACGTCGGCGGGTCGGGGATCAAGTACGCCACCGCCTCCGCCGAGGGGGAGCTCGGGCCGCGCGCGACGCTGCCGACCTCGTACACGACCCACGAGGAGTTCATCGACGCCGTCGTGGGCATCGTGGACCGGAGCCGGCCCGTCGACGGCATCGCGATCAGCACGTGCGGGGAGCTCGACCCGCACACCGGGCACATGTTCTCCGGCGGCACGCTGACGTTCAACGCGGGCACGAACTTCGTCACCGCGCTGGAGGCGCGCTGCGGTCTGCGGACCACGGTCGAGAACGACGCGAACTGCGCGCTCGTCGCCGAGATGCGCGACGGGGCGCTCGCCGAGTACACCAGCGGCGTCGTCGTGGTGCTCGGCAGCGGCGTCGGCGGCGCCATCATGGTCGACCGAAAGGTCTTCTACGGCAGCCACTTTCACGCCGGCAACCTCAGCTTCCTGCACGTCGACCTGGAGCGGCCCGACGAGCGGATCCTCGGCCTCTCGACGGGTTTCGCGTCGCTGCTGGAGAGCTACCGCGCGGCGCGGCACGGGGAGCCCGACATCGCCTCCGGCAAGGACTTCTTCGAGCGGCTCGCCGACGGCAGCCCGGCCGCGGCGCAGAGCCTGAGCCGGTACGCCGCCAAGCTGGCGAGCCTGATCTTCAACCTGCAGGTCGTGCTCGACGTCGAGGCCGTCGCGATCGGCGGCGGCATCAGCGCCCAACCCGCGCTCATCGAGGCCATCGAGCGCGAGGTCGAGCGGCGGTTCGACGACGCGCCGGTGCCGCTGCCCCGCCCGGTGGTCACCGCCTGCCGCTACCGCAACGACGCCAACCTGCTCGGCGCCCTGTGGCACCACCTCAAGCCGAGCGCGTCCGCGCCCGTTCCCGGGGAGCCGGGCTGACGGGTCGTTACGTCAGTACCGCGGCGACGTACGGCAGGTTGCGGTGGCGGTCGTTCCAGGGGAGGCCGTAGCCGACGAGCAGGTCGTCGTTGTCCATCTCGTAGCCGAAGTACTGCTGCACGGGGATGTCGACGCGGCCCGGCTTGACGAACAGCGTGGCGATCGCCACCGAGCTGGGTGAGTGCTCACTGCTCAGGTGCTCGACGAGTCGCTTCATCGTGCCGCCGGACTCGATCGCGTCGTCGATGAGGATGACGTCGCGGCCGGTGATGTCGATGTTGCGGTGGTAGACGATCGGTGACTGGTTGTGGCGCTCACCGGGGGTGTGCGGGCAGGAGATGTAGTCCATGCTCAGCTCGAACTCCAGCTGCCGCACGAGGTCGGCGGTGAAGAGGATCCCCCCGGGCACCACGGTGACGACCACCGCGTCGTCGTAGGCGTCCGTTGAGCAACGCCGCCACCTTCGCCACGCCCGAGCGGATCTGCTCCGCGCTGAGCACGCAATCGCCGATCGGCGCCTCATCACGCATGTGCCCTCACCTTTCCTCGCCCGCCGGAATCTCCGCGTGGTGCGCCTCGTCCTCGGAGCCGTCGCTGCCGTCTCCGCCGTGCAGCCCGACCATGATGCGTTCGATCTCCGCGCGATCCGCGGCCCCGGGCTGACCCCACTCTGGCTCATAGCCGGCGACCTTGTGCAGCGGGAGAGCGTTGGCGTCGCCGTAGAGGATCTCGATATCGCTCGTCGAGATGAGCGCCGGGTGTTGCAGGCCCCCGGCCTCGCCGACCTTGAGCAGGTCGCGGCGCAGGGTGCGCACGTACCGGGCGAAGGCGGGGGCCTTGTCGTCGGGGAGCAACGCCCGGGTCAGCCAACGGTTCTGCGTCGCCACGCCGGTGGGGCAGTGGCCGGTGTGGCACTTCTGGGTCTGCAGGCAACCGACGGTCAGCATCGCCTCCCGCGCGATGTTGAGCATGTCGGCGCCGAGGGCGAGGGCGACCATCGCGTTGTCCGGCAGCCCGAGCTTGCCGGAGCCGATGAACACGATGCGGTCGGTCAGGCCGGCCCGCGCGAAGATCCGGTAGACGCGCGGGAACGCCGAGCGGTAGGGCAGCGAGACGCTGTCGGCGAAGACCATCGGCGCGGCGCCCGTGCCGCCCTCGCCGCCGTCGACCGTGATGAAGTCGACGCCCCGGCTCCCGTCGGCCATCTGCTCCGCGAGGTCGTGCCAGAACGTCAGGTCGCCGACGGCCGACTTGATGCCGACCGGCAGCCCCGTGGCCTGGGCCACCGTCTCCACCCAGTCGAGCAGGGAGTCGACGTCGTGGAAGGCGGTGTGCCGGCTCGGGCTCACACAGTCCTTGTCCATCGGGATGCCGCGGATGCGGCTGATCTCCGGGGTGATCTTCGCCGCCGGCAGCACCCCGCCCAGGCCCGGCTTGGCGCCCTGGCTCAGCTTGACCTCGATCGCGCGCACCGGAGCGCTCGCCGCCACGTCGACGAGCCGGTCCAGGTCGAAACGGCCCTGGTCGTCGCGGCAGCCGAAGTAGCCGGTGCCGACCTGCAGGATGAGGTCGCCGCCCTGCCGGTGGTGGTCGGACAGCCCGCCCTCGCCGGTGTTGTGCAGGCAACCCGCGAGCGCGGCGCCCTTGTTGATGGCCTCGATCGCGTTGCCGGACAGGCTCCCGAAGCTCATCGCGGAGATGTTGATGATCGAGTCGGGGCGAAACGCGTGCCGACGCCCGCGGGCGGCCCCGAGCACCTTCGCGCACGGCACCGAGCCGTTGTCGTCGTGCCCGTGCGCCCCCGCCGTGCCGGGTGCGACCTGCGTGAACGTGCGGTGCTTGATGATCGGGTACCCCTCGACGTGCTCGACGTCGTTGTCGGTGCCGAACCCGAAGTAGGTGTTGACGCCCTTGGCGGCGCTATAGATGTAGCTGCGCTGGTCGCGGCTGAACGGTCGCTCCTCGTCGTTGCTGGCGACGATGTACTGGCGCAGCTCCGGTCCGATCTTCTCGACGGCGTACCGGCCGTGCCCGATGACCGGGAACGCCCGCAGGAGACCGTGTTTGCGCTGCAGCAGGTCGTAGGAGGCGAGGGCGGCGACGGCCGCGACGGGCAGGCCCAGCAGGGCGCTCTTCTTCGAGCTCATGAGGCGAGTGTGCCGCCCGAGGCGCCTGTTCCGCCCGCTGAACAGCCGAGTGTGTGCGACGCCTCGCCTGGCAGCCCGGCCCCGGAGAGGCCACAGTGGGCGACATGGAGCGCACGCCGTTCACCGACGACATCGACCTCGGCTCCGGCCTGCGGGCCTACCTGGCGACACCGGCCGGAGACGGGACGCACCCCGGGGTCGTCATGATCCACGAGGCCTGGGGCCTGGACGACGTGCTGCGCCGGCAGGCCGAACACCTCGCCGGGCTCGGCTACCTCGTGCTCGCGCCCGATCTGTTCTCCCGCGGCGGGGCCCTGCGCTGCCTGGTGCCGACCTTCCAGGCCCTGCGCCGCGGCAGCGGACCGGCGTTCGACGACATCGAGGCGTGCCGGGCCTGGCTGGCCGAGCAGCCCGGCTGCACCGGCTCCGTGGGGATCATCGGGTTCTGCATGGGAGGCGGTTTCGCGCTCCTGACGACGACGCGCGGCTTCGATGCGTCGGCGCCGTGTTACGGCATGCTGCCCGAGACCCCGCAGGTGCTGCGCGGCGGGTGCCCGGTGGTCGCCTCCTACGGCGGGCGCGACTCGATGCTGGCCGGGGCGGCCGACAAGCTCGACCGTGCGCTGACCGCGTACGAGATCCCGCACGACGTCAAGGAGTACCCCGACGCCGGGCACGCCTTCATGAACGACCGGGAGAACGCCCCGGCGCCGCTGCGTCCCTTGCTGCGCGTCACCGGCGCCGGACCCGAGCCGGAGTCGGCGGCCGACGCCTGGAGCCGGATCGACGCGTTCTTCGGCGAGCACCTGCGCTGACCGTCTGCGCCCGCGGCCGGCTCGTCCGGTTCGTCCGGTTCGTCCGGGGCGCGCGAACCGGCTCTGGCTCATAGGGTCGACGGATGGGAGACCGTATGGAGCCGTTCGGGTTCGAGCACCTCACGGTCGTCGCGGTCATCGCCGTCGTGACCGCCTGGGCCACGTGGGCCGTGCGGCGCGGCCGCCTCGGCGATCGGGCGCTGCGGGGCGTCGGGTGGCTGCTGCTGGTCACCGCGCTCGGATGGCTGGGCTGGAGCATGCGGCCCAGCGAGTGGGACGGCGGCCTGCCGCTGCCGCTCAACCTGTCGGACTGGCTGCGGATCATCACCGCGCTGGCGCTCATCACCCGCGCGGGCTGGACCGTGGTGCTCTCGTATTACTGGGGCCTGACGCTCAACCTGCAGGCCCTGCTGACCCCCGACCTCGCCTACTCCTTCAACCCGGCGCTGGAGTTCGCGATGTTCTGGTTCTCCCACGGCGTCGCGTTCATCGTGCCGATCGTGCTCGTCATCGGCGTCGGCCTGCGACCCACCTGGCGGGGTTTCGGCCTCTGCTGCCTGGGCACGCTGGTCTGGGCGGGCATCACGATGACCGTCAATGCCCTGCTCGGGGTGAACTACGGCTACCTCATGGGCGCCCCGGAGTCGGGCTCGGCCCTCGACCTCATGGGCCCCTGGCCCTGGTACCTGCTGACCGCCGCCGCCGTGCTCGCCGTCGTCTGGGCGGTCATGACCTGGCCCTGGGCCACCGCCGCAGCGCGCGAGCGCAGCCGTCCCGCGCCGTCGAGGTTCCTGCGGGTCGCCGACCGCTGAGTGATGGGCGGCCAGCAGCGTCCCGTCGACAGGCGCGGCCCAGCGCGCGTGCCGACGGACGCCGAGGCGGCGTTACGACCGGTGAGCGCGGTAGTAGCGGATCAGCCCCTGGGTGCTGGGGTCCTGCTGCGCGAGCGCGTCCTCGTCGCCGCCGACGGCGGGGGTGACCTGCTTGGCGAGCTGCTTGCCGAGCTCGACGCCCCACTGGTCGAAGGAGTCGATGCCCCACACGATGCCCTGGGTGAACGTGATGTGCTCGTACAGCGCGATGAGCTGGCCCAGCACGCTCGGAGACAGATCGGGCGCCATGATCGACGTCGTCGGCCGGTTGCCGGTGAACACCCGCGCCGGGACGATCTCCTCGGCCGTGCCCTCGGCGCGCACCTCGTCGGCGGTCTTGCCGAACGCCAGCGCCGCGGTCTGCGCGAAGAAGTTCGCGAGGAACAGCTCGTGCACGTCGGCGCCGTCGCCCTGGGTGTCCTTCAGCGGGTGCCCCGGGTTCGCCACCGCGATGAAGTCGCACGGGATCAGCTGCGTGCCCTGGTGGATCAGCTGGTAGAAGGCGTGCTGCCCGTTCGTGCCCGGCTCCCCCCAGAAGATTTCGCCCGTGGCCGTCGTCACCTGGGTGCCGTCCCAACGCACGCCCTTGCCGTTGGACTCCATCGTCAGCTGCTGCAGGTACGCAGGGAACCGGTGCAGGTACTGGGCGTAGGGGAGCACCGCGTGGCTGCGGGCGTCGAGGAAATTGACGTTCCACACGTTGAGCAGCCCCATGAGCGCCGGCACGTTGCGGGCCAGCTCGGTGGTGCGGAAGTGCTCGTCGATCGCGTGGAACCCGGCGAGGAAGTCGGTGAAGTTCTGCGGACCGAGCGCCACGGCCAGGCTCGTGCCGATCGCCGAGTCGACGCTGTAGCGCCCACCGACCCAGTCCCAGAAGCCGAACGCGTTGTCGGGGTCGATGCCGAACTCGGCGACCTTGTCCAGCGCCGTCGAGACCGCCACGAAGTGCCGCGCGACGGCCTGCGCGTTCTGGTCGTCCGAGCCGTCGGTCGCCCCCGACTCCCGGAGCGCGTCGAGCAGCCACGCCTTGGCCAGCCGAGCGTTCGTCAACGTCTCCAGCGTCGTGAACGTCTTGCTCGCGACGATGAACAGCGTGGTCTCCGGGTCGAGCCCGCGGGTCTTCTCCGCGATGTCGGTCGGGTCGATGTTCGAGACGAAGCGCGCGCTCAGCCCCGCCTGCACGTACGGCTGCAGCGCCTCGTACACCATGACCGGCCCGAGGTCGGAGCCGCCGATGCCGATGTTGACGACGGTCTCGATCGGCCGGCCGGTGACGCCCTTCCACTCGCCCGAGCGCACCGTGTCGGCGAACGTGAACACCTTCTCCAACGTGGCGTGCACGTCGCCGACGACGTCCTGACCGTCGACCTCCAGCGACGCGCCCTCCGGCAGCCGCAACGCCGTGTGCAGCACCGAGCGGTTCTCGGTGACGTTGATGCGCTCGCCGGCGAACATCGCGTCGCGACGACCGGTGAGGTCGACCTGCTCGCCGAGCTCGACGAGGGCGCCCAGGATGTCGTCGGTCAGCAGGTTCTTCGACAGGTCGACGAAGAGGTCCGCCGCGGTGAACGACAGGCGTTCGGCGCGGGCCGGGTCGTCCGCGAACCAGCCCCGCAGGTCGGGCTGCAGCGCGCCCTTGAGTTCGGTGAGCCGCTCCCAGGCGGCCGTCGTCGTCGGGTCAACGGGAACAGGAGTCGTCATCGTTCGCCCATCTGTGTCGATCTCGGCGGCGCACGCCATCGGGGGCGCCGGGTCCGCAGCCCAGCCTAGTCAGCGGGGCCCCTCGCGCGCCGGGAGCCGATGAGATCGTCGGTGGCGACATGCGAGCCGCGACCCGCCGACGGGGCTGGGTTCGGCGGGGTGCGCGCGCGGGGTTAGGGTGAGCCCGATCGGCATCCTTTAACACCGTCCGGTGAGGCGGGGAAGGGGGTTCGGCCCAGCATGGTGCCGCAAACCGCTGTACAGCCCGAATCGAGCGATCCGTCGCGGCCCGACGGAGCCGGTGCCACCGGCTCCGCGAAGAGCACCGACGCGAGCAGCCCCCCGGGCCCGCCACCACCCGCCGGAGTGCCCAGCGACTCGCGCGTGGTGCTCAAGACCGACGAGATCGCCCGCGGCCTGCGGCGCATGGCGCACGAGGTGCTCGAACGCAACAAGGGTGCCGACGACCTCGTCGTGCTCGGCATCCCGACCCGCGGCGTCGCCCTCGCCCGCCGGCTCGCCTCGCTGATGACCGAGGTCGAGGGCCGCAGCATCCCCGTCGGCGCGCTCGACATCACGCTCTACCGCGACGACCTGCGCCGCAACCCCACCCGCGCTCCCGGTGCCCTCGACATCCCGCCCGGCGGCATCGACGACAAGGTCGTCGTGCTCGTCGACGACGTGCTCTACTCCGGCCGCACGATCCGCGCCGCGCTCGACGCCCTGACCGACCTCGGCCGCCCCCGCACCGTGCGCCTGGCGGTGCTCGTCGACCGCGGCCACCGGGAGCTGCCGATCCGCGCCGACGTCGTCGGCAAGAACCTGCCGACGTCCAGCAGCGAGCGCGTGCACGTGCGCCTCGCCGAGGCCGACGGCGTCGACGACGAGGTGCGCATCTCGCGCGGCGGCACGAGCGCGGGAGGACAACAGTCGTGAACCGTCACCTTCTCTCGATGGCCGACCTGAGCCGCGACGACATCCTCGCCCTACTCGACACCGCCACCCAGATGCACGAGGTGCAGCACCGGCAGGTCAAGAAGCTGCCGACGCTGCGCGGCCGCACGGTGATCAACCTCTTCTTCGAGGACTCCACCCGCACCCGCTCCAGCTTCGAGATCGCCGGCAAGTGGATGAGCGCCGACACGATCAACATCTCCGGCAAGGGCTCCTCGACCTCCAAGGGCGAGTCGCTGCGCGACACCGTGCTGACGATCTGCGCGATGGGCGTCGACGCCCTCGTCATGCGCCACTCCGCCAGCGGCGCCGCGCACCAGGTCGCCGGGTGGGTCGACGCCGCCGTCATCAACGCCGGAGACGGCATGCACGAGCACCCCAGCCAGGCGCTCCTCGACGCGTACACGATGCGCCAGCACCACGGCCGCCTCGACGGGCTGCGGGTGGCGATCGTCGGCGACCTGCTGCACTCGCGGGTCGTGCGCTCGAACCTGCTGTGCCTGCGCAACTTCGGCGCCGAGATCACCCTCGTCGCCCCGCCCACGCTGATGCCCTCGGGCATCCGCGAGTGGTCGCAGGCCGACGGCTTCGCGATCACCAACGACCTCGACGAGGCGCTGTCGCACCCCCTGGACGTGCTCATGATGCTGCGCGTGCAGCGCGAGCGGATGAGCGGCGGGTTCTTTCCCACCGAGCGGGAGTACACCGACGCCTACGGGCTGACCCGCGAGCGGCTCGCCACGCTGATGAGCCGCAACGACAAGGCGCTCATCGCCCACCCCGGGCCGATGAACCGCGGCCTGGAGATCGCCCCGGAGGCCGCCGACGCCGCCTCCTCGGTGATCCTCGACCAGGTCTCCGCGGGAGTGGCGGTGCGCATGTCGATCCTCTACCACCTGCTCGCCGGAGAGGGGGCCGAACAGTGAGCCTGCTCATCATGGGCGCCGACCTGCTGGGTCAGGGCCGCGCCGACCTGCTCGTCACCGACGGGGTCATCACCGAGGTCGGGTCGTTGGGCGGCGCCACGGCCGACGAGACGATCGACGCCGACGGCCTCATCGCCCTGCCGGGCCTCGTCGACCTGCACACCCACCTGCGGGAGCCGGGCCGCGAAGACGCCGAGACGATCGCCACCGCGTCGGCCGCCGCGGCCGCCGGCGGGTTCACCGCCGTGCACGCGATGGCCAACACCGACCCGGTCACCGACACCGCCGAGGCCGCCGAGCACGTCTACGCCCTGGGCCGCCGCGCCGGGCTCGTCGACGTCGCGCCGGTCGGTGCCGTCTCCAAGCACCTGGCCGGTGAGGAGCTCGCCGAGCTCGGGCTCATGGCCCGCAGCCGCGCCCGGGTGCGGATCTTCTCCGACGACGGCCGCTGCGTGCACAACGCCCGCCTCATGCGCCGCGCGCTCGACTACCTCAAGCCGTTCGGCGGCATCGTCTCCCAGCACGCCCAGGACCCGGATCTGGCCGGGCCGCAGGCGTGCTGCCACGAGGGCGAGCTCTCCGGCCGGCTCGGGCTGCCCGGCTGGCCCGGCGCCGCGGAGGAGACGATCGTCGCCCGCGACGTCATGCTCGCCCGGCACACCGGCGGGCGCGTGCACATCGCGCACGTCTCGACCGCCGGCTCCCTCGAGGTGATCCGCTGGGCCAAGGCCCAGGGCATCAACGTCACCGCCGAGGTCACCCCACACCACCTCGCGCTGACGACCGCGCTGCTCACCGGCTACGACCCGGTGTACAAGGTCAACCCGCCGCTGCGGCCCACGCAGGACGCGGAGGCGCTCGCCGAGGCGCTGCTCGACGGCACGATCGACATCGTCGCCACCGACCACGCCCCGCACGCCCGCAACGACAAGGAGCACGCGTTCGTCACCGCGGCCTTCGGCATGGTCGGCCTGGAGACGGCGCTGCCGCTGCTCGCCACGCTGTTCGTCGAGCAGGGCCGCATGAGCTGGGCCGACGTCGCGCGGGTGCTGTCGACCACGCCCGCCGCGCTCGGCCAGCTCACCGGCCACGGCCGGCCCCTGGAGGCGGGGGAGCCGGCCAACCTCACGCTCGTCGACCCGGCCGCGCACTGGACCGTCGACCGCGACTCCTCGCGCAGCCTCGGGCGCAACAACCCGTGGCACGGGCGCACGTTCACGGCCCGCGTCACGACGACGCTGCTGCGCGGGCGGGTGACCCTGCGCGACGGGGTGGTTGCCGACCCGCTGCCCGCCGCAGCCGACCAGAGAAGCTGGTGACGTTCGTGACTGCAGTCAGCACCTCGAGCAGCCCCGCGGTGCGCGCCCTGCTCGACCCCGACCCCGCGGTGCTCGTGCTCGAGGACGGCCGCATCATGCGCGGCCACGCCTACGGCGCCGTCGGCGAGACCTTCGGGGAGGCGGTCTTCTCCACCGGCATGTCCGGTTACCAGGAGACGCTGACCGACCCGAGCTACCACCGCCAGGTCGTCGTCATGACGGCCCCGCACATCGGCAACACCGGCGTCAACGACGAAGACCCGGAGTCGAGCCGCATCTGGGTGGCCGGGTACGTCGTGCGCGATCCCGCGATCCGGCCGAGCAACTGGCGCTCGCGCCGCAGCCTCCAGGACGACCTGCGCGACCAGGGGATCGTCGGCATCAGCGGCATCGACACCCGCGCCCTGACCCGGCACCTGCGCGAGCGCGGCGCGATGCGCGTCGGCATCTTCTCCGGCCCGGCCGCCGCGGCCGCCGACACCGAGCTGCTGCTGCGGGTGCGCGAGACCCCGGCGATGTCCGGCTCCGAACTCGCCTCGCAGGTCAGCACCGAGAGCGGCTACGTCGTGCCCGCGGTCGGCGAGCGCCGGTTCACGGTGGCCGCGCTGGACCTCGGCATCAAGGCGATGACCCCGGCGCTCATGGCACAGCACGGCATCGAGGTGCACGTGCTGCCCGCGACCGCCTCCTACGAGGACGTCATGGCGCTGCCCGGCGTGCGCCGCGCAACCGGACCCGACGGGGTGTTCTTCTCCAACGGCCCCGGCGACCCGGCGACCGCCGACGACCAGGTCGCGCTGCTGCGCCGCCTGCTCGCCGACCGGGTGCCGTTCTTCGGCATCTGCTTCGGCAACCAGGTGCTCGGCCGGGCGCTGGGCTTCGGCACCTTCAAGCTCAAGTACGGCCACCGCGGCATCAACCAGCCGGTCATGGACCGCAGCACCGGCAAGGTCGAGGTCACCGCCCACAACCACGGGTTCGCCGTCGACGCCCCCCTGACCGAGCCGTCGGAGGCGGTCCGGGCACCCGCCGACGCCGCCGAGGGCACCGACTTCGGTCGCGTCTGGGTCAGCCACGTGTGCCTCAACGACAACGTCGTCGAGGGCCTGCAGTGCCTCGACATCCCCGCGTTCTCCGTGCAGTACCACCCGGAGGCGGCCGCCGGCCCGCACGACTCCGCCTACCTGTTCGACCGGTTCGTGCAGGTAATGGAGACGGGTGCGTCGCCGTCCGCGCCTCGCGAGAATGCACACAATCCTGTGGAAAAGGACGCCTGATGCCCAAACGCACCGACATCTCTTCGGTCCTGGTCATCGGCTCCGGGCCGATCGTCATCGGGCAGGCGGCGGAGTTCGACTACTCGGGCACGCAGGCGTGCCGGGTGCTGCGGGAGGAGGGGCTGCGGGTCGTCCTCGTCAACTCCAACCCGGCGACGATCATGACCGACCCCGAGATCGCCGACGCCACCTACGTCGAGCCGATCACGCCGACGATGCTCGAGGAGATCATCGCCAAGGAGCGCCCCGACGCCGTGCTGGCCACCCTCGGCGGGCAGACCGCGCTCAACGCGGCGATGGCCCTGCACGAGTCGGGCACCCTGGAGAAGTACGGCTGCCCGCTCATCGGCGCGAGCGTCGACGCCATCCGCCTGGGGGAGAACCGGGAGGAGTTCAAGGGCGTCGTCGACCGCTGCGGCGCGGAGTCGGCCCGCTCGGTCATCTGCCACACGATGGACGAGCTGCTCGCCGGCGCCGCCGACCTCGGCTACCCCGTCGTCGTGCGCCCCAGCTTCACGATGGGCGGCCTGGGCTCGGGCTTCGCCTTCGACGAGGCCGACCTGCGTCGCATCGGCGGCGCCGGCCTGCACGACTCACCGGTCACCGAGGTGCTCCTGGAGGAGTCGATCCTCGGCTGGAAGGAGTACGAGCTCGAGGTCATGCGCGACCACGCCGACAACGTCGTCGTCGTCTGCTCCATCGAGAACGTCGACCCCGTCGGCGTGCACACCGGCGACTCCATCACCGTCGCCCCCGCGCTCACCCTCACCGACCGGGAGTACCAGAAGCTGCGCGACATCGGCATCGCGGTCATCCGCGAGGTCGGCGTCGACACCGGCGGCTGCAACATCCAGTTCGCCGTCAACCCGATCGACGGGCGCATCATCGTCATCGAGATGAACCCGCGCGTCTCCCGCTCCAGCGCGCTGGCCTCCAAGGCGACCGGGTTCCCGATCGCCAAGATCGCCGCGAAGATGGCGATCGGCTACACCCTCGACGAGGTGCCCAACGACATCACCCGCGAGACACCCGCGAGCTTCGAGCCCACGCTCGACTACGTCGTCGTCAAGGTGCCCAGGTTCGCGTTCGAGAAGTTCCCGGCCGCCGACCCCACGCTGACGACGACGATGAAGAGCGTCGGCGAGGCGATGAGCATCGGGCGCAACTTCACCGAGGCCCTGCAGAAGGCCCTGCGCTCGACCGAACGCAAGGACTCCGGCTTCCACTGGCGCCGCGGCACCCGCCCGAGCAAGGAGCTCGCCCGCGCCCTCACCCAGCAGGCGATGACCCCCACCGACGGGCGGATCGTGCTCGTGCAGCAGGCCCTTCGCGGGGGCCTGAGCGTGCACGAGGTGCACGAGGCCACCGGCATCGACCCCTGGTTCCTCGACCAGATCCAGCTGCTCAACGACGTCGCCAACGCCGTCTCCGAGTCGGCCGGGCACGGTCGGCGATTGCGCCCCGAGGCCCTGCGCCTGGCCAAGCGGCACGGCTTCTCCGACGCCCAGCTCGGCGAGATCGTCGGCATGCCGGAGGCGGTCGTGCGCGGCGTGCGGCAGGCGCTCGGCGTGCGCCCGGTGTACAAGACGGTTGATACATGTGCCGCCGAGTTCGCCGCGGCCACGCCGTACCACTACAGCTCCTACGACGAGGAGACCGAGGTCGAGCCCCGCACCCGGCCGGCGGTCATCATCCTCGGCTCCGGGCCCAACCGCATCGGCCAGGGCATCGAGTTCGACTACAGCTGCGTGCACGCCAGCTTCGCCCTGCGCGAGATCGGCTTCGACACGGTGATGGTCAACTGCAACCCCGAGACCGTCTCCACCGACTACGACACCTCGAGCCGGCTGTACTTCGAGCCGCTGACGCTCGAAGACGTGCTCGAGGTCGTGCACGCCGAGATGGCCGCCGGGCCGGTCGCCGGCGTCATCGTGCAGCTCGGCGGGCAGACCCCGCTCGGGCTCGCGCAGGCGCTCAAGGACGAGGGGGTGCCGATCGTCGGCACGAGCCCCGAAGCCATCGACCTGGCCGAGGACCGCGGGCTGTTCGGGCGTGTGCTCGCCGACGCCGACCTGCCGGCCCCCAAGCACGGCATCGCGTACTCCGCCGACGAGGCGGTGGCCGTGGCCAAGGACATCGGCTTCCCCGTGCTCGTGCGCCCCAGCTACGTGCTCGGCGGCCGCGGCATGCAGATCGTCTACGACGACGCGACGCTGCGCGACTACGTCGAACGCGCCACGACCGCCTCCCCGGAACACCCGGTGCTCGTCGACCGCTTTCTCGACGACGCGATCGAGATCGACGTCGACGTGCTCTACGACGGCGCCGACCTGTACATCGGCGGGATCATGGAACACATCGAGGAGGCCGGCATCCACTCCGGCGACTCGGCGTGCGTCATCCCGCCGGTCACCCTCGGCCCCGGCGAGGTCGAGCGGGTGCGCGAGTCGAGCCGCCGGCTCGCCGAGGGCATCGGGGTGCGCGGCCTCATGAACGTCCAGTTCGCCCTCGCCCAGGACGTGCTCTACGTGCTCGAGGCCAACCCGCGCGCCTCGCGGACCGTGCCCTTCGTCGCCAAGGCCACCGGGGTGCCGCTGGCCAAGGCCGCCTCCCGGATCATGCTCGGCGCGACGATCGCGCAGCTGCGCACCGAGGGCATGCTGCCCGCGCTCGGAGACGGTGGCGAGCTGCCCATCGACGCGCCGGTCTCGGTCAAGGAGGCGATCCTGCCGTTCAAGCGGTTCCGCACCGCCGACGGCCGCGTCGTCGACTCCGTGCTCGGCCCGGAGATGCGCTCGACCGGCGAGGTCATGGGCATCGCCGACACCTTCGGCCCGGCGTTCGCCAAGACCCAGATGGGTGCCCTGTGGGGGCTGCCGACCTCGGGACGGATCTTCGTCTCGGTCGCCAACCGCGACAAGCGCGCGATGGTCTTCCCCATCAAGGTGCTCGCCGACCTCGGCTTCGAGCTGCTCGCCACGCAGGGCACCGCCCAGGTGCTGCGCCGCAACGGGATCGAGGCCACGACGGTGCGCAAGCACAGCGACGGCACCGGTCCGAACGGCGAGCCGACGATCGTGCAGGAGATCCTCGCCGGTACCGTCGACATGGTCGTCAACACCCCCGGCGGCAGCGACGCCCGCCGCGACGGCTACGCCATCCGCACGGCGACCACGAGCATGGACCGGCCGATCATCACGACGGTCCAGCAACTGGCCGCCGCCGTGCACGGCATCCAGTCGCAACGCAAGGGCCCGCTGACGGTCGCCAGCCTGCAGGAGCTCGCGGCCCGGCTCGACGCCGGGCGGGCGCGCGAGGCGGCGGAGGCGTCGGGTCATCCGGGTGAGCCCGTGGTGGCGGCACAGGCACAGTGAAGGAGGAGCCGGTGGCCAGGTCCACACAGGGGCGCGCCGATCAGGTCGTGCACGTCGCGGCCCGGCTCGTCGCCACGCGCCCCGCGGGCGACTACCAGTACATGACGTTCGCCGCCCCCGGCCTGCCGGAGTCGGCCCGGCCGGGGCAGTTCGTCACGATGAGCGTCGGTGGGCCGCTCGGCATGCAGACCGCCACCGCCTCCCAGCTGCTGCGCCGCAGCTTCTCCCTGCACGCAGTCAGCCCCGCGGCCGACCGCTCCGAGGAAGACATCCTCGACGTCGTCGTCGCCGCCCACGGCCCCGGCACCGCGTGGATCACCGGCCTGGCCGTCGGCGACTACGTCGACCTCGTCGGCCCACTGGGCCGGCCGTTCCCGCTGCCCCGCGAACGCGTCTCGTGCGTGCTCGTCGGCGGCGGCTACGGCAGCGCCCCGCTGTTCTGGCTGGCCGCGACCCTGCGCGAGCGCGGCTGCCGCGTCGAACTCATCCTCGGCGCCGCGACCAAGGACCGCCTCTTCGGCACCGACAAGGCCGAGCGCTACGCCGACACCGTCACCTTCGTCACCGACGACGGCTCCCGCGGCCGCCGCGGCTGGGTCTCCGACGTGCTGCCCGAGGTGCTCAAACGCTCCGACGCCTCGGTCGTCTACGCCTGCGGCCCGATGCCGATGCTGGAGAGCGTCACCCGCCTCGCCGGGGAGTTCGGCGCCGTCGCCCAGATCGCCGTCGAGGAGTCCATGGCCTGCGGCGTCGGCGTGTGCATGACGTGCGTCATGCCCGTGCGCGGCAACGACGGCGTCACCCGCATGCTGCGCTCCTGCGTCGAGGGCCCGATCTTCCGCGGCGACCGGTTGCGCTGGGACGCCTACCACGAGGGCTGGGGCGCGGTGCCGGCCGACGCCCACGGCGCCCCCTCCGCCACCCCCGGCGCGGGAGGTCACTGACGATGTTCGGCCGCAAGAAGCCGCAGCATGAGCAGCCGAAGCCGTCGACGGAGTCGGGCCGGCCGGGTCACGCGGGTCAGTCGGGTCAGCAAGGCCGTTCGGGCCAGTCGGGTCAGGCGTCGCCTTCGGCTGCGCCGGGTGCGTCCGCGCCGTCCGCTGCGCCCGGTCACGGTTCCGCAGCCGGTGCTGGTTCCGCAGCCGGAGGCGGGGGCGCCACCGCGGCCCCGCGCCCGCCCGCCCGGGCCTCGTCCGCGGGGTCGCCGGGCACCGGAGCGGGTTCCGCGGC
>NZ_BCNQ01000063.1 GCF_001515525.1 Piscicoccus intestinalis NBRC 104926 | reverse complement strand
CCCCCGCCACCGACAGCTTCATCGCGGGCAGGCGGCCGATGCGGTCGGCGCCCCAGGCCCACGGCAGCACGCCGAGCGCGAGCCCGGTCGTCGCCGCGGAGACGCTGAGCGCGGCCTGCGGCGCGGTGACGCCCAGCGTCGCCGAGATCTCCGGCAGCACGCCCTGCACCGCGTACAGCTCGGCGAACGTCGCGATGCCCGCCGCGAGCAGCGCGGTCATCATCCGGCGGTACCGGCGCGCCTCGTCGTCGCCGCGGTGGTTGCCGGCGTCGAGCCCGGCGTCGAGCCCTGCGTCGAGCCCCGCGTCGAGCCCGGGGCCGGGACGGGAACGAGTGTCGTGAAGGAGTGCCACGGCGACCACCTTAGAAGTGCTCCACGAACATGACTAATGCACAGGTGTCCCCTTCCCATACGATGACGACATGAATGATGTCGAGCTGCGGGACCTGATGCCCGACCTGCCGGTGCTCGTGGAGTTCGCCCGCACGGGCAGCGTGACCGGGGCGGCCGACGAGTTGCGGCTGCCCCAGCCGTCGGCGAGCCGCGCGCTGGCCCGGCTCGCCGCCCGCAGCGGCGTGGCCCTGACCCAGCGGGAGGGCCGCGGACTGACGCTGACCCCGGCGGGCCGGCAGCTGGCCGACGCCGCGGCGGAGGCGCTGGCGATCGTCGTCGACGGGGTGATCGCCGCGCGGCGCAGCGAGGCCGCGCAGAACGCGCTCGTGCGGGTGGCGTACCAGGCGGTGCTGGGGGAGAGCTACCTGCCGCGCGCGATCACGCGCTTCCGCGCCCGGCACCCGTCGGTGCGCTTCCACCTCGTGCACGGCTCGCGGGCCCGCTGCATCGAGGCGGTGCGGGCGCACGAGGTCGACATCTCGATCGTCGCCGACCCGCCGCAGCTCGACGCGCTGCGCACGGCGCCGTTCTTCCGCGAACCGATCGTGCTCGTGGTGGCCCGCACGCACGCCCTCGCCGCGCTCGGCCGGGCGGTGCGCCCGCAGGAGATTCCCGCCTCCGAACTCATCATGCTCGCGCCGGGATTCGGCATGCACGACTCGGTGCGGGCGCTGTTGTCGCTGCCCGCGGAGGCGGACTTCACGTTCGAGGTCGACGATTCGCGCCTGGCCCGCGGCCTGGTCGCGACCGGGGCGGGGGTGACGATCCTGCCGATGAGCCGCAGCGACCCCGGCGAGAACGTCGTCGAGGTGCCGATCGACGACCCCCGGGCCGAGCGCCGCGTCGGGGCGCTGCTGCCGCACACCCCCGGCGACGTCGTCGAGGACTTTCTCGCCACGCTCTCGTCGATCGCCGACTACCGGTGGGCCGCGGCCGGTCTCACTCGATCCCGAGCGCGCTGACGAGGCGGGTGAAGGCGCCGCCGAGCCGGTGGTCCAGCGCCAGCCGCGACATCGCCGCCGGGTCCTGCACGGCCCGCGGGAGCGCGACGTCGATCTGCGGCAGGTCGATGTCCCGCACGACCCGCACGACGGTCGGCGCGGCGTCGAGGTAGGCGTCGGCCTCCAGGAGCCGGGTGCGCTGGGCGCCCTTGATGCCCGGGTCGCCGGCGGCCAGCGCCGCCCGCACCCCGGCGAGGTCGCCGTAGCGCCGCAGCAGGGTGGCGGCGCTCTTCGGGCCGATGCCGCGCACCCCGGGCAGCCCGTCGCTGGGGTCGCCGCGCAGCACCGCGAGGTCGGCGTAGCCCGGACCGTCGGGCACGTCGTACGTGGCCCGCAGATAGGCCTCGTCGACGACGTCGGGCTCGCGCACCCCGCCGCGGGCGGTGTACAGCACCCGCACGCCCGCGGCGTCGTCGACGAGCTGGAAGAGGTCGCGGTCGCCCGTGACGACGTCGACGGGCCGGCCCGCGGCCGCCAGCCGGGTGGTCAGCGTGCCGATGACGTCGTCGGCCTCGAACCCGGCGGCCCCGACCCGCGGGATCCCCACGGCGGCCAGGGCGTCGGCGATGACCGGCACCTGCGGAGCGAGCTCGTCGGGGGTGTCCTCCGCCTCCTGCGAGCCCTCCGCGAGGCGGTGGGTCTTGTACGTGTCGATGGCCGCGACCCGGAACGCCGGCCGCCAGTCGTCGTCCCAGCAGGCGACGAGCCCGCTCGGGCGGTGCGCGGAGACGAGGGTGGCGATCATGTCGAGGAAGCCGCGCACGGCGTTCGTCGGCGGCTCGGCGGGATCCTGGCGGCGGTCCGGCACGCCGTAGAAGGCCCGGAAGTACAGCGACGCCGAGTCCAGCAGCATGACGCCTCGCCCGTCGGTCATCGCCAACCTCCCGCTTCCGGCCGCGCGCCCCCGGCGGGAGCGTGTCGGCGCCTCATCGTGCGACGGGCGCGGCGGGGGTGTCCAGTTCCGGGCCCGTCAGCACCGGGCGGCATCAGCTGGCAGCGGCCGGCGCCGGCCCTCAGCGGGAGACGGGCGCCACCTGCGCGCCGAGCACCCGCACGAGATCCTGCGGGGCCACCCCGATGTCGAAGCCGCGCCGACCTCCGGAGACGTAGATCACCTCGCGGGCCAGGGCGCTCTCGTCGAGCACGGTCGGCAGCCGGCGCCGCTGCCCGAAGGGGCTGATGCCGCCGACGACGTACCCGGTGGTGCGGGCGGCGACGGCCGGGTCGGCCATGGCGGCCCGCTTGGCCCCGAACGCCGCCCCGGCCGCCTTGAGATCGACGTGCACGTCGACCGGCACGACGACGACCCCGAGGTCGGTGTCGTGCCCGCCTCCCTCGAGCCGGACGAGGAGGGTTTTGAAAACTTCGCCCGGATCCAGACCGAGGGCCTGCGCGGCCTCCGTGCCGTAGGACTGCTCGCGGGGGTCGTGGGCGTACTCGTGCTCGGTGAAAGGCACTGCGGCGGCAGTCAGTTCCACCGTGGCGGGGGTGCCGCCACCACCCTTGTGACGCGTCTTTCCTCGGCTCATCACGCCAGGGTGTCAAAGCCGTCTCCGAGGCCGTCGCCAACCCCCGCGACAGTGTGAACGGCGCTGCGCGACAAGTACATTCGTCCAGGTCAGCTGGCCTTTTGCGCGAAAGGTGCCGTTAACTAGCCGCGCCCCGGCGTGTCGGTCGGGACACGCCGGGAATGGGCGAAACTCACGACTCGCTTACCATCTCCTGACCCGCCGCGATGACCTGGGTGGATAGGGCGTCGACGCAGGTCAGGGCTTAGTTGACAGTCCGGATCGGCGGGTTACCGTGGAGTGGTCGTCGCCGGCGTCACCAGGTCGGCGGTGGCTCTGGGAGCCCTCCCCCCAGACCGCGGTGTTCACCTCGCCCTCACCTTCGAGGAGCGAATCACGGTGTGCTGCCACGGATCTGTCGCTGATGACTCCTGGAGCCAGCAAAGCCAGTCGAGCGGCGACCACAACAAGGTCCGTCGCTCAGTAGAAAACAGGCTCGCCAGGCTCGCCTGGTGGCGCTGAGTCTGGCCCCAACGGCGTACGGACCTTGTTCATGTCCGCCCGGTCCCGCCTGCGGCCGGCCATCCGGTCGGTCACCGGTTGCGGGACACGGCGGGGTCGGGAGCAGGAGGGGCCCGGCCCCGCCCCGGGCGCGACCACGCCCCGGCCGCCCCGGCCCCGGATCTCGCGGCCGCCGGCTCCGTCTCTGGGCTCTGGCATCGGCCCCGCTCTCTGGCACCAGCACCGCGCTTTGGCATCACCCCTTGGCTCCGGCACCGGCCCCGGGCGACAGCCGCGCCCGGACACGGACCGGGCGGCGATGCCGCACCCATCGCGATGGCCTAGCCTGACGGGGTGCTTCGCCGTGTCGGCTGTGCCCTGGTCGCCGGCCTCCTGCTGTGGACCGCCTTCCCGTCGCTGGGGTGGTGGCCCGCCGCGCCGCTGGGCGTCGGCCTGCTCGCGCTCGCGACCCGCGGCGCGCGCCCCGGCCAGGGGTTCGCGCTCGGCCTCCTCGCCGGCTACACCTACTTCGGCCCGCTGCTGTGGTGGTCGGGCACCTACGTCGGCCACTTCCCGTGGTTCGCGCTGACCACCCTGCAGGCGCTGTACGCCGGGCTCATCGGCCTCGCGTGCGCCGCCCTGCAGCGCCGACAGCTGCTGTCCCGGGCACCTGACGACCCCGAGCCCGCGCTCCGGCCGCTTCTCGTCGCGCTCGTGTGGGTCGCGGGGGAGTGGGCGCGCGGGCACACCCCGTTCGGCGGCTTCCCGTGGGGCCGGCTCGCGTTCAGCCAGGCCGACTCCCCGTTCGCCCGGTTCGCGGCGCTCGCGGGCGCCCCCGGGGTGACGTTCGCGGTCGCGCTCGCCGGCGCCGCTCTGGCCGCCGCCGCCCTGGCCCTCGCCTCCGCCGCCACCACCGCCGTCCCAGCCGGCTCCGCTTCCTCCGGTTCCGCTTCCTCCGGTTCCGCGCGTCGGGGCGCGCTGCGGCGCCCGGTCGTCCGGGCCGTCGGCGCGCTGACGGTGGCCGGCGCGCTGCTGCTGGCGCCGCTGGCCGTGCCGGTGCCGACGGGGGTGGGTGACGGCACCCCGACCGGTCGGGTCCTGGCGATCCAGGGCAACGTGCCGCAGGCCGGCCTCGACTTCAACGCCCAGCGCCGCGCGGTGCTCGACAACCACGCCGACGTCACCCGGGCTGCGGCCGCGCAGGTCGACCAGAGCGGCGCCCCCCGGCCCGACCTGGTCGTCTGGCCCGAGAACGCCTCGGACATCGACCCGCTGCGCAACATCGACGCCGACCGGGTCATCCGCAGCGCGGTCGCCGCGATCGGGGCGCCGACGATCGTCGGGGCGGTGCTGTCCGAGCCCGACCCGAACGTCTCGAACACGAGCCTGCTGTACGCCCCGGACGGGCAGATCGTCGACCGCTACACCAAGCAGCGGCCGGTGCCGTTCGCCGAGTACATCCCGTTCCGACCGTTCTTCCGGCTCTTCTCCGACAAGGTCGACCTCGTCGTGCGCGACTTCGCCGCCGGCCACGAGGTTGGCGTGTTCCGGGTGTCGACCGCCTCCGGCGGGCAACTCGCCGCGGGCCTGAGCATCTGCTTCGAAGTCGCCATCGACGACGTCGTGCGCGCCAGCGTGCTCGACGGCGCGAACCTGCTGTCGGTGCAGACGAACAACGCGACGTTCGGGTACACCGACGAGTCCGTGCAGCAGCTGGCGATCTCGCGGATCCGCGCCATCGAGCACGGCCGCTCCGTCGTGCACATCTCCAACGTCGGCGTCTCCGCGCTCATCACCCCCGACGGAACCCCGCACCAGGAGACGGCGTTGTTCACATCGGCGATCCTCTCCGGCGAGTTGCCGCTGCGCACGGCCACCACGGTCGCCACCCGGGTGGGCCCGGTGCCGGAGTGGATCGCCGGCCTGCTCGTCGTGGCCCTGCTCGCGATCCGGCTGGGGCACGCGCTGACCGCTCGGCGCCGGCGACGCACCCCCCAGCCGACCGCGGCGAGGACCGAGACGACCGAGACGAGCCAGACGACCGCGACACCCGCTGCGCGAGAAGGAGCCCGATGACCGGCGAGACCCAGACCTCCCCGGACGCGGCGCCTCGCGGTGAGCTGTCGGCCCCGATCGTGCTCGTCCCCACCTACAACGAGCGCGACAACCTGCCCGCCCTCGTGCAACGGGTGCGCGCCGTCGAACCGGCCATCGACATCTGCGTGCTCGACGACGCCTCACCCGACGGCACCGGCGACGTCGCCGACGAGCTGGCCGCCGCCGACCCCCGCGTGCACGTGCTGCACCGGCCCGGCAAGGAGGGTCTCGGCGCCGCCTATCTGCACGGCTTCGCGTGGGCGCTGGAGCGCGGCCACGACGCCGTCATCGAGATGGACGCCGACGGCTCGCACCGGCCCGAGGACCTGCCCCGACTGCTCGCCGCCGCGCGCGACGCCGACGTCGTCATCGGCTCGCGCTGGGTGCGCGGAGGCAGCGTCGTCAACTGGCCGGCGCGCCGCAAGGCGCTGTCGCTGGGCGCCAACGCGTACGCCCAGCTGTGGCTGGGCATGCCGGTGCACGACGCGACGGCCGGCTACCGCCTCTACCGCGCGGCGGCGCTGCGCACGATGGGGCTGCGCGACGTGGCCTCGCAGGGGTACTGCTTCCAGGTCGACCTCACGTGGCGGGCCGTGCGGGCCGGGCTGCGCGTCGTCGAGGTGCCGATCACGTTCGTCGAGCGCGAGCACGGCACCTCGAAGATGAGCGGCGACATCGTGCGCGAGTCGATGGCCCGGATCGCCTGGTGGGGCCTGGAGTACCGCGGCGCCCAGCTGCGCGGCGCGCTGAACCGGCTCCGGCGGCGCCCGGACGCGGCGACCGCAGCGCCCACCGCAGCGGCCACGGCCGAATCCGCCGGGTCTGCCCAGGAGACAGCCGAGCCGACCCATCCCACCGGAGAAAGGCACTCGTCATGACCCGTCGCCGCGGCCGCGTGCTGACCTTGCTCGCGTTGGCCCTGCTCGTCGTGCCGCTGCTGGAGGTGCTCGTCATCATTCAGGTCGGCCGGGCGATCGGCGGCTGGCCCACGCTCGCCCTGCTCCTCGTGGAGTCCGCCATCGGCGCGTGGCTCGTGCGCCGGGAGGGCACCCGCGCCTGGGAGGCGCTGCGCACGGCCCTGACCACCGGCCGCATGCCCGCGGTGGAACTCGTCGACGCGGCGCTCGTGCTCGTCGGGGGAGTGCTGCTGCTGGCTCCGGGGTTCATCACCGACATCGTCGGGTTCTTCTTCGTCCTGCCGATCAGCCGCCCGATCACCCGGCGCTGGCTCGAGGCGGCCGTCGAGCGTCAGCTGCTCGCCCGCGCCGGGATCGTCCGCTCCGACGTCGTCTAGGCGAGCCGGCGACGGCTGACGCGCCCGAGCGCCACGCGCCACCGCGGAAGACGTCGCCCGGGATGGCTAGCGTGGCAGGCATGCGACTCGCGTTCTTTCACGGGGCGGGCGGCTACGACGAGGACCGCCCACTCGCCGCGGCCGTCGCGGCGGCTCTGGGGGCCACGCTCGACTACCCGCGCCTGCCGGATCACGACATGTCCGTCGCGGGATGGACGACGCCGATTATCGCCGGCCTGCGGAGCCTGAGTGCCGGCGACCGCGTCGTGGCGCACTCGTTCGGCGCCTCGATGATGCTGCAGGCCTTATCTCGGCCCGTGCCGGCACCGTCGGGCGCCGTCCTGCTCGCTATGCCGAGCTGGGCACCCGACGCCTGGGACGTCGCCGACTACGCGTTCACCGGTCCCGAACCCGCGACGCGGCTTCGACTGCACCACTGCCGAGACGACGACGTGGTGCCCTTCGGGCATCTCGCGCTGAATGCCGCCCTGCTTCCGTCGGCGGCCCTGATCGAGCATGACGTCGGTGGTCACCAGTTCGATGGCTTGGCTCAGGCGATCGCGGCGTCGACTGACTCCGCGTCGGGGGTGCCGCGGCCCCCGCGCTGACGCCGGGACATGACGAAGGCTCCACCCGCGCCGGGTGGAGCCTTCGTCGTAGCGAGTGGATGTCTCAGGCTGTGCGCTTGGAGCCCTCCCCACGAGCCGCGCGCAGCAGGTCGAGACGCTCCTCGAGCAGCTCTTCGAGCTCCCCGACGGAACGCCGTTCCAGCAGCATGTCCCAGTGCGTGCGGGCGGCCTTGGTCGGCTTCTCAACCGGCTCAGGGCCGTCCACGAGCTTCGCCGTCTGTCCGCAGCGGCACTCCCAGACCGGGGGTACATCGGCTTCCACGGAGAACGGCAGCTCGCTGACGTGCTGGTTCGAGCAAACATAGCGGGAGATCCGCCGTTCGGACAGAACGACGTTCTCGTCGCTCTCCATGCTCAGGGCACTCAGGTTCGTGCCTCGCAGCGACCGCTCGGCCATTGTGTGTTCCTCCATCGTTCAAGCCCCGGCCCCCAGGGTGCTGGAGCGGGTACGTGTCCACCAACGCCTCGATCGGCCGCGATGTTCCGGTCGATGGCGTCAGGTCTTGACTTCCCATAAGTGTTCAGTTAGATGCATCCGTGCTTTCCCCTGCTTCCCCCCACCGGAGCACGGGCCGTGCGCGCTACTGCGCGAACTCCCAGTGCCACGGTTCCGGCTTCGACCCTCCGGGCTGGGCCCAGGAGGGGTGATAGAAGCCGAACAACGGCGCGTGCTGCTGCATCCACTGATGCTGCACCGTGCCGAAGCTGTCGATCCCCCCACACAGGTCGACCGCGAGGCCGAGCCCGTGGTTACTCGTGCCCGGTGTCGCCGCCAACGTCGGCTTCCGGGCCTTGACGTCCACCTGCGCCGCGTAGCTGCGGTACGTGTCGGTGACGCACAGATTGGTGCCGGTGTCCTTGCGATAGGCCGCCGCGAGGGCGGTGAGCGCGCGCGCCGCGGCCGGTCGCATCATATGCCCTGGAAAACCGTCCACGCCGCACAGGGCGGTCGCCGGGAACATGCCGTTGGCGTAGTCGCCGCTGTCCTGCGTGCACAGCGGGGTGCTCGTCATCGTCGTCAGGCTCGCGACGTCCACCCCCGACGTGCCGGGCGCGGCGACCCCGAGCTTGTCGAGCTCGGCCCGCCGGCCCGCCGCCCGCTTCTGCAACGCGACGAGCGCGGCCTGCTGCGCGGCGACCGAGCGTTGCACCTGGCGTTGCGCGGCCTCGGCGCGGTCCGTGGCCGCCTCGCGCTCCCGGCGCGCCGCCACCGCCTCCTGGGCGGCCTGCCGCTGCGCGGTCGCCAGGGCGGCGTACCGCTTGCCCTCGGCGAACCGGTTCTTCGCGAGGTAGTCGATGAGGGCCGCGTCGTTGCCGCGCTGGCTCAGTTCGACGATCGCGGCGACGTCGCGCAGGGAGGACGAGCCGTTGACGTAGGCGTCGTAGGCCATCGCATCGACGTCGCGCCTGGCCTGGGCCGCCTGCGCGGTGAGCTTCTTGAGCCGGGCCAGCTGCTGCTGTTCCTTTGTGCGGGCAGCCTTCTCGGCGGCCCGCGCGCGGGAGACCGCGTCCATCGCCGCACCGGACTTCGCGGCCAACTCGCTGAGCTCGGCGGTCGCGGCGGCGATCTCCTTGTCGGCCCCGGCCAGCTGCGTGCGCAGTTTCTCCGCCTGCGCGAGCTGCGCCTTGACCTCCTGCGGCGTCAGCGGCTCGGGCTCCGCCCCGGGACGCGCCTTCTGGGCGTCGGAACCGGCGGTGGGGTCAGAGGGGTCGGCGGCGGAGGCGCCGGCGGCGGGTGTCGCCAGGCCCATGGCGAGGGTGGCGATCGCGATCAACGCGGCTCCACGGCGTCGCGCACTCATGTCGTCCCAATCTTCTTCGGCCCCCCGGATGATCAGTGACGCGGCGGCCTTCGTCGGGTTCCGCGCCGCCGTCGTGTCGCTATCGCCCCCGCGAACACGTCGACGGTGCTTCTATCGACTGCGCCGCGCCCAAGGTTACTCATCCCCAGTACCCATCCGTGTCGGACGCATGTCCAGCCAATCCGGCTGTGCTCCGTGCAAATTGCCTCGACCTGCGGTCTTTGACGAGGGGTGTCGACGACGGTGACCACGATCACGTCGGCGCGTCGTATTCTGCCGCCTCCAGGTTTCCCTCGCACGGCGGCGGGGTAGCGTCATGGTGTCCGGTCGACGACCGGGAGTTCAGCGCGGACAGGCTGCCGACGAGACGCGGTAGTGACATCGTCACGGCACGCCGTGCAGCCGCCTCGCCACCTCGTGACGAAGGAGAAACCTATGGGCCTGGGTGACAAGATCAGCAACTCCGCCGAAGAGATGTCGGGCAAGGCCAAGGAGGCCACCGGCAAGGCGACGGACAACGAGCGCATGGAGGCCGAGGGCAAGGCCGACCAGTCGAAGGCCAACGTCAAGCAGGCCGGCGAGAACGTCAAGGACGCCTTCAAGAACTGACACTGCGGCGCTGACAGCGACGGGGCCGGTGCGGATCGTTCGCACCGGCCCCGTTCGCGTGTCCGAAGCGAACAGTCGGTCAGCGCCGGTCAGCGCCGGTCAGCGCCGAGGGGTCGGGGCGGGACCCTGGGCGACCGCGCGCTCCACGCCGGCCAGCCCCTCGGCGGAGATGAGGCCGAGGTCGTGGGCCAGCCGCGCCGCCTCGTCGTAGGTGTCGACGGCGTAGACCCCCTCGCGGGCCCAGTCGGAGCGGGTGCGCTCGTCGATGCCGACGACGTCGTGGATGAAGACCGCGACGACGTGCTCGCCGTAGCCGCGCCGGGCGGCCAGACCCACCTGGGCGTCGGCCTGCCCCGAGTCGCCCACGAAGACCATCCGGCACTCGGGGAACAGCTCCCGGTCCCGCGCGATGTTCTCGCTCTTGCGGGCGGCGATGGCGGTCTTCGTGTGCAGGTTGAGCAGCGAACCGCCCATGACAGTGTGCGGTGGCAGGTCGAGATCGTCGAGCTTGTTCAGGGTGTACCTCTCGAACAACCCTGCGGGACCACCCGGCCGGGCGGTGACGAAGGTCAGGTCACCAGGGCGCCCGGGGTCACGGGCCGCCCCCTCGTCGAGCGCCCGCAGGAAGGCCTCGACACCGGGGTACACGGTTCCCTTGGGGTAACGGGTGTCGTGAATCGCACACTTCACTGTGTCGTCGATGTCGCAGAGCACCCGGATGTCGTCGACCGCGCCGGTGACCTGCGCCTGCGCGGCGATGTGCTCCAGGAGCCGGTCGCGGGGCGACTCCGAGAGCTCGTCGTAGACGATCCGCTCCAGGTCGTGCATGTCGCCCGCGTTGTTGAGCAGGTACTTCACGCGCTGGAAGCGCTCGCCCTCGAGCGAGCGCAGCAGGGCGACGACCGCCGCCTGCCCGCCGGCCGACATCCCGCCGGTGTGGGCGTCGTACACGAGGCGGGCGATGGCCTGCTCCGACAGGTCGTGCAGGCGCGGCACGGCCTGGCCGCTGGGCACGGTGTTGACGTAGAGCGCGCCGGGCCGCACCCGGGCGTCGATCGCCGTGACCCCCTCGATGACGTCGCCGTCGATCTGCGCGTCGCGCGGAGTCGGTGTCTCGATGCGCACGTGCTCGCCGCGCCGGTAGCGCAGGCCCGTCGGCGGGCGGTAGCGCGGGCGCACCCCGGTCGCGGCGATCTGGCTCCACTGCCACAGGTTCTCCGGCTCGACGACGACGAGGCTGAGGGCCCCGTCGTTGGGCCGCAGGTCCGGAACGAGGCGCAGGCCGTACGGCAGCCGGCCGTTGTTGGCCACGAGCAGCGACCAGGCCCGCACCTGCCGGGGGTCCTCGCCCTGGACGCTGACGCGGAAGTCCATCGGCTCGGCGTCGAGGCGGCGAAGCCCGGGCAGCACGTACGAGGCCGCGCCGGCGCGGGACTTGGCCTCCTGGCGTACGTCGCGCAGCGTGCGGGCGTCGTGTCCGATGCCGGCGACGACGACGAAGGAGTGCTCGAGCTGCCCGTCGGTCGTCGTCAGGGTCGCCAGGCCGAGGTCGGCGGGTTGCGGTGCCCCGGCGACGGCGACCTGGGCGCGCACCTCCGGGGTCAGCGCGGTCAGGCCCGCGTTGACGGCGAACAGGTTCGCCGTGCCGGCGGGAAGCACTCCGAGCGCCACGTCGGTGCCGGCGAGGGCCGCGGCGACCTGCGTCGTCGTGCCGTCTCCGCCGACCGCGACGACGACATCGGCCCCGGCCTCGACGGCCTCGGTCGCCTGCCGGTACCCGGGGGAGTCGGCGGTGGTCTCGTAGATCGTGGGTGGCGCCATGTCGAGGCGCTCGCAGGTGGCGCGCACCCGCGCGATCGCATCCGGGGCCCCGGGCAGGATCGGTTTGACGACGACGGCGACGCGGCGGGTTGACGACATGCGCCGATTGTCACAAACCAGACGCCCGGTGAGCGGACAACGGGTGCGTGATGCCCGCCTCCCGGCGCGATGTCCGTGGCAGGGTCGGGGCATGAACGCGTCGCCGGAGCACCTGCCGTCGTGGGCCCGACCCCTGGGGCTGCAGCCGCACCCCGAAGGCGGCTGGTTCGCCGAGACGTACCGCAGCGGCGTCGAACTGCCGGCCGCCGCGCTGCCGGGCGACTACCCGGGTCCGCGCGCCAGCGCCACCTCGATCCTGTTCCTGCTGCAGCCCGGCGAGGAGTCGGCGTGGCACCGGGTGCGCTCCGACGAGTTGTGGCTACACCAGCGCGGCGGTCGCCTGGAACTCCAACTCGGCGGTTCCGGCGCGCAGCCGGAGCCGGGGCAGCGCCTCGTGCTCGGCCCCGACCCCGACACCGGCGACGCGCTGCAGGCGCTCGTGCCCGCCGGCGTCTGGCAGCGCGCCGCGCCCGCCGGGCCGGAGCCGGTGCTCGTCGGCTGCGTCGTCACCCCCGGCTTCGACTTCGCCGACTTCACGCTCTGGACGGGGCCGGCACCGGCTCCGTGACCGGCACCTGACTGGCCCCCGGCACCGGAAATTGCGCGATTCCTCCGGCGCCGAAGGTCGCGCCGTGAGACGGTCACGACGGACGACGTCGCAGGCAGGCGGGGCACGTGATCGACAAGGTGATCTCGCGGGAGCGGGCCGCGGAGATGATCGTCGACGGTTCGACGATCATGATCGGCGGGTTCATGGGGTGCGGCAACGCGCACTACGTCATCGAGGCGCTGGTGGCCCGGGAGCCCAAGGACCTCACGCTCATCTGCAACGACGCCGCCAAGCCGGGCTATGGCGTCGGAAAGCTCGTGGAGCACCGCATGATCCGGCGGCTCATCGCCTCCCACGTCGGGCTCAACCCGATGGTCGCGCAGCAGCTGCACGACGGGTCGCTGGAACTCGAGCTCGTGCCGCAGGGCACGCTGGTCGAGCGCATCCGGGCGTTCGGCGCCGGTCTCGGCGGGGTGCTCACGCCGACCGGCATCGGCACGCCCGTGGAGGAGGGTAAGCGCGTCATCGAGATCGACGGCAAGAAGTACCTGCTCGAGACCCCGCTGCACGCCGACATCGCGCTCATCAACGGGTACAACGTCGACCCCTACGGCAACGTCTGGTACAAGGGCACGCAGCGCAACTTCAACTACGCGATGGCGATGGCCGCGACCACCGTCATCTGCGAGGCCGACCATCTCGTCGCGCCCGGCACGATCCCGCCCGAAGACGTCGTCACCCCCGGCGTGTTCGTCGACCACATCGTGCAAGGAGGCGAGCTCTGATGGCGACCACCATGACCAAGGAACAGATCAAGCACTTCATCGCGCGGCGGGTGGCCCGTGAGCTGAGCAACGGCGACTTCGTCAACCTCGGCATCGGGCTGCCGACGCTCGTGCCCGCCTACCTGCCCGACGACATCGAGGTGATCCTCGAGGCCGAAGACGGCATCGTCGGAGTCGGTTCCGCGCCCGCCGAGCAGGAGGCCGACCCGCGCTACGTCGTCGACGCCGGTGGCAGGCCCGCCACCGTCACCGTCGGCGGGGCCTTCATCGACTCGATGACCTCGTTCACGCTCATCCGCGGCGGCCACGTCGACGTCACCGTGCTCGGGGCGCTGCAGGTCGACGAGGAGGGCAACCTCGCGAACTGGATCATCCCCGGCAAGATGGTGCCCGGAATGGGCGGCGCGATGGACCTCGTCGTCGGGGCGCGCACGGTGATCATCGCCATGGAGCACACCCAGAAGGGCGAGCACAAGATCCTGCGCCGCTGCACGCTGCCGCTGACCGCCGTGTCGTGCGTCGACATGATCGTCACCGAGATGGGCGTGCTGCGTTTCGTCGACGGCACGCTGACGCTCACCGAGCTGAACCCCGAGTACACGCTGGAGGAGGTGCGCGCGGCGACCGAGGCGCGGTTCGTGGTGGCCGAGCCGCTGGCTCCGATGGAGTGAGGCTCGGCTACTCGGGCAGCACCCACTCCTCGGGGGAGACGTACGCCGCGATGTTCGCCAGCCGCTTCTGCGCGTTGGCGATCTCGCGCACGGCCTGGCCGAGGATGCTGCGGTCGATCGACGACATGCGGGCGACGACGATCCGGTCGGTCGGGTGGCGACCCTCGCGAATCTGCATGAGCTGGTAGCTCAGCCGCAGCCGCTGGATCTCCTCGTACGACTCGACGAGGGTGTTCGCCAGCGCGGTCGGCAGGACGGCGGTGCCCGCGGCGGCCCGTAGCCGCGCCGGGGTCGACAGCTCCGGGGAGCGCACGAGCAGGGCCGCCCAGCGCGCCATGTTCGTCAGCGCGATGAGGGCGTCGTGCTTGACGTCGAACGGTGAGTTGCGCCGGGTCAGCGCGTCGAGGGTCGAGCGTGACCTCGCCCGGTTCGCCAGCGCGGCGTCGAGCAGCAGCCGCATGCTGCCCGGGTGGTCGGGCAGGGTGCGCAGCGTCGTCGCCGTCGGAGACGGTTCGCCGCCGAGCCCGCGGGCGTCGCCGAGCAGCGACGTCATCATCCCGCCCTGGTTCGCGACGGGGTCGGCGACCCAGCCCCTGGCGGCGGAACGCCACTGCGCGGCGTCGCGGGAGAACGCCGGCCGCCGGGCCGCCGCGCCGTGCTCGTCGCAGGTCAGCCCGGCGCGGGTCAGCAGCGCCTCGACCTGCGTGAACGCCGCCCGGTAGGCGTCTCGCCGCGCGTCCGGCAGGGCGGTCGGAAAGCTGACGGCCGACTCTAGGTCGGAGCTGAACACCGCCTCCCGGCGGGCGTTGCTGCCGAGCACCAACCAGGTGAACTCCTCGCGACTCAGGTCGTCGTGCTCGGCGAGCACGAGCTCGAGGGCGCGGCGCACGGTGATGTCGACGATCCCGGAGTAGACCGCCACGACCCGCAGCGAATCCAGGCCCCGCTGCAGCAGCAGCGAGGCCAAAGCCGGCGCCTGCGCGAAGCGCTCGGTGAGTTCGTCGCCGTCGCGGGCGTTGCGCAGCTGCTCGTGCAGCATGACGTCGGCGCTCGCGGGGGAGCGGGTGAAGTCCCGCAGGGTCACGACGCCCAGCAGCCGGCCGTTCGGGTCGAGCACGAGCGTGGCGTCGTCATCGGCCTCCAGGAGGCGGATGAGCACCTCCGCCGCCGGTTCGCCCGGCCGGGCGTGCGGCGGGTCGGGGTCCGCGGCCGCCCCGACCGGCTCGTCGGGCGCCATGCCGGCGGCGATCCGGGACCGCAGCCGCGCGTCGGTCATCAGGCCGTACCGGCCCCCGCCGTGGTCGACGACCGCGCTGCGGTTGCCGTCGGCGGTCACGGCGGCCGCCGCCTGCGCGATCGTCACGTGCGGCGCGACGACGGTGGCCGGGTCGAGGAGGAGGTCACCGACGACGCTGTACGGCGGGAGCGGGCGGGAGCGCGCCGAGGAGCGCACCGTGTTCGCGAGGAATCGGGCTCCCGGATGCGTCGCGAACGCGCGCAGGGTGTCGGCGCCGCGCAGGTAGGCCACCGTGGAGTCGGTCTGGGCGACCCCGCGAGGACCCACCGGTTGCCCGGTGAGCACCCCGGTGAATCCGAAGACGTCGCCGCGCACGGCCGTCTCGTCGGGCTCGGTGTGGGCCGGCCCGCCCGGCGGCCAGGGCGTATTCCACAGCGCGACGCGCCCGTCGAGCACGAGGCAGACGCCGCGCCCGGTGTCGCTGAAGCCGTCGAGCACGAGGTCACCGGCGCGGTGCCGCACGACCTGCGCCGCGGCGGCCAGACGCGCCCGGGTCGCGTCGTCGAGTCCGTCGAAAGGCGGCACGTCCTCGAGCAGCGCGAGCAGGCCCGCCGCTGTCGCCTCGGCCGCACCGCCCTCCGCGGAGGCGGGGTCCGCCACGCTCAGCTCCCGACCGCCGGCGGGTCGGGGATCGCGTAGCCGGAGGGGGCGACGGTCTTGTCGAGGGCGGCGCGCCAGGCTCCGGAGTCGATGTACTGCGTGAGCGCGGTGTTGACCTTCTCAACGGTCGCGGTATCGCCCTTACGCACGCCGATACCGTACCGCTCGTCGGAGAAGCCGTTGCCGACGACCTTGAGCACGCCCTTGTAGTCGGGCTGCGAAGCGAACCCGGCGAGGATGAGGTCGTCGGTGCTGACGGCGTCGACGTTGCCCGCGACGAGGTTGCGCACACACTCGGAGTACGTCGGCACCTCCCGCAGCGTGATGCGCCCCCGGTAGTTGTTCTGGATGTACGCGGCCGAGGTCGTTCCGGCCACCGAACACAACGTCTTGCCGTCGAGGCTCTCCGGGCCGGTGATCGAGACGTCGTTGCGGCGGATCAGCAGGTCCTGGTGAGCCACGAAGTACGGGCCCGCGAAGTCCACGCGCTGCTGGCGCTCGGGGGTGATCGTGTACGTGTCGACGACGAGGTTGACCTCGCCCGACTCCAGGGCGCTCTCGCGGTCGGCCTTGTCGATCGGCACCCAGGTGATGTTCTGGGCGGGCACGTCGAGCGCGGCCGCCACGTAGGTGGCGGTCTCGATGTCGAAGCCGGAGTAGCTGGTTCCCTCCTTGAGGGAGACGCCGGGTTCGTCGGTGGCGACGCCGATGCGCAGGGTGCCGGTGCCGCTGGCCGGAGGCGGGGTGACCGACGCGCTCTGCCCGCCGGAGGAGCACCCGGACAGGCCGAGCAGGATCGCCGTGGCGGCGGCGGCGAGCGCGCGCCGCGAGATGGGGGAAGCCATGAGCTGGAAACCTTTCACGTGCCGCGCGCCGGTCAGGAGGTCGGGTGGGCCGAGTCGTCGGACCCGGCGGTGGACAGTTCCGGAGACTGTTCGGCCCGATCGGGGTACGTCGGGCCGTCGTCGGTCCACAGCGGCGCGATACGGCCTCCGGTGTAGGCCAGCACGTTGCGACGCACGACGAGCCAGCCCAGCACCAGCAGCAGGGCGAGGATCGGGATGCCGAACACGACGACGAGGAAGTTGGTCTTGTGCCAGAAGTACGGCGAGGACTGCCAGCCCGAGATCGCCATGCTGATGACGACGAAGACGAGGAACGCCAGCCCCAGGTAGCTGGTCCACGGGGAGCCGGGCATCCGGAACCGGCTCTTGGGCACGACACCGCGGTCGCTGAGCCGGCGCAGCCGCAGCTGGCACAGGAAGATCGTGGCCCACGTGAACAGGATGCCGATGGCGGCGGCCTCGAGCGCGACCTCGAAGGCCGACGGCGTCAGGGCGTTGAGCACGGCGCCGAAGAGGTAGACGACGCCGGTCATGACGATGCCGGCCCACGGCACCCCGGACGAACTCATCTTCAGCGTGAAGGCGGGGGCCTGCTTGGCGATGCCGAGGCTGCGCAGCACGCGGCCGGTGGAGTACAGGCCGGAGTTCAGGCTCGACATCGCGGCGATGATGAGCACGGCCTGGATCGCGGTGCCGATCCAGTTCAACCCCATCCGGTCGAAGACGGTGACGAACGGGCTGATGCCGGCGGTGTATTCGCTGGTCGGCAGGATCGAGACGAGCAGCAGCACCGACCCGCAGTAGAAGATCGCGATCCGCATGATGACGGCGTTGACGGCCCGCGGCACCTCGCGCTCGGAGTCGGCCATCTCGCCCGCGGCGATGCCGACGAGCTCGATCGAGGCGTAGGCGAAGACGACACCGGACATCACGATGATCGGTCCGTACCAGGCGAAGTCGCCGGTGTGCGGCCAGAACCCGCCGGGGTTGCTCCAGAGGTTGTGGAAGCCGGCCTGGTGTCCGCCGACATTCATCTGGAAAAGGACGACGACCGTGCCGACGACGAGGAAGACGATGATGGCGGCGACCTTGGCGACGGCGGCCCAGAACTCGAACTCCGCGAAGGCCCGCGCGGACAGCAGGTTGACGACCATGACGACGGCCAGGGCGATGAGCACCGTGGCCCACGTCGGCATCTGCGGCCACCAGTACTGGATGTACAGGCCGACGGCCGACAGTTCGGCGATGCCGGTCAGCGCCCAGTTCATCCAGTACATCCAGCCGGTGACGTAGGCGCCTTTCTCGCCGTAGAACTCGCGCATCCAGGAGACGAAGGCGCCGGAGGTCGGGCGGTAGAGCACCAGCTCGCCGAGCGCGCGCATGAGGAAGTAGGCGATGACGCCGACGAAGGCGTAGCTGAACAGCAGGGCGGGGCCGGTGCTGTGCAGCCGGGAGGCGGAACCGAGGAAGAGTCCGGTGCCGATGGCGCCACCGATGGCGATCATCTGCACGTGTCGGCGGCCGAGGGTCTGCTTGTAGCCGACCTGTTCGGCGGCCAGGCTGTTGGCCTGCGTGGGGGGTGCGGTCATAAGGGATCCTCACGGAACGATGACGGCACTTCTGCAGGTGGCCGCCCGAGACCACTGATGATCCTCGGGTTCGCCTGTCACGTAATAGTTTCCGGATGTTTCGATATTGTTCGCGAACTCAGCGTGCTCTCAGCGGAATTTCGCCCCTCCCGCGGTGACCAGCGATGTGGCCTCGATCACAGGCGTTCGCGCAACCAGGCGAGGTCGGCGGCCTGGGCCTGTTCGCCGCCCGGGGTCTCGACGACGACGGGGGCGCCGGCCGCGCGCACGACGTCGGCGAGGTCGCCGGGGTCGATGTGACCGGCTCCGAGGTTGGTGTGGCGGTCGGCGCCGGAGTCGAAGGTGTCGCGGGAGTCGTTGGCGTGCACCAGGTCGATGCGGCCGGTGATCGCCCGGACCTTCTCGACGACCGTGCCCAGGTCGTTGCCGCCGGCGTGAGCGTGGCAGGTGTCGAGGCAGAAGCCGACGGTGTCGCCGCCGGCGACCGCGCCGATGGCGTCCCAGAGCCGGGCGATCGCCTCGAGGCGGCGGGCCATCGCGTTGTCGCCGCCGGCGGTGTTCTCGATGAGCAGCGGCACCGGCATGTCGAGGCCGTCGATGCACTTGCGCCAGTTGTCGAAACCCTTGGCGGCGTCGTCGGTCTTGCCGAGGTGGCCGCCGTGCACGACGACGCCCTTGGCGCCGATCTGGGCGGCGGCGGTCAGGTGCTGCTGGAGGAGCTTGCGGCCGGGGATGCGGATGCGGTTGTTCGTCGAGGCGACGTTGATGGGGTAGGGGGCGTGCACGTAGAGGGCGACGCCGGCGCTCTCGGCGGCGGCCTTGAGCGCGTCGGCGCCGCCCTCGAAGCGCACGACCGGACCCTTGTACGACTGCGGGTCGCCGAGGAAGATTTGCACGAGGTCGGCGCCGCGCTGCGCGGCCTGCGCAATCGGGTCCTCCTGGTCGACGTGGGCTCCCAGGGGCAGGGACGAGGGCGGGGGAGTGGCCTGCGACATGGCCGCCACTCTAGGCGCCGCGCCCGGGGTCAGGCTCCCGGCAGGAGGCGGCGGGCGACCTCGACGCGCGGGCCGAGGCGACGCAGGTGCTCGGCGAGCTCGTCGCCGGCGGCGCGCAGGGCGTCGTCGTCGACCGGCTCCAGGGCGTCGAGGATGAACAACGCGCTGGTCGTGGCGTCGGTCAGCTGGGTGCGGCGGCACTGGCGCCAGTTCCAGCGGCGGCACGTGACGCCGGCGTCGTCGGCCCAGACGACCTCACCCGGCTCGGGGTGTTCGATGACGCTCTCGCCGCCGGAGGCGGTGTCGAACGGCTCCTCGCCGGTGGCCCGCAGCAGCCGGGGCGGCCCGACGTAGCGGGCGAGATCCTCTCCACCGAGGGGGATCTGGTGTCGCACGCAGATCGCGTTGTAGATGTCGGTGAGCCGGTTGACCCTGGGCAGGCCTGTGGCGGCGCGGCGCAGCAGGGCCTCGAGGCTGTTGCGGGTGCGCTGGGGCTTGGCGCCGAACGCGCGGTAGGCCTCGCGCCACGCGGCGACGTTCGGTAGCTCGGTGACGGGGGAGTCGGCCATGGCCTCGGCGGCGGCCGCCTCGGCCTGCGCGAGCAGCGCCTCGCTGCGCTCGTCGCTGTCGCCGGGTTCGAGGCCGTCGACGGCGAGGAGCAGCGCGCGGTAATCGGGCCGCAGCGCGAGCACCTCGTCGGCGACGCGGGCCCCGCGCAAGAACGCCGTCAACTCGGCCATCGCGTGCACTCCCGTCGTCGCCATCCCGGTGCCCGGGCTCGGGCCGACGTTAGCAGGGCGCCGGATACCGGCTGCGAACGGTGGCGCCGCCTGGTCATTGCCCTCGCTTGCGCGCTGGCACGACGCTGGCATGTGACTGGTAACGTGCTGCCATGGAGGCAGTGGTAGACACCATGGGCAGGATCGTCGTTCCCAAGGCGCTGCGGGAGCGGCTGGGGTTGACACCGGGCACTCGGGTGGACATCTCGGCCTACGGCACGGGTCTTCAGATCGTGCCCGCCGGGCGCACGGCGCGTCTGGTTCGGGACGCGGACGGACGACTCGTCGCCACCGGTGACACCACCATCGACGACGACACGGTCTTCTCGCTCATCGACGCCGGACGGCGATGAGTCGCGATGAGTCGTGATGAGGCCGCGATGAGTTCGGACCCCGTGGCGTGCGACGCGAGCGTCGCCGTGCCGCTGCTCGTCCAGACTCACGAGGCGCACGACCGCGTGGCCGCCTGGGCGCGGGGGCGTGATCTCGCGCTCGTCGGTCACGCGCTGGTCGAGACGTATTCGGTGCTGACGCGGCTGCCGGCCGGCATCCGTCTCGAGCCCGACGACGCGGCGGCCGTCATCGACGCGAACTTCACCGTCATGGACGCGGCGGCACGCGAGGGAGCCGATGCCCACCGACGTCTGGCCGCGGCAGGCATCGCGGGGGGCGCGTCGTACGACGGCATCGTGGCCATGGCCGCGGCCGACGCCGGACTGGGGCTGGCCACGCGTGACCAGCGCGCCAGGGGAACGTACGACGTGGTCGGCGTGCGCGTCATCATCGCGGACTGAGTGGCACCAGCGTGGGACCGAGAGCTCAGCGGCCCTTCCGATCGAATTGACACCCGTGTCATTTACCCTCGACGCGTGAGCAGGGCGACCGTACGGGAAGCGACCGTGGCCGATGTCGACGCTCTCGTGCGGCTGCGGGCCGAGATGTTCACCGCCATGCACGTGAACGACACGGATGGAGCCTGGCGCGACGAGGCCCGCGAATGGTTCGCCGCCAGGCTCGACGATGCGGACTACTGCTTCGTGGTCGTCGAGGTCGACGGCCAGGTCGTCAGCTGCGCCTCGGGGGCGATCCGCGACGCGGCGCCGTCACCGGCCGTACCCGATGGCCGCGACATCCTCATCAGCAACGTCTGCGCGGCGGCCGAACTCCGGGGCCGCGGCTACGGCGGCGCGGCGTTTCGTGCCGTGCTGGCCTGGGCCCGCCGCACCGGCGTAGGCCGCGCCGAACTGATGGCCACTGCCGACGGCCGTGACCTGTACGAATCGGCCGGCTTCCAGGACGTGTCGTTTCCGGCGATGCGAGCCACGCTGGAGAGCGCTCGATGACGGCGTCCCCACTCCCACGAGCCCCGTCGTAACGCCGATAATCGACATTATGTCATTACGCGGTTGGTGCACCGCGCTGGATGAGCGGGCGTCGCCCCCGCTGCTCTCCCCTGCGCATCACCGACGCTGACCCGTGAAGCCGTGTCACCGCGGCCGGCGGCGATGTCAGCGTCGAGCCCGCGTTCGAGTCCGGCCCGGTCGAACCCGAACTCCGCGTTGGCGTCGTCCAGTTCGGTGCGCCTGCCGGTGTCGGTGAGCTCGCGCGCCAGGACGAGGGATGCGGTGACCAGATCGGCCCGGACGCGGCACAGCTCGTCGAGATGCTTCACCCAGATCACCGCAGCGGCCGCCCGTTCGGGTACCCGTCAACGAGAGCGGTCATGGCGATAACTGAACAGAAAACTGTCTAGAAAGCAAGAGCGCATGCGCGGACAGCGAAGCCCGGAAGAGCGTGGTAAATCTGCCGCGACTACGCTGGCGAATTTCCCACTATCTTCGGCGCCTGCGCCCCACTGGACGCCAGCGCGTGAGCGATCGGCGTCCGCGACGAGCGTCAGCGCGCGATCGCGCGGCTCCAATCGGATCGGTGCTGCTCGATGAAATGTGTTGTGTTGCGCCAGTGGTCGCCGTGGAAGTCGAGAAACATGCTCGACCAGGGCTCGCGTCCGATCTCATGGGAGGTGCGCAGCAGTTCGTACATGGCGCGGGCGCGATCGGCCATCAGGGTCGGCAGCTGCTCGCGGAGAGCCTGGTCGGCGTCGTAGCCGTCGATGAAGGCAGCGAGACGCGCTGCGCTGGCACAGACGTCGGACTCGGGAAACAGGTGCCCGAACGAGATCGCAGCGTAGGCGACGTCCCATGACCGACTGCTCGGGGCCGCGCCGTCCCAGTCGATGAAGACCAGCCGGTCCCCGTCGATGACGAGGTTCCACGTGGCCAGGTCGTTGTGGCAGATGAGATCGGCGTGCGGTGCGGGCAGCAACCCCGCGGGCCAGTCCGAGGGAACGGGCAGCCGGGCGCTGACGTCGTGGATCCTGCGGATCAGCACCCCCACCCGCCGCACGACGTCGACTCCTAGCGGTGCGATGTCGATGGCCATTGTCCCGGGCACGAAATCAAGAACGAGGCGCCCTTGCTCGTCGCGTCCGTGCGTTCCGGGCACGTCGATACCTGTCTCGCGCAGAGTCTCCATGAACGCTACGACGCGTGCCGTCGTCGCCAGCCAGGGCTTGCGGACTGTGTCACCGACACGGACGACCTCGCCCGACGTGTTGCCCCCGTCGAGCACCTCTGCCTCACCCATGCCGAGACCATAAGGGTCGAGTGCGCTCCCGCGCCCCGCCTCCGCCCTGCGCGCGAGAGCCACGAGCGTTCCCAAGCGACTTGATGCGGAATTGGCGCGCGAGTGCGCGTACTTCTGCCGGGCCTCCCGGACCTTCAACAGCGAGTGCGTACATCCGCTGCGGCACCGGCAGATCGCCGGGGCGCGAACAACCCCGAATAGCGTGGTAAATCTGCCGCGACTACGCGGGCGAATTTCCCACTATCTTCGGCGCCTGCGCAGGCCATCGCGTCAGACCCGGCCGACCCGTGGCATGAGGCGCCTAGCGGGAGCCGTAGCGGTACGGGTCGACGGGTCGAAGCCGCTTCGGCAGGCCGGCGACGACGGCGAGATAGGAGTCGGTGACGAGCTCCTCGACGAGGCCCTCCTCGAGCGAGCCGTCCGGGTGCAGCGTGATCCAGTGCCGCTTGTTCATGTGATAGCCGGGCGTGATGTCGGCGTGGGCGCAGCGCGGCCGCCTCCTGCGGGTCGGACTTGAGGATGACGACCGGCACGCCGGTGCGCGGCAACTCGGATTGCAGCATGAAGATCTTGTCGCGCACCGTGAAGACATCCCAGTCCGGGCCGAACGGGTGCTTGAGCTCCGAGGCCGGCAGGCCCCGCGCGACCTCGGCGGTGAATCGTTGCAGCTCAACGCCGTTCATCGCGCCCCACCACCCGCGGAACCATCAGAGCCGGAGCCGCGCAGGACCGAGGTCATCTTCTTGCCGCGGGCGACCTCGTCGACGAGCTTGTCGAGGTAACGGATCTGGCGCATGAGCGGGTCCTCGATCTGCTCGACCCGCACCCCGCAGATCGACCCCGTGATCAGCGACGCGTTCGGGTTCATCGCCGGCGCCCGCTCGAAGAACTCCTCGAACGTCACGCGATCGGCCAGCGCCCGGCTCAGGGCCACCTCGTCGTAGCCGGTGAGCCAGCGGATCACCACATCGACGTCGCCGGGGTCGCGGCCCTTGCGTTCGGCCTTCGCGACGTAGTGCGGGTAGACGTCCGCGAAGGCGGTCGTGAAGATCCGGTGCGCCATCGTGGTCCTCTCGGTCGGTCGTGGTTCTCGCTCAGGCCGAGCCGGCTAGGAGCACCTCGAGGGGGGCTCCCCGATCTGGGCCAATGTAGATCCGCTCGACACCGTAGAGGTCGACATCGACCCCGGCCGGCGTGACACGTGATCTGCGGCACCTTCCGTGTCATCCCGTAGCCTTCCCCGATGGAGCCGCCCCTGATCTCGCTCATCCTGTCGCCCGACACGCCGCCCGAGCGTCTCGTCGACCTCGCCCAGGAGGCCGAACGCCACGAGCTGCCGGAGATCTGGCTGTGGGAGGACTGCTTCGCGCAGTCGGGCCTCTCCCCCGCCGCGGCGATCCTGTCCGCCACGCGGAGGCTGCGCGTCGGCATCGGGCTGATGCCCGTGCCGCTGCGCAACGTGGCGCTGACCGCCATGGAGCTGACGACGGTCGCCCGCATGTTCCCCGGGCGCCTGCTGCCCGGCATCGGGCACGGCGTGCTCGACTGGATGGGCCAGGCCGGCGTCCGCGCCGCCTCCCCGCTGAGGCTGCTGCGCGAACAGGCCACCGCGCTGCGCGCGCTGCTCGCCGGCGAGGAGGTGACCGTCTCCGGGCGGTATGTGACGCTTGAGCAGGTACGGCTGCGCTGGCCCGCGGAGCCGGCGCCGCCGCTGTTCATCGGCGGTGAGGGGCCCAAGACGCTCGCGCTGGCCGGCGAGCTCGGCGACGGCGTCATCCTCACCGGGCAGCTGCCCCCGGAGACCACCCAGAATTCTGTGCGGACGGCGCTCTCGGCCCGCGCCGGGGCCGGGGTCGAGCGCCCGTGCGAGATCGTCCAGTTCGCGGAGGCGCCCGCAGACGGTTCCGTGGAGGAACTGACGGCCCTCGCCGGCCGCTTCGGCGCGGCGGGCGCGACCCGGCTCCCCCTGCTCGCCGTCGACCCCGACGGGCGGCCGGCCGGCGACGACGGCATCGCATCGCTCATCGCGACGATCGCGCGGGCGTGACACCTGGCGACGGGCGCCAGAGCAGCTACAGACTCGGCCGCCCCGAACCGAACGGCTCACCGGTCACCTGCACGAAGCGGTAGCCCTGCGCGAGGTAGTCGTCGATGATGCCGGGCAGCGCCGCGGCGGTCGCGGACGGCCCGACCTGCTGCGGGTCCTCCGCGCCGTGCTCGTGCAGCAGCAGGATCGTCGCCGGCCGGTCGCTCCACGGCGCGGAGTCGTGACGCAGCTGCTCGGGGGTCGGGTTGAGCCAGTCCTTGGGGTTCTGGGTCCAGCCGACGGTGGTCAGGCCCATCGCCGCCGACAGCGCGTCGACCTGCGGGGTCGTCAGCCCGAACGGCGGCCGCGCCAGGCACACCCGGGTGCCGGCGGCGGCGCTGACGGCGTTCGTCGCGCGCTCCACCTGGTCGGTGACCTGCGCGGGCGAGAGCTTGTCGAGGCGCGGGTGGTTCCAGCTGTGCGACCCGATCGCGTGCCCCGCGGCGGCGATCTGCGCGACGAGGTCGGGGTGCGCGCTCGCGTGCTCACCGGTCATGAAGAACGTCGCCTTGACCTTCTTGTCCGCCAGCGTGCGCAGGATCTGGCCGGTCACCTCGGCGCTCGGACCGTCGTCGAAGGTGAGCGCCACCACCCGCTCGTTGCTCTTGATCGAGGTGATGGCCCGCGGCTTCGGGCAGCCCTTCGTGCCGAGCGCGGGCGACGCCGAGGCCACCGCGGCCGTGGGCACCGCCACGTCGGCCGACGGCTGATCCGAGACCCCGCGGGCCGCCCAGCCGCCCGCGAACCCGGCAGTGGCCGCCATCGCCAGCCCGCTCAGCACGGAGACGGCACGCCGCCGTCGGCCGACGCGTCGCCGGCGGCTCGCCTGGCGCGATCCTGTCGGTGTTGTCGTCATCGTCGTTCACCGATCCTTCCCTGGATGCGTGTGCGCCCGCGGTGCGTCAGCGGTAGATCGCGACGTAGTCCACGAGCATGTGTGCGGGGAAAGGGGTTTCGGGTGGCGGCGGCTTGGGCCACGTGCCGCCGACGGCGAGGTTGAGGATGATGTGGAACGGCTGGTCGAACACCCACTCGTTCTCGCCGACGTCGGTGCGCCGGACCCGGTGGTACTCCTGGCCGTCGACCGAGAAGACGATCTCGCTCGGGCTGCGATCGATCGCGAACGTGTGAAATCCGTCGGCGAACGCCGCTCCGTCCGGGAGCCGGTACGGCGCGGTGAGGCCGGCCCGCACGTAACCCGGGCCGTGCACCGACGAACTGATCTCCCCCGGTTGGTCCCCCACCAGCTCCATGACGTCGAGCTCACCGGCCTTCGGCCAGCCGACCTGCGGCAGGTCCTCCCCCATCATCCAGAACGCCGGCCACAGCCCCGCCCCGCGCGGCAGCTGGATCCGGGCCTCCACCCGCCCCGGCTCCGCCGCCACCTTGCCCTGCGTCGTCAGCCGCGCCGACGTGTATTGACACCGGCCGTACCAGCACGTTCCCCGTCGTGTCCGGTCGGCCGTGATGACGAGCCGCCCCTGCCCGTCCAGCGAGGCGTTGGCCGGGTCGGTCGTGTACCGCTGCAGCTCCTCGTTGCCCCAGCCGTCGCCACCCTCCTGGGCGGTCCAGGCGGCCGGGTCGGGCCGCGCGCCCCGCGGGCCGTCGAAGTCGTCGCGCCACACCGTCTCCCGGCTGGTCGCCTGGTCAGCGGGCGGTTCGGGCTCCGATCCCGAGGGGCTCGAGCAGGCCGCGAGGGCCATCGTGGAGGCGGTGAGGCCGGCCGCGACCGCCCCGTGCACCCCGCGCCGTCGTCGACCCGTCGGCTCAGGCCGTGGTCGCCGCACGCTCGTCGAGCTCATTGTCGTCGACCATCTCATGCCAGGTCGGGGCGATGCGCTTGACGGCCTGCAGGGCCGCGAAGATCGCGAAACCGCCGAGCACGAGCCACAGCGGCTCGGTCTGGGTGCCGAGCGGGAAGTCCAGCGGGAGCATCGCGGCGGTCGTGGGGGCCACGGCGCTGATACCCGCGGCACTGAAGTTGTTGTACATCGAAATCACCAAGCCTTCTGTTGTCGGGTGACGGCGCGTAGGTACGCGTCCGCGTGCACGGCCTGCAGGAAGATCTCGAAAGGGATCTCCCACATCGTGGCCGCCAAAAGTTGTTCGCCCAGCCCCTTGCGGCTGACGGTCACGAATCTGTCCACGACGAAGATTCCCGGCTCTTCACAATCGAGGGTGTAGGTGGGGTTTGAATCCGCCGGTCTCGAGCAGTGATCTGGCGATGTAGTGGGTGAGGTTCCGGAAGCCCAGGGCGGAACCGCGGAGGTGTTCGAGGCGGCCGTTCAGGGCTTCGGTAGGGCCGTTCGACGTGCCGGGTCGGTCGAAGTAGGCCAGCACGTCGGTGGCGCGCTT
>NZ_BCNQ01000062.1 GCF_001515525.1 Piscicoccus intestinalis NBRC 104926 | reverse complement strand
GGCAGCCCGAGCGGCTCAGGCAGCCCGAGCGGCACCGCCGGAACGCGGGGCGCCGCGGCCGCCGACGGCACGGCCGCCGCCCCGGAGGAGACGACGCCCGGCCCTCGCGGCGGGCTGGCCAGCGACCCGGAGGGCCTGTTCGACCTGCCCGAACCGCGGGCTCCGCGCCCCCGGCCGCACGTCGACCGCGACGGCTACGACCCCGACTCCCTCGACGACGTCGTGCAGACCGGCGACGAGTAGCCGCGGCTGCGGTCAAGACCGCCCCGTCGCACCGGGGGCAGTCGCGCAGACCTCAGTCGTCGTGGCAGCACGAACGTCGCGCCTCGGCCAGCACCGTCGGGTGGTTCCACCAGAAGGCGTCGGTGCCGGGGTGCCGGGGCACGCGCGCGGATTCGGTTGCGTCGCAGGCTCTGCTGGCCGCCGGCCGACGCCCGGCCCGGGCAGCGCCGGAGCCGGAACCGGGCTTGTCGGCGTACGGCGCCACGAGGTCGGTGACCGTGTGCACCCGACCGCCGACGATCGTGGTCGTGACGTTGGCGGCGTCCTCGATGCGCTCCAGCGGGTCTCCGTCGACGACGACCAGGTCGGCCAGCATGCCCGTGCGCAGCACGCCGAGCGGCCGCGCCAAATACCGGCCGGCGGCTGACGTGGCCGTCATGAGGGCCTCCCGCGGGGTGTAGCCGTACGCCACCATCGCGCGCAGGTTCATGTGCGAGCTGACCGCCAGATCGTCGATGGGGCTGTCGGTGCCCATGATGATGTATCCACCGGCTCGGGTGATCGCCAGGCACTGCTCCACGCGGCGCTTCAGGTCGGCTCTCGTCACCGCCTGGTCCTCGGTCCGGGCCGTGTCCGCCTCCTTCTCCAACTCGGCGAGTCGCCACGTCGGGTTGAGGGTGCGCACGCGCGCGTCGCGCACGAGTGAGTCGTCCTCGCGATACAAGGTGCCGGAGTTGAACAGCGTCGGGGTGCGGCGCATCTCCGAGGCCGCGAACAACCGGACCCGACGTCCGGATAACCGGACCCGACGTTCGTCACCGTCCGCGAGTACCCGAAACGGTTTGTGGCCCCGACGTGTTCGGTGCAGTCGCCACCGAACGCCATCGCGGGGTAGTGGTAGTGCGAGGTCACCTCGATGCCGCGGCGGTGAGCCCACTCGATGACCTGTTTGTGCCACACGACCGGCAGCCGCACGTAGCACTTCATGAGGTCGTATTCGAGAGCCTGCGCCCGCTCGAGTTCGAGCCGCAGTTGCCGGGAGTCGTAGGTCGGCCGCATGAAGTTGTAGTAGATGCGTGATCCATCGACTGCCTCCCCGGTGCCCACGAAACGCGGACCCACCCGCGCTCCGGAGCCGACGGCCTCCCGGTCTTCGACCATGTGGTACGCCGGGTCGCCCGGCGACCGGGTCGTCGTGAACCCCAGCGCCAGCCACAGGCGGTGCTGCCGGTTGCCGTAGGCGTAGCCGGCCATCTGACGGTGATGGTGGCAGTCGATGAGACCGGGCATGACGAACTTGTCCCGCGCGTCGATGAGCGTCGCGGCCGCCTGCGTCACCGCGTCGGAGCGCGGGGCGATCGAGACGATCCGCTGACCGCGCACGACGATGTCGACGTCGCGGCGCACCGACTCCGCCTGGCCGTCCCACATCCGACCGGCGCGGATCACCAGGTCCCCGGCATCGTGACCGGGGTGGTTGCGCCACGTCAGCGGCATCGCCATCGTCCTCGTGCCCGTGACCCCGGAGCCGGTCAGCCGCGTTCGCCGGAGCCGGCCCCCGGAGAGGTACAGGATCGTGCGAGAGTCGCCGGCCCAGGTGGGCGCGTCGGACAGCTCCTGCGTGACCTGCCGGGCCGGACCGCTCGGCCGCCCGTCGCGGCCCATCGGCATGACCCACAACACCGACTTCATGGCAAAGAGCAGATGGGCGCCGTCGGGCGACCACACCGGGCCGTCGTCGCCGCGGGTCTGCAGCGACGTGTGCGGCGCGGCGTCGTGGTACACCGCCTCCCCGGTCGTGCGGTCGATGACGAGGATCTTGCTCAGACCCTCCCGAAAACGCTTGGAGTACGGCTGCACCGCCGCGAGCGCGAGGAACCGCCCGTCCGGCGACCAGGTGGGGCGACCGGGCTCGAACGTGGCGTCGAACACCTTCTGAACCGCGCCGGAGGCGACGTCGACCGTGAACAACGCACCCTCCTGGTCGAGGAAGGCGATGTCGCGACCGTCCGGCGACCATCGCACGGACAGGGCGGCGGAGTCGGTGAAGTGGGTGACCTGGGTGTCCTCCCCGGAGGCCAGGTCGCGGACCCAGATGTTGATCGTGCCCCCGCGGTCGCTGCAGTACGCCAGTCGGCGGCCGTCTGCGGAGAAGTCAGGGTCGCTCCACCACCACGTGGGGTCGGTGCCGACGGCGACCGGCGACCGCCCGAAGCGCATCGTCCACAGATCGCCGAGAGCGCGGAAGGCGACCGATCGGGCGTCCGGGCTGATGACCGGGCTGCCGATCCCGACGACCGGCCGCGAGGCGCGGTCGTCCATCGAGGTGGCACGCCGGCGGTAGTCCGCCGCTCGGACGTCGACCGGGCACACGAAACCGACGCGACCCGCCGGCCCGGCAGCAGCGGGCGGCGTCCAGGCCCGGTGACGGATGGCTCCGTTCGCGGTGTAGAACATGCGCCCGTCCGGGTGGAACGAGACCCGGAACGGGAAGCACTCCTCACCTTCGACGACCGGACGCAGGTCGGAGCCGGTGACGAGTTCGTTGCGCCCCGCGCGCAGCACGTGGAAGACGAGGTGTGCACCGTCGGCGGTCCACTGCGGCATCCGCACCACGTCGTCCTCGCCCGCGCGGGCGTACACGGAGCGACGTCCGCTGGCGATGTCGATCGTCTCGACGGTGGTGGTGTCGGTGACGAACGCGACCTTCGTGCCGTCGGGCGACCAGCACGGCTCGTACTCGTCCGCCTCGGAGTCGGTCAGGGGGCTCGTCCGACCGCTCGTCAGGTCGTACACGTGGATGCCGTAGCTGCCACCGGCGTCGCTGGAGAACACGATGCGGCCGCCGTCAGGACTCCACCGGGGCTCCCGCTGATCGAAGGGCCCGTCGGTCAACTGCCGCTTGTCCGAACCGTCCGGGCGGATCGTCCACAGGTGGAAGCGACCGTCGCGGTATGCCTGGTAGACGAGTCGTTCGCCGTCAGGTGACCAATCCGGCTGGGCGATGTCGTCGAGATCGCTGGTGAGGCGCCGCGCCGCTCCCCCGGACGACGACATCACCCAGCACACCCCGAGCACGTCCAGGGCCAGCCGAGCGCCGTCGGGGCTGACCCGGACGGCGAAGTCGGTGCCCGCACCCAAGCGCAGGCTCGCCGCCATCGGCGCGGCCACTGCGGCTCGCGCTGGATCAGGGTGCAGCGCGACAGTCGCCGCGGCACCCAGTGATCCGGCGAGTACGGTCCGTCGGGTGGGGCCTGCGGCCCGCCCGGTCACGCGCTCGCTTGCACGAATCAGTTTGGTGTCCACCGCATCTCCTCCGTTTGGCGCCGTTGCAGAACGGATGCCCGGACCCAACCGCGATCCCGACGGCCTGTCAAGACAAAGGGAAATAATCACCTACCCGGGCTGGCCTGCCCGGCGGCCGAAGGCCGGAACCCCTGGCGCGTCAGCGGATTCGCGAGGACGATCGCAGTCTCGGGCGCCGACCGCGCCCCGCGCGAAAAGAGGGTCCACCATGGCCGAACCCGATGCCGGCCTACCTGCCGCCACCGCGAACCAGCCGACCCAGCCGACCCGGCGGCACTGGACCGTCGCGCTCGGGGGCTTCTTCGTCATGATCGGCGGCTCGGTGCCGCTGTCCGGATTGTCGTTCTTCCACCCGTACGTCATCGCCGAACTGTTCCCCCAGCGACAGTCGACGTACCTCTGGTACTACACGCTGATGCTGATCGGCATCGTGGTGTCGATGATGTTCATCGGCCGCGCGCTGCTCACCCGGTGGGGCCCCAAGCCGCTGATGTACGTGGGCTCGGTGATCGCCGCCGCGGGCCTGGTGCTGTTCTCGTTCGCCGGCAGCGTGCTCGCCTTCTACGCCGCCGGGATCGTGCTCGGCATCGGTTGCGGGCTCAGCTTCCAACTTGTGCCGATCATCTGGGTCAACAACTGGTTCGCCCGACGCAAGGGCACCGCCCTCGGCGTCGTCATGGGCGGTACCGGCCTCGGCGGCGCGATGTGGTCGTTCCTCATCCCGATGATCTCCGCGAGCGCCGGCTGGCGCACCGCCTACCTCGTCACCGCCGCCGTCGTGCTCGTCGTTCCGCCGCTGGCGACGCTGCTGCTCATCGTCGACAAGCCCGCCGACGTCGGCCTGTTGCCGCTGGGCGCCACCGGCGCCGAGGCCCGCGCGGCGGCCGCCGAGGACCCGTCGCGACTCCCCGGCCTCACCTACGCGGAGGCGGTCCGCTCACCCTGGGTGTGGGTGGTGTTCGCAGCGATTCTCGCGCTCGGCGTCGTGCACGGCGCGGCGCAGATCCTCGCCGTCTACCTGCAGGGACACACCGTCTACGCCGACCCGACGATCCCGCTGCGCCGCCAGCCCGCCGAGCAGACCGCATTCTTCTCCGCGCTCATGACGACGTGGACGATCGGGCTCATCGTCTTCAAACCCCTGCTCGGCTGGCTCAACGACAAGGTCGGCATGTTGCTCGCCATGCTGCTCACCCTCGGCGCGCAGAGCCTGACCTTTCTGTGGCTGCCGCACATGGTCTACGGCTCCCCCGTCGCCCTCACGTTCGTCGCGATGGTGTTCATGGCGGCGGGCATGTCCAACGGAACCGTGCAGCCTCCGCTGCTCGTCGCCGGTGCCGTCGGGCCACGCGACTTCGGGCGCATTTGGTCGCTGCTCGGCACGGCGTATCTGCTCGGTATGGCGTTCGGGGCGCCCCTGTGGGGCCTCGTCCGCGACGTCACCGGCTCCTACGTGCCGGGGTTCTATGTCGCACCCGTCGTGCTCATCGGCTTGACCGTCGTCGCGGTCGTCGCGATGCGCCGAGCCGCTGCCGCCCAGCCTCCCCCGCCCGTGCCCGCCGAGCCCGCCGAGCCGGCCGACGGCCCGGTCGAGAAGGAGCAGACGTCGTGACGCCCCACAGCCCCACGCCGCCGGAGCCGCCCAAGCCGCCGACGCCGCAACCGCCACGAGACGGTCGTCCGCCGGCCACCGCCGTGCTGGCCGGACTCGACGCGATCGGTTCGTGGCAGGAGGACCTGTACCGAGACCTGCACGCTCACCAGGAATTGTCGTTCCAGGAGGACCGGACCCGGGCGATCATCCGAGAGCACCTGACGCAGTTCGGGTTCGAGGTCCACGAGCTCGGCGGTGGGATCGTCGGAGTGCTGGTCAACGACGACGGACCCACGGTCCTGTTCCGCGCCGACATCGACGCCCTCCCGGTCACCGAGACCACCGGTCTCGGCTACGCGTCGACGGCCACCTCGATCGACGCGGACGGCGCGACCGTCGGCGTCATGCACGCGTGCGGCCACGACGGTCACATCGCGTGCGCCCTCGGCGCCGCCCGGCTGCTCGCCGCCGCTCGCGACGCTTGGTCGGGAACGTACCTCGCCCTGTTCCAACCGGCCGAGGAGATCGGCCGGGGCGCCGCGGCGATGGTCGATGCCGGACTCGTCGACGCCGTCCCACGCCCGACGTCTGCCTGAGCCAGCACGTGCTCACCACCCCGGAGGCGGGCCACGTCGCCACGGCCCCGGGCCCGGTGCTGTCCGCCGGCGACTGCCTGCGGGTGACGATCCACGGCACCGGCTCGCACGGCTCGATGCCGCACCTGGGCGTCGACCCGGTCGTCGTCGCGGCGTCGATCGTCGTGCGCCTGCAGTCGATCGTCGCCCGCGTCATCGCCCCCGCCGAGTTCGGCGTGGTCACCGTCGGCAGCATCCAGGCGGGCACGAAGGCCAACATCATCCCCGAGAGCGCGACCCTGCTCGTCAACGTGCGCGCGTACGACCTCGACGTCCGCGCGCGCATCCTGGCCGCCGTGGAACGCATCGTCAACGCCGAGTGCGCGGCCGGCGCCTGCCCGAAGGAGCCGGAGTTCGACCACTACGAGTCGTTCCCGCTGACGTCCAACGACGAGGAGACCACCCGGCGCGTCACCGCCGCGTTCGTCGAGCACTTCGGCGCCGAGCGCGTGCACCCGCTCGCCCCCGTGCCCGCCTCCGAGGACTTCAGCATCATCCCCGACGCCTTCGGCGTGCCGTACACCTACTGGGGCAACGGCGGCTTCCTGCCCGGGGCGCCGGTGCTGCCCAACCACAACCCGGGGTTCGCGCCGGCGATCCAGCCGACCCTACGCACCGGCACCGAGGCCGCCGTCGTCGCGGCGCTCGCCTACCTGGCCGGCACCGGCTGACCCGGCCGCCGCAACCGCCGGGCCTGGGCTGACTCGAGGCACCGGGCTGGTAACGGAACCTGTCGGGCACCGTTGCCGCGCCCCGTCCCGCCATAAACATCGGGTCTCAACCCTGTTGTCGCTCAGGCAACTACGCTGTCGGCGTGCCCCTGGCCTACCTGCTCGCGGTGATCATCCCGCCGACGCTGATGATCTACCCGGCAGTCGTGCTGCCGTCGACGGCCGCGATCGACGCCATCGGGTCGACGATGGGCGGGATCCTCATGGTGACGGCCAGATGGCGCCGGTTCCAGGGGCGTTCGTGGTGGCCGTTCGCGATCGCGATCTGCGTCGTGTGGCTGGTCACGGTCATCGCCATGGGCGTCAACGGCGACCCGGCGAGCGTGTGGCCGGGCGGCACGACGTGGATGCTCGTGCTGCTCTCGGCGATGATCGTCACGACGATCGACCGCTGGACGGTGCCGGAGTTCTCCCCGCTGCCCACGGGCACCGTGCTGTTCGCCATCGCGCTCGCCGGAGTCGGGCTCTTCTCCCCCATGCTCAACGGCCTCCGCCCGGGGCTGGGCATGCTGCCGCTCATGTTCGCCATGACGTCCGCCGCGTGGGGAGTCAGTTTTCTCCAGCGGGCCCAGCGGCGCCGGCTGCGGGCCGAGCGCATCGTCGTGCGCGACCGCGAGCGCAACCAGATGGCCCGCGAGCTGCACGACGTCATCGCCCACGAGGTCATCGGCATCGTCGTCCTGGCCCAGGGGGTGCGCGACAGCACCGCCGACCCCATGGCGCGGCAGGCCCTCGAGCGCATCGAGGGAGCCGGAGGCCGGGCCCTGGAGGGCATCCGCGCCATCGTCGCTGCCTCCCGCGAGGACGAGGAGCCGACCGCTCCCGCGACCGCCCCGCACAATCAGAGCCTCGACGACGTCGCCCGCCTGGTGGACGATTTCGCGCACACGACGACGGCCTCGCCGAGCCTGACCCGGCGCGGCGAGGCCCCGGTCGCCACGCCCATCGCGGCCGCGGCCTACCGGATCGTCGCCGAGTCGCTGAACAACGTGCATCGCCACGCCGTCGAGCCGCAGGCCATCGAGGTGCTGCTCGACACCAGCGGCGCCGCCCTCGTCATCGAGGTCACCGACGACGGTCACGACCCGTACGACGACACCGACCGGACCGGCTCCCCGGGCGGCGGATGGGGCCTGGAGGGCATCGCGGAGCGCGCCGACCTCGTCGGTGGCCACGTGCAGACCGGACCGCTGCCGCAGGGTGGCTGGCGGGTGCGCGCGGTGCTGCCGATGGAGGGCCCCGGGCCCGCCTCGTCGACGCTGACCCCACGCGCCCCGAGCGAGCCGCATGGCGCCATCTAAGCTGGCCAGGTGCGTCTGGCCCTGCTCATCGCCGTGCTCGGCCCCGGTTCGCTGCTGCTGTATCCCGTCACCGGCGCCCCGGGCCAGGGTGGCTTCTACGTCGACGTGGTCGGGTTGCTCTGCGGCGCAACGCTGTTGACCGTCGCGGTCGGCCGGCCGATCCGGAGCCGGTCCTGGTGGCGGCTCATCGGCGCCGTCGCCGTCGTGTGGGTACTGGTGGACCTGCTCATGCGCGTCGACACCGACTTTCCCTATCCGGGCGGCACCTCGTGGACGCTCGCGGTCGTCGCCAGCCTGCTGTTCGGCGCCGTCGACGAGTGGTTCACCCCCGATCACGCCCCGGTGCCGTCGGCCCCGGCCGCCGCCGCGTTGGCGTTCACCGCGGGGGCCGTAGCCGCACCGCTGGTCGGCGGCCTCGAAGGCCTGCCGGAGGTGCCGGTCATCGGCATCCTCACCGCCGCGGCCGTCGCCGTCGGGCTGCTCTACCGCCAGCAGCGGCTGCGGCTCGTGCGCCAGCGGGTCGAGGTGCGCGACCGGGAACGCCGCGAGATGGCCCGCGAGCTGCACGACGTCATCGCCCACGAGGTCGCCGGAATCGTCGTGCTCGTGCAGGGGGCACGGGCCACGACGAACGATCCCAGCACGGCCCAGCTGCTCGCCCGCATCGAGGGCGCCGGCGAGCGCGCGCTGCAGGGGCTGCGCGTCATCGTCGCCACCTCGCGCCAGGAGACGGGCTCCGGCTCGGCCGACACCTCTCCGCACCGGCAGGAACTCGTCGAGGTCGCCCGGCTCGTCGAGGATTTCGCCCACACGACGAGCGCGACCGTGCAGCTGCACCGCAGCGGGGACGAACGGGTGACGACGGCGATCGCGGCCGCCGCCTACCGCATCGTCGCCGAGTCGCTGAGCAACGTGCGTCGGCACGCCCACGACGCGCGACGCGTTGACGTCGTGATCGACAGCACCGGCGGCGACCTGGTGCTCGAGGTGCGCGACGACGGCACCGGCGACCTCTCGAACGAGCCGGCCGAGCTCGGCGGAGGCTGGGGCCTGCCGGGCATCGCCGAGCGCGCCGACCTCGTCGGCGGCCGCGTCGAGACCGGGCCCCGCCCCGAGGGCGGGTGGCGGGTGCGGGCCGTGTTACCGAAATCGGTGTTATCGAAGGAGGCAGGAGGCTCGTGAGCATTCGCGTCGTGCTGGCCGACGACCAGGAGATGGTGCGTTTCGGCATGGCCATGATCCTCACCGCGCAGAAGGACATCGAGGTCGTCGGCGAATGCGTCGACGGGGTGCAGGCCGTCGACACCGTGCGGGCCACCCACCCCGACGTCGCGCTGCTCGACATCCGCATGCCGCGCCTCGACGGCCTGCAGGCCGCGCGGCTCCTGACGCCCGTCACCAAGGTCGTCATCGTCACGACCTTCGACGACGACGAGCTCGTCGACCGGGCGATCGAGGCCGGCGTGTCCGGATTCGTGCTCAAGGACGCCGGACCGCAGATCCTCGTCGCGGCCGTGCGGGCGGCGGCCGCCGGCGACGCCCTCATCTCCCCCGAGGTGACCCTCGCGCTGCTCAAGCGCCGCCCGCGGGCCCGCCGGCCCGACTCCAGGCTCGATCAGCTCTCCGAGCGGGAGCTGCAGGTGGTGCGCCTGGTCGCCCGCGGCCTGACGAACGCCGAGATCGCCAAGGAGCTCACGGTCACCGTCGCGACCGTCAAGACCCACCTGGTCAACGTGTCGACCCGCCTCCAGGTGCGCAACCGCGTCGAGATCGCGGCCCTCGCCTGGTCCTCCGGCCTCGTCGAGTGAGACCGCTGCTCGAGTGAGCCCGTGCCGCCACGACGCCGGGGCGTGCTGGCTCCGCAGCCTCCCCTGACCTCGCCCAGGCGAGTGTGACCTACCTCACAATCAGCGTCGCTCATTGCCTACTTTCGCCGGTGGGGACCGGAGTAATGTTCAACCCCACCGCAGGTTTTGCACTTGCAAAACCGGACAATCTCCGCTTGAGCGAGTAGGCGCCATGAATCCCGACTTTCCTCTCTGGCTTCGTGCCGGGCACCTGATCAACTTCATCCTCATCGGGATGTTGTTGCGCTCCGGCTGGGAGATGCTCTCGTCACTGCCACGGCTGTGGTGGCGCAAGGACTGCGCCCCCGGCACCGAGTGGCTGCGGTTCACGTCGCGCAAGCTGCCGAAGGAGGAGGGTGTCTACACCTCCCTCATGGACGAGAAGTCGCTGTCTCCGCTGATCGGCCTGCCGGGCCGGGAGAACATCGGGCTGGGGCGGCACTGGCACGGCCTGTCGGTGATGTTCTGGGTGCTCAACGGCCTCGTCTACGTGACGCTGCTGTTCGCCACCGGCCTGTGGCGCCGGATCGTACCGACCTCCTGGGACGTCATCCCCGAGGCCTGGCATTCGCTGCTGACCTACCTCAGCTTCAGCACCCCGTCGATCGAGCACTTCACGCCGTACGACGCCCTGCAGCAGCTGGGCTACACGTTCGTCATCTTCGTCCTGGCGCCGTTCATGATGCTCACCGGCGTCGCGATGTCTCCCGCGATCCGCTCGCGTTACCCCTGGTACGTGAAGTTCTGGGGCGGCCACCAGGGCGCTCGGTCGCTGCACTTCATCGGCATGGTGCTGATGACCGGCTTCATCATCATGCACGTCTGCCTCGTGTTCCTCGTGCACCGCGAGCACAACGTCGTGCACATGGTGTTCGGTGACGTCGACACCGGGCGGGCCGCGCAGGCGATCACGATCCTGGTCGCCGTCGTCGTCGCCGTCGTCGCGTTCTGGATCTTCCTCAGCTACTGGTCGCTGGCCGACCGCCGCCGGGCGCAGCGCTTCACGGTCGCCTTCACCGAGTTCGGACGCAGGGTCTTCCTCAACTGGATGAAGCCGCGCAACCAGCACCAGACCACCTACACCGACGCCGACATCTCGCAGTTCCACTGGACCAACGGCCTGCCGCCCACGCCGGAGGAGTCGCCCGAGTGGCACGCGGCCCGCGAGGACGGGTGGAAGAGCTGGACGCTGACGCTCAAGGACGAGGTCAACGGCACGGAGACGGTGCTCACCCTGGATGACCTCAAGGCCCTGCCGCAGGTCTCCTACGTCGCGACCCACACGTGCATGCAGGGGTGGTCGGCGACCTCCCGGTGGACCGGGGTCCGCCTCCAGGACGTCATCGCGAAACTCGGCCCGAAGCCGGATGGTGCGAACTACGTGATGATCGAGTCGTTCGGCCTGGCGCAGGTGATGTACGACAACCGCCCCCGCGAACCCTTCTACGCCTGCATCGATCTGGGGATGCTCGCCGAAGACGACACGATCCTCGCGTACGAGCGCAACGGACACCCGATCGAGGAGTACCTCGGCGGTCCCGCCCGGGTCCGCATCGAGTCGGGGCACGGCTACAAGATGGTCAAGTGGGTCCGCTCCCTGCACTGGATCGCGGACTACTCGGTCTTCGGCGACGGCCAGGGCGGCACCCGCGAAGACTCCTCGATGCAGGCCTTCAACGGAAGGATCTAGGTGAGCGACGTCAGAATCGTCGAGACGCGGCTGCAGGTGGCCGGCGTGCGCACCGTCGACGACGTGAAGAAGGCCCTGCAGCCGCTGTTCGACATCTTCGCCGACGAGGGCATCGGGCAGGCGACCTTCGAGGTCACCGACGCGCCGACCGCCACCCTCGTCATCAAGCACCAGGAGTCGGCATCGGTCGACCGGGAGGCGGTCGCGGCCGCCCTGTCTCGGGCCGGCGACTATCGGCTCGTCGAGGGATAGCCGCGCGCCGGCCGAGTCCTGCTCGACCGGCGCAGCCGACTCAGCGCTGCCCGTACACCCGCCGAGCGATGAGCAGCCCGGCGATGGAGAGCGCCGCGACCGCGATGTAGTAGAAGCTCGGCGCCTGCAGGTTGTAGGTGACGAGCCACGCGAGGATCGTCGGGGCGAACCCGCCGAGCAGCGTCACGCCGATGTTGTACGCCAGCGACATGCCGGTCGTGCGCACCTGCACCGGGAACATCGCCGCGAGCAGCGACGGCAGGGGCGCGAAGTACGCGGCCATGAGGGCGCCGATGACGATCTCGGCGACGATGAGCGTGGTCACGCTCGGCGCGCCGGTGAGCAGCGCGAACATCGGGTAGGCCACGACGAGCCCGACGACCGCCGCGGTGAGCATGATGCGGGTCTGGCCGATGCGGTCGGCGAGCATGCCGATGAACGGCGACCCGACGAGCGCGATGAGGCCGGCCACCAGAGCGCCCGCGTACCCACTCCACGGCGGCAGCCCGAGATTGCGTTGCGCGAACGTCGGCAGGTACGTGATGAGGTAGACGCTCATCGTCGCCAGGCCGACGCAGGCGGCCGCGGTGAGCACGAGCGGGAAGTGCCAGCGGAAGGTCGTCGCCAGCGGCGAGTCGTCCGTGGTCGACTGCGCGAACTCCGGGGTGTCGTCCATGTGCAGGCGGATCCACAGGCCGACCGGGCCGATGAGCATGCCGAAGACGAACGGCAGCCGCCACGCCCAGTCGTGCAGCGTCTGCTGGTCCACCAGTGTGTTGAGCAGGAAGCCGGCCGTGGCCGCCATGAACATCGACGCGCCCTGGGTGGCCACCTGCCACGAGGCGTAGAAGGCCTTGCGGTCGGGGGCGTTCTCGGTCATGAAGGCCGTCGCGGAACCGAATTCGCCGCCCGCGGAGAAGCCCTGGATGAGCCGGGAGACGACGATGAGCAGCGGCGCGCCGATGCCGATGGCGGCGTACGTCGGCGCGAACGCCATGAGCGCCACGCCGAGCGTCATGAGGGCGATCGTCAGGGTGAGCGCCGCCTTGCGGCCGTGCTTGTCGCCGTACGCGCCGAGCACGATCGCCCCGATCGGGCGGACGAGGTAGGAGACGCCGAACAGCCCGAAGGTGATGACCAGCCCCCACGGGTCGGGCAGCTCGGGAAAGAACAGCCTGCTGATCACCGGCGCCATGAAGGCGTACACGATGATGTCGAACCACTCCAGGGCGTTGCCCAGGGAGGCGGCGACGACCGCCTTGCGGGCGGTGCGCCGCTGGTCGGGGGCCCACTGCACGTGCTGCGCGGAGCTCACCGGGCGGCCTCCGCACCCTGCGAGAGCTGCTGCGCGAGCCGCAGGACGAAGACCTCGCAGGCCTCGATCTGGCTCAGTTCGATGTACTCGTCGGGGCCGTGGGCCTGGGCGATGTCGCCCGGGCCGCACACGACGGTCTCGATGCCGGAGCCGGCGAACTGACCCGCCTCCGTGCCGTAGGTGACCTTGTCGTCGCAGTCGAGCGCGCCGAGCGACACCGCCAACCGGCCGGCGGGGGTGTCGGGGGCGGCGTCGAGGCCGGGCACCTGCGCGAGCACGTCGACCGAGACCGAGGCGCGCTCGTTCTCGGCGCGCATCTGCGTCTCCAGCTCGGCGGCGCGGGCGCGCACGTCGGCGATGACGTCGGCGGGGTCGACGGCCCCGATCGTGCGGAACTCGCAGGTCACCTCGCAGCGCTGGGGCACGATGTTGTTCGCGGTGCCGCCGGAGACCATGTTGACGCTGGCCGTCGTGTAGGGCACGACGAAGGCGTCGTCGAAGGGACCCTGCGAGCGCCACTCGTCGGCGCGTTCCCGCAGGTAGGTGATGAGGCGGGCGGCGTACTCGACGGCGTTGACGCCCTCGTTGGTCAGCGAGGAGTGCGCGGCGACGCCGGCGAACGTCACGCGCAGCACGTTCATCGACTTGTGCGCCTTGATGACGCGCATGCTCGTCGGCTCCCCGACGATCGCGGCGCGCGGGGAGAGCCCGAGGTCGGCGATCTGCTTGACGATGTGCGCGCCGCCGAGGCAGCCGACCTCCTCGTCGTAGGAGAGCGCGAGGTGGATCGGCTCGGCCAGCTCGGCCTCCCGCAGCTGCGGCAGCAGGTGCAGCACGACCGCGCTGAACGCCTTCATGTCGGCGGTGCCGCGGCCGTAGAGGCGGCCGTCGCGCACCTGCGCGTCGAACGGGTCGCTGCTCCACTCCTGCCCGTCGACCGGCACGACGTCGGTATGTCCCGACAGCACCACTCCCCCGGAGACCGACCCGTCGGCCGCCGGGATCGTCACGACGAGGTTGGCCTTGGCGCCGGTCTCGTCAGGAAAGATGTGCGGCTCCAGACCGTGCTCGCGCAGGTGCGCGGCGACGACGTCGATGAGCTCGAGGTTCGAATCGCGGCTGGTCGTGTCGATGGCGACCAGTCGACGGATCCAGTCGAGGGAGGCGGGAGAGGTCATGCCCGCCAGTCTGTCAGCCGCCCGGTGACGTCTTACAGCGCGGTGGCCGCTGCCGAGTCAGACAGGAGAAGCCCGGCAGATCCGGGCCGCGGCGGGTCACCGTTCGACCGGGTCGCGGCGGCTCACAGCACGTCGTCATCGACCCAGTCGAGGGTCTTGGTGACGGCCTTCTTCCAGTTGCGCATCAGGCGCTCGCGCTCGGCGGGCTTCATGCGGGGGCGCCAGCGTTCGCCCTCGCGCCAGTTGGTCGCGGCGTCCTTCTGCCCGTCCCAGAAGCCGACCGCGATGCCGGCGGCGTACGCGGCGCCGAGCGCGGTCGTCTCGGTGACCTCCGGGCGCACCACGTCGACGCCGAGGATGTCGGCCTGAAACTGCATGAGAGTTTCGTTGGCCGTCATGCCGCCGTCGACCTTGAGCTCCTTGAGCTCGACGGTCGCGTCGGCGTTCATCGCGTGCACGACCTCCGCGGTCTGGAACGCCGTGGCCTCCAGCACCGCCCGCGCGAGGTGGCCCTTGCTGACGTAGCGGGTCAGGCCGACGAGGGCGCCGCGGGCGTCGGGGCGCCAGTACGGCGCGAACAACCCCGAGAACGCGGGCACGAAGTACGCGCCGCCGTTGTCGTCGACGCTGAGCGCGAGGGTCTCGATCTCCTCGGCGCTGCCGATGAGCCCCAGGTTGTCGCGCACCCACTGCACCAGGGAGCCGGTGACCGCGATCGAACCCTCGAGCGCGTACACCGGGTCGCGGCTGCCGACCTGGTACGCGACGGTCGTCAGCAGCCCGTTCTTGCTGCGCACCGCCTCCCGGCCGGTGTTGATGAGCATGAAGGAGCCGGTGCCGTACGTGTTCTTGCCCATGCCGCGCTGGAAACACGCTTGGCCGAAGGTCGCGGCCTGCTGGTCGCCGAGGATGCCGGCGATCGGGCGGCCCGCCAGCACGCCCCGCTCCCGGCCCTCGCCGTAGACCTGCGAAGACGATTTGATCTGCGGCAGCATCGACGGCGGCACACCCATCGTCGCGCAGATGTCCTCGTTCCAGTCGAGGGTGTCGATGTTCATGAGCATCGTGCGGGAGGCGTTCGTGACGTCGGTGACGTGGATGCCGCCGCTCGTGCCGCCCGTCATGTTCCACAGCACCCAGGAGTCGGTGGTGCCGAACAGCAGGTCACCGGCCTCCGCGGCCTTGCGGGCGCCGTTGACGTTCTCGAGGATCCACGCGATCTTCGGCCCGGCGAAGTACGTCGCCAGCGGCAGCCCGGTGCGCTCCTTGAACCGGTCGATGCCGCCGTCCTCGGCGAGCCGGTCGCAGATCTTCTGGGTGCGGGTGTCCTGCCAGACGATCGCGTTGTAGACCGGCTTGCCGGTGTTCTTGTCCCACACGACGGTCGTCTCGCGCTGGTTCGTGATGCCGACCGCCTCGATCTGGTCACGGTTGACGTCGGCGCGCGCGAGGGCCTGCGCCACCGCCTCCCGCACGTTCTTCCAGATCTCCATCGGATCGTGCTCGACCCACCCGGCCCGCGGGAAGATCTGCTCGTGCTCCAACTGCCCGGTGGCGACGAGCCGCCCGTCGTGGTCGAAGACGATGGCACGCGAACTCGTCGTGCCCTGGTCGATCGCGAGGACGTAGGAGGAGGCCATGGGCTGATATTGCCAGCGGAACCGGCTCCGTAGGCCGTCCACGACCCGCGCGGTTGATGGCCCCCCAAGCCCGCGAGCGCCGACCTACAGCGGCGGATCCGTGGTGAACCGCGGGGCGTCGTGCCCGCCGCCGTAGCCGAACGGCTGCGCCGGAGGCCGGTTGCGCAGGTCGAGCCGGAAGCCGCGCCGCGCCGCCAGCACCAGAGCGGCGGCGACGAGGAACGCGAACGAGGCCACGTACCAGGAGATCTCGAACCCGACGGCGGAGACGACGAGGCCGAACAGCGCGGGCCCGAGCGCGCCGCCGACGAACGCCCCGGCCTGGATGACCGAGGACGCCTGCGTCGGGGAGTCGCGCCCGACCCGCGCGACGGCGAACAGGAACAGGCCCGGCCACGACCAGCCGATCGCGAAGGCGAGGAAGCCGAAGACGACGACCGCCCACACGTGTGGCAGCGCGCCGATGAGGGCCAGGCAGAGCGCCCCGGTCAGGATCATGCCGGCGACGATCGGCAGGTTGGCCCCGTACCGGTGGTCGGCCCGGTGCCCGAGCAGGATGCGCATGAGCACCGAGCTACCGGAGCCGACCGCGAGCAGCAGACCCGCCTGCTCGACGTTCAGGCCCACCCCGTGCGCCCAGCTCGCCAGGTAGGCCCCGAGAAAGTTGGCGCTCGCGCTGGCGAACGTGATCGCGACCCCGCACAGCAGCAGCGGACCGCGGGGCGCCCGGTCCGGCGGCTCCTGATCGGCCACCGGCGCGGAGACGGCCGCGGGCGGCGGCGGGCGCAGGAGCCCGACGAGGATGACGAACAGGCCGACCGCGCCGACGATGAGAAACGTGCTGCGCCACCCGAACAGCACGGTGGTCGTGGGCACGGCCAGACCGCCGAACATGATCGCGGCCGGCACCGCGCTCTGCTTGATCCCGAACCCCAGGCCGCGCCGGTGCGAGGGCAGGGCGGTGGCGACGGCCGCGTTGGCGTTGCCCTGGCACGCGGCGTTGGCGAGCCCGAGTACGGCCATCGCGGCGACCAGCGCCCACCAGCTCTGGGCGAGGAGGCCGATGACGGCGTGGCCGAGGGCCACGAGCGTGCCGGCGAGCACGAGCCCGAGGCGCGGTCCGAGCCGCAGCAGCGCACCGACTCCGAGGATCGTCGCGAGCGCCGCCGTCGCGAAGAAGACGCTGACGGCCAGGCCGAGGCGGGCCGGCCCGAAGCCCAGGTCGCGCTGGATGAGCACGGCCTGGGCGCCGAGCAGGAAGGGCGCGATGGCCCCGAGCACCGTGAGCCCGCTCGCGGCGAGCATGGTGCGCGCGGTGTCGCGACCGGCCACATCGGCTCCTGGGGGCGTTCTGGGGCGTTCCGGGTGTGACGGACCCCTGTCCGTCAGATCCTGCCGCCCCCAGGGGGTTCAGCGCACGTCGTCGTCGACGTTGCCGCCGAGCGCCTCGGGGTGGTGCGCGTACGTCGGCTTGGAGTAGACGGCGCGGTTGACGAACCACGTCAGCGCCCACAGCACGATGCCGATGACGAGCAGGACGCCGCCGACGACGTAGTCCTGGCCGTCGCGACCCGACAGGGGACTGGCGAGGTAGGCGCACAGGATCGCGCCGAGCACGGCCACGATCGTCGGGCACTTGAAGTGCTTGTGCTCCACGCGGTCCTTGCGCAGCACGAGGACGGCGATGTTGACGACCGTGAACACGCACAGCAGCAGGAACGAGGTCGTGCCACCGAGGGTGGCCAGGTCGGCGAACCAGATGAGACCGAACGCGATGAGCGTCGTGAAGATGATCGACACGTACGGGGTGCGCCGGCCCGGGTGCACCTTGCCCAGGGGCCGCGGCAGCACCTCCTCGTGCGCCATGCCGTACAGGAGTCGGGAGGCCATGAGCATGTTGATCAGGGCCGAGTTGGCGACGGCGAACATCGTGATGAACGCGAAGATGCCGACCGGGAAGGCCGGGGCGCCGGCGGCGACGACCTTGAGCAGCGGCGCCTCCCCCTCGCCGAGGTCGGCCGGCGCGACCAGCGTCACCGAGGAGATCGCGACGAGCACGTAGATGACGCCGGTGATCGTCAGGCCGGTGAGCATGATCTTCGGGAAGATCCGCGACGGGTCCTTCGTCTCCTCGGCCATGTTCACCGAGTCCTCGAAGCCGACCATCGCGAAGAACGCGAGCGCGGTGGCGGCGGTCACGGCGCCGAACGCGTTCTCCCCCTCGGGGAAGGAGATCTGCGTGAGCCGGGACGTGTCGCCCATCCCCTGCATGATCGCCCAGGCGCCGATCGCGATGATGATGAGCAGACCGGTGAGCTCGACGATCGTCAGCACGACGTTGAGCTTGACGCTCTCGGCGACGCCGCGGAAGTTGACGGCGGCGATGACGGTCATGAACGCGAGCGCCACGATGAGCGTGGCCGCCCCCTCGCCGAACCCGGCGACCTCGTTGAAGTTGCCGGCGAACGCCTTCGAGGCGCTGGAGGCCGAGGTCAGGCCCGAACACATGACGGTGAACGCGACGATGAACGTGATGAAGTGCACCCCGAAGGCCTTGTGCGTGTAGACGGCGGCGCCGCCGGCCTTCGGGTACTTCGTCACCAGCTCCAGGTAGCTGCACGCGGTGAGCATCGCGACGATGAAGGCGCACAGGAACGGGAGCCAGACCGCCCCGCCGACCTCGGCGGCCACCTTCCCGGTCAGGGCGTACACGCCGGTGCCGAGGATGTCGCCGACGATGAACAGCAGGAGCAGGCCGGGCCCGATCCGCCGGACGAGGCCGGGTTCGCCGCCCCGGCCCTCGTCGGGGGCCGTGGTCGCGGAGGAGTCATGTGCGGTCATGGCGGATAGCGTGCCGCCACGCGGCTCATCCGTCCACACGAAGGTGGGCATCATGCCGCGAATCGTGTCCGGCTCGTGACATGCCGCATCCGCCCGGCGCCCCCCACGCATCTCCCGTCGGCACCCGCCTCGCCAGGGAGGCCGCCGGCCTCGACCGCACAGCTCCGCGTGGATATATCCGCAGGTGAACCCTTGCGCGTGGCACGCGCCTTCCCTAGCGTCGCGCCACGCGGCCGCACCGGCGACGCGGCCGCCACGTCCGTCGGGTGCGGCGGCGAGCACCTGCCCCGCCGCCCCGAACCGCCCCCAGAAACGAGGCCCCGGTGACCACTCACGTCGACGACGGCGACCCCGCCGCCACCGTCTCCGCGGGCGATCCCGCCCTGTTCAACGCCGACCTGGCCCCGCTGCCGCGGTCCCGCCGCTCGTGGGGCTGGTTCGAGATCTTCAACGTGTGGTCCAACGACATCCAGTCGCTGGCCGGGTACACGCTCGCGGCGAGCCTGTTCATCACCGCGGGCATCAGCGGGTGGTGGGTGTTCGCGGCGGTGCTGCTCGCCGGGCTCATCATCAAGGTGCTGTGCGACCTCGCCGGTCGCCCGAGCGTCAAGTACGGCGTCCCGTACCCGGTGCTCGCGCGGGCGTCGATGGGCGTGCACGGCGCCCAGTTCCCGGCGGTCGTGCGGGCCGTCGTCGCGATCTTCTGGTACGGCGCGCAGACGTACTTCGCCTCGACCGCCGTCGCGCTCGCGCTCAACGCCGTGCTCGGCACCCCCGGCGGGCTGTTCCTCGGCATGACGTGGGTCGACTGGGTGTCGTACGTGGTCGCCTCGGCGCTGCAGATCTACCTGTTCCTCGGCGGCATCGAGAAGATCGCCGGCTTCCTCAACATCGTGGGCCCGGCCGTCTACGTCGTGATGATCGCGCTGCTCGTGGCGATCTGGAGCCGGGCCGGCTCCGACCTCGTCGACGCCGTCGGCTCGGTCTTCTCCAACTCCGAGGTCACCGGCTTCGCGGCCGTCGGCGCGTTCGTCTCGGTGGTCGGCACGATGGTGGCCTACTTCGCGGCGGTCGTCATCAACTTCGGCGACTTCGCGCGCAACGTGCGCACCGACTCCGCGATGCGGCTGGGCAACACGACGGGCCTGATCATCAGCCTCGCGCTGTTCACGTTCCTGTCGGTGTTCATCACCGCCGGCGCCTACATCGTCTACCAGGGCGGTCAGGGCGAGCCGCTGACGAACCCGGCCGAGATCGTCGGGCAGGCCGACAACGTGTGGCTGACGATCGTCGCGGCGATCACGCTGCTGCTGGCGACCCTCGGCATCAACGTCGTCGCGAACTTCATCCCGCCGGCGTACTCGCTGAGCAACGTCAACCCCGCCCGCATCAGCTTTCGCACCGCCGGGATCATCACCGGCGCCGCGGGATTCGTCATCGGCGCCCTGTGGGTCTCGACGATCTCGCGGATCGGCCTGCCGACCTTCGTCGACACCCTCGGGGCGGTGCTGGCGCCGCTGTACGGGATCATCGTCGCCGACTACTACCTGCTGCGCCGCTCGCACCTGGTGCTCGCCGACCTCTACACCACCCGGCCCGAGGGCACGTACTGGTTCGACCGCGGCTGGAACCTACGCGCGATCGGGGCCTTCGCCCTGGCCGCCGTGTTCTCGGTGGCGACGGTCTGGGTCGTGGCCCTCGCCCCGCTGGCCGGGTTCGCCTGGATCATCGGCGCCCTCCTCGGCGGGCTCTTCCACTCCCTCGCCATGCGCGGGCGGGTGCCCGCCGCGTGAGCGGCCCTCGATCGGCGCGCCGGGTTAGGTAGAGCTAACCTGGCGCCGATGACCGCACTCCCAGCGACGCGCCCCGCCGACCGGCGCCTGCCCCCGCAGTCCTGCTCGGCTCGGTGGGACGACGGCGACCTGCCGGCCTGGGGCACCGCCTCCCAGGCCGCGTTCTGGCTCGCCCTCGAGCAGCCGGGGCCGTGGGGGCGCAACGCGCTCACCGCCTCCCGGCTCGACCCGGCCCTCGGCGCCGAACTCGAGCAACGCACCGCGCGGGCCGGCGGGCGCACGCTGCTCATCCGCAAGCCCGGGTCGTCGGCCGACGCCCCGGTCCACGACGGGCATCGCGCGAGCCGGCCGCGGCGCATCTACCTCGCGGTCGGCATGCCGCAGGGCTCGCCGCTGCTGCTGACCGGCGAGATCGACGACCCGGCCGAGCTGCTGCGGCTGCCCTGGCGCGAGCTCGCCGAGGGGCACGCGCCCACCGCGCCGCTCGGTCTCGTCGCCCGGCTGCGTCCGCAGCGCCTCGGCGTGCTGCTCGTGTGCACCAACGCCAAGCGCGACCGCTGCTGCGCGTTCCGCGGCCTGCCGCTGGCCGCCCGCCTGCACGAGGCGGTGCCCGACCGCGTCTGGGAGTGCACCCACACCGGCGGCCACCGCTTCGCCCCCACCGGCGTCGGCCTGCCCTCCGGCCTGACCCTCGCGCGCCTCGACGAGCCCACCGGGCGCGAGCTGCTCGACTCCCCCGCCGGCACGCTGCCCGACTCGCTGCGCGACGCGACGCACCTGCGCGGCCTGGCCCACCTGCCCGCAGTGCTGCAGGCCGCGGACGCCTACGCCCGCGCCCGCTGGGACGTCGCCGACCTGCGGGCCTCCACCGGCGCGAGCCTGCAGCCCGGCGACCCGCGGCACCGCCCGGATCACCAGGTCGTCGCCGTGCACCCGCCCGCCCCGCACGCCCGCAAGCGGCTGCTCGCGGTGCGCACCCGCACCGACCCGGTCGACCGGCCCGCCTCCTGCGGCGCCGACCTCGGGCCGTCGCAGTTCTACGACGTCGAGCCGCTCGACGACTAAGGCGTCTGACGCGTCCGGTGGCGGCTGGTGACGGCTGGTGGCGGCTGGGTCGCCTCAGGCGTCGATGCGCTCGGAGTCGAGCCGGTGCGCGGAGTCGACGATGAAGTCCTTGCGCGGCGCGACGTCGGTGCCCATGAGCAGGTCGAACACCTGCTCGGCGCGCTCGGCGTCGGCGAGGGTGACCCGCCGCAGCAGCCGGTGCCGCGGGTCCATCGTCGTGTCGCGCAGCTGCTCGGCGTCCATCTCGCCGAGGCCCTTGTAACGCTGCATCGGCTCCTTGATCCGCTTGCCGCGCTTGTGCAGCGACGTCACCGTGCGCCGCATCTCCGCCTCGTTGTACGTGTAGATGAGGTCGTTCTTCGCCGAGCCGTTGTTGACGACCTCGATGCGGTGCAGCGGCGGCACGGCCGCGAACACCCGGCCCGCCTCCACGAGCGGGCGCATGTACCGGAAGAACAGCGTGAGCAGCAGCGTGCGGATGTGGGCGCCGTCGACGTCGGCGTCGGTCATGATGATGACCTTGCCGTAGCGGGCCGCGTCGACGTCGAAACTGCGCCCGGAGCCGGCGCCGATGACCTGGATGATCGCCGCGCACTCGGCGTTGCGCAGCATGTCGCCCACCGAGGCCTTCTGCACGTTGAGGATCTTGCCGCGGATCGGGAGCAGCGCCTGGAACTCGCTCGAACGGGCCGCCTTCGCGGTGCCCATCGCGCTGTCTCCCTCGACGATGAACAGCTCGGTGCGCTCGACGTCGGTGGTGCGGCAGTCGTACAGCTTGGTCGGCAGCGTCGAGGACTCCAGCGCCGACTTGCGCCGCTGGTTCTCCTTGTGCTGGCGGGCGGAGACGCGGGCCTTCATCTCCGCGACGACCTTCTCGAGCACCGCGCTGCTCTGGGCCTTGTCGTCGCGCTTGGTCGACGTCAGCCGCGCGGCCAGCTCCTTGTCGAGCACCCGCGCGACGATGGCGCGCACGGCCGCGGTGCCGAGCACCTCCTTGGTCTGCCCCTCGAACTGCGGCTCGGCGAGCCGCACGGTGACGACCGCGGTGAGCCCCGCCGTCACGTCGTCGCGCTCGAGCTTGTCGTTGCCGACCTTCAGCGCCCGCGAGCGCGCCTCGACCTGCTTGCGGACCGTGCGCAGCAACGCCTGCTCGAAGCCCGCGACGTGGGTGCCGCCCTTGGGGGTGGCGATGATGTTGACGAACGAGCGCACCCTCGTGTCGTACCCGGTGCCCCACCGCAGCGCGATGTCGACGCCGCACTCGCGGGTCACCTCGGTCGGCGACATGTGGCCGCGCTCGTCGAGCACCGGCACCGTCTCCGTGAACTGCCCGGAGCCGGTGAGCCGCCACACGTCGGTCACCGCCGGGTCCGGCGCGAGGTACTCGCAGAACTCCGTGATCCCGCCGTCGTGGACGAAGACCTCCTCGCGCGGCCCGGCCGCCTCAGCGGCCGCTGTCTGCGCGTCGTCCGGAACCGCACCGGGAGCGTCGGTTCGCTCGTCCCGCAACGCGATCCGCAGCCCGGGCACGAGAAAGCTCGTCTGCCGGGCCCGACCGGCCAGCTCCTCGTACGAAAACGCCGCGTCGCGCAGGAAGACCTGGCTGTCGGCCCAGTAGCGCACGCGCGAGCCGTGCGCGCCGCGCTTGGTCTTGCCGACGACCCGCAACTCGCTGCCCTCGACGAACGGCGTGAACGGCGAGCTCGGAGACCGACCGGCCGAGTCGTCGAACACCCCGGGCTCGCCGCGGCGAAAGCTCATGAGGTACGTCTTGCCGCCGCGGTCGACCTCGACGTCGAGCCGCTCCGAGAGCGCGTTGACGACCGAGGCGCCGACCCCGTGCAACCCCCCGGAGGCGGTGTACGAGCCGCCGCCGAACTTGCCGCCGGCGTGCAGCTTGGTGAACACGACCTCCACACCGGACAGCCCGGTGCGCGGCTCGACGTCGACCGGGATGCCGCGCCCGTCGTCGCGGACCTCGACCGAGCCGTCGTCGTAGAGCACCACGTCGATCGAGGCGGCGTGCCCGCCGAGGGCCTCGTCGACGGCGTTGTCGATGACCTCCCACAGGCAGTGCATGAGCCCGCGCGAGTCGGTCGAGCCGATGTACATGCCCGGGCGCTTGCGCACCGCCTCCAGGCCCTCGAGCACCTGCAGATGCCGGGCCGTGTAGTCGGTATTCGCGGCGGGCACAGGCGCTCTCCTTCGCTGGGGGCGGACGTGGGTCGCCGGTCAGGCTAGCGCGCGCGGCCGTCGGCTCCGCGCAGGCACACCCGACCGGGCCTCGGCACGCGGCCCGCACCGGCCGCGACGCGCCCGGTGCGGCGCGCGGTGACTCTCGCCACAGGTTGTCGGACGACGGGTATTTCACGCAGGTGACGGCGGGTGAGCACCGTGTTTCGATCTCGTCAACGCTTCGTCCGGATGGCGGTGTGAGACGCCGGGGAAGTTCCGCGCATGCTTGACTGTTGCTATTGGTGCAAAGGAACTACGAAGCGCACACCGCCGTGGTGTGCCGGTTCCCACGGAAGAGATGGAAGGCTGACGTGAGCGCTGCTCTTGCAACACCCCTGACCTCGGCCGACCGCTGTGACCGGTGCGGCGCCCAGGCGTACGTCCGCGCGCGTCTGGCGACCGGTGGCGAACTGCTGTTCTGCGCGCACCATGGGCGAGAGCACCTGCCCAAGCTGCAGGACGTGGCGGTCGATATCCACGACGAGTCCGACCGACTGCACGAATCGACCGCCCTCGACTGACGGCTCACACCAGCCCTCGCCGACGATCCTGATCGAACCTCCAACGACAAGAACATACGTCTCGTGAACATCACTGTCAGCGTGCTCGCGGGGTTGGCGATACTCGTCGGCCTCGCGGGCATTGCTATTCCCGTGCTCCCCGGTCTCATCCTGATCTGGGGAGCCGTGCTCGTCTGGGCTCTGTTCGTGCAGCACGCCGCGGCCTGGATCGTGCTGGTCCTGGCGTCCGCGCTGGCGATCGCCGGGTGGCTGCTGCAGTACCTCATCCCCGGGCGGCAGCTTCGCACCGCCGGGGTGCCGAACCGCTCGACGGTCTTCGGGCTGATCCTGGGTCTCGTCGGGTTCTTCGTCATCCCGGTGCTCGGTCTGCCGATCGGCTTCGTGCTCGGGGTCTACCTCGCCGAACTGATGCGCGTCGGCAGCGACCGCGCGTGGGGCTCGACCAAACACGCCGTCAAGGCCGCCGCCGTCAGCTACGGCATCGAACTCGTCACCGGCATGCTCATCGCCGGGGCGTTCGCCATCGGCGTGTGGCGGGTTCTCGTCTGACGAGGCCCGCGCCCTCCGGGGTGGCTTCGCTCGTGCGGCGGCTAGGTGATTCGAGGGCAGACGAAAGGGCCGGCTCCGGTGGAGCCGGCCCTTCGTCGTTCTTCAGCTGCGTTCGGTGGCGGCTCCCGGGTGGGCTCCCGGCGCCGCCGCAGAGGTGTCAGAAGCCTTGACCGTCCTGACGGCGCTTGTCCCACCGGTCCTCCATGCGCTGGGTGAACGACCCACCGGAGGACTTGCCAGGGGACTTCGGGCCCGGCTTGCCGCCGCGACGGCCCTTGGGGCGACCGGCGGTGGTGGCGGCGCGCTGCTGGCCCTCACCCTTGACGACCTTGAGGTCGCCGCCCTTGCGGGCCGGGGTGGCGGCCCAGGCGACGCCGCCGACCATGGCGACGAAGCCGAGCACGCCGAGCGGGATGATCTCGGTGGCCACGCCGGCGACGACGAGCGCGAGGCCGACGACCGCGACCACGGCGCCGACGATGATCCGGCGGCGGTTGGGCGAGTGGGCACTGCCCTTCATCTGACTGGCGAAGCGAGGATCCTCTGCATAGAGCGCACGCTCCATTTGTTCGAGCAGCTTCTGCTCATGCTCGGAGAGTGGCACGGGGACCTCCTAAATGCCCGAGTCATCGTTCGGTGGTCGCGCGGGTGACGACCCGATGCCGGGCGCCGCGGCGCGCGAACCGACGATGTTCCCATCGCCTCGTGCGACGGAAAACAGAGTGGATACCAGGATATGCCGACGAGGCCTAGTTAGCCAGGTGGGCAGCGTGGTAAGGGGTGGACGTTCGAGGGGAGCCGTTGGTTCCCGATCCGTGCTCGTTCACGACCGTCGCGGGTCGGGCTCACGGTCGGGCTCACGGTCGGGCTCAGAGCCGGGCTCGGTCGGGCTCAGGATCGCCGCGGGGCGCCGGCGCGTCTCGGTCTGGGCCACGATCGCCACCTTTGTCGCCGCTTTTGTCGCCACGGCCGCGCAGCCCGACGAGGCTCGCGGGCCGGACCACCCCGGCTCCGAACCGTGCGCTGGCCCGGTCGATCGCGAGATCGGCGTCGCGCCAACCGTGTTCGCGTTCGTCGAGGACGCCTTGCACGGGGGCGTTCTCCCGGTCGACGAGCCCCTCGAGACGCACGCCGACGAGGCGCAGCCGGGCCCGGTGCAACCCGAGGGCGTCGAAAAGGGCGCGGGCGGTCTCGTAGAGGTCGCGGCTGACGTCGGTGGGATCGCGCAGCGTGCGGGCCCGCGTGATCGTCGTGAAGTCGCTGAACCTCACCTTGAGGGAGACGGTTCGCCCCATGACCCCGGCGGCGCGGGCCCGGGCGGCGGTGCGTTCGGACAGCCGCAGCAGCCGCCGGTGGATCTCGGCCGGGTCGTCGATGTCGTAGGCGAACGTCTCGTCGGAGCCGACGCTGCGTTCGCGGTGCACCGGGGTGACGCGGCGGGGGTCGCGGCCCCAGGCCAGTTCGTGCAGCGCGGCGCCGTTCTCGCCGAGGGCGCGGCGCAGCGTGCCGACCGGGGTGTGGGCGATGTCGGCGACGGTGCGCAGCCCGAGGCGGTGCAGTTCCTCCTCGGTGCGCTCACCGACTCCCCACAGGGCGGCGACCGGCAGCTGCTGGACGAAGCCGACGACCTCGTCGACGGGCACGACGATGAGTCCGTCGGGCTTGGCCAGCCCGGAGGCGAGCTTGGCGACGAACTTGCTCGGCGCGACCCCCACCGAGCACGTCACGCCCTGCTCGTCGGCGATCGTGTCGCGCAGCTGCTGGGCGATCGTGGCCGGTGGGCCGAGGCGGCGCACGGCGCCGGAGACGTCGAGGAACGCCTCGTCGAGGCTCAGCGGCTCGACCAGCGGGGTGAGCTGGGCGAAGGTGGCCATGACGGCCTTCGAGATGCGGGCGTACAGCTCGTGGTCGGGGCCGATGACCGTGGCCTGCGGGCACAGCCGGCGGGCGCGGGACATCGGCATCGCCGCGGTCACGCCGAAGCGGCGGGCCTCGTAGGTGGCGGAGAGCACGACGCCGCGGGTGCCGCCGCCGATGATGACCGGGGTGCCGCGCAGCTCGGGGCGCGCCAGCAGCGACGCCGAGGCGTAGAAGGCGTCCATATCGACGTGCAGGATGCCGCAGCCGGTGTCGTCCGGCGGGCCGGGCGCCGACAGCGTCGGGGCGCTGAACTGGCGGCGGCTCACGGGGAGGCGGGCCGCCTGGCCACCGCGTGCAACGCGGCGCCGAGTCGCCCGAGCACGGCGTAGGCGGGGTGGTCGGCGATGACCTGCTCCAGGTGCAGCAGGGCGGCGCGGTCGGCCTCGGTGTCGACCATCGCGGCGGGCACGAGGTCGCCGAAGAGCCGCACACCGTGGGTCTGCACGACCTCCAGGCCGGCGTCGGTCAGCAGGTCACTCACCTGCTCGGCGTCGAACCGGCGCGGCATCGGGTCGCCGGCGCCCCAGCGGCCGTCGACGCTGGTCAACACGGCCTCGGCCTGCTCGAAGCGGCCCGCGAGCGCGCGGGCCAGCACGGCGGCCAGGCGCTGGGCGACGACGAGGCTGAGGATGCCGCCCGGTGCGAGCGCCCCGGCGAGGGAGTGCGCGGCGGCCGCGATCGCGGCGTCGTCGTCGAGCACCTCGAGCACCCCGTGGCAGGTGACCAGGTCGACCGCGCCGGCGGGCACGAGGTCGGGCAGGGTGGCGGCGTCGCCCTGCACCGCGACGATCCGCTCCGCGACCCCGACCTCCCGCGCGCGACGCTCCAGCGACGCCAGCGCGTCGGGACTCGGGTCGACGACCGTCACCTCGTGCCCCAGCTCGGCCAGCGGCACGGCCAGCCCGCCGGAGCCGCCGCCGAGGTCGACGACCCGCAGCGAGGCGTCGTCGCCGAACGCGGTGCGCGTGGCCGCGAGCACCGCTGCCCAGATCGGTGCGGTGCGGATCGAGGTGTCCAGCCCGCCGCGGCGGGTCACTGCGCGTTGTTCGTCGTTCATCGCTGCGGGCTCCTCGAGGCTCCGGTGTGGTGCCGGTCGGGTCGGGTTCGGGCGGTTCGGTCGGGTCGGTCGTGCCGGGGCGGTTGGCGGTCGGTCGTGCCGATCGTCCTGGGACGGTTGGCGGGTCGGTCGGTTGGGTCGGGCGGGCCGGTCGTCCCGATCGTCCCGCGGTCGGGACGGTCGGGTCGGTCGGGTTGGCAGTCGGTCGGTCGGGCGGGCCGGGTAGCCGCC
>NZ_BCNQ01000061.1 GCF_001515525.1 Piscicoccus intestinalis NBRC 104926 | reverse complement strand
CCAGCGCGGTGGGGTGCAGCCGGCCGTCGGCGAGCGCGGCGTCGATGGCGGCCGTGGCCTCCAGGTACATCTCGTGCGGGTCGCGGTGCTGGGGTGAGTCCAGGCACAGCAGGTCGGCGCCGGCCTGCAACGCGAGCACGCAGGCGGCCCCGAGCCCGTGCTCGTCGGCGATCGCGGCCATGCCGAGGGCGTCGGTGACGATCGGCCCGTCGTGTCCGGCGGCGCGCACCTGCCGGGTCGCCCACCGCGACAGGCTCGCGGGTCGCCGACCCAGCGCCGGCACGACGATGTGGCCGGTCATCACGGCGTCCCAGGCGGCCGCGCCGTACGGGCTCAGGTCTCGCCGGGCGAGCACGTCGGGGTCGAGGTCGAGCACCGGCACCGCGAGATGGGAGTCGACGCGGGTGTCGCCGTGCCCGGGATAGTGCTTGCCGCAGCAGGCGACGAACGGCCTCAGCCCGCGGGCGAACTCGCGCGCGTGCCGGGCCACGAGCGCGGGGTCGGCCCCGAACGAGCGGGTGCCGATCACCGGGTTCAGCGGCTCGGACGCCACGTCGAGGCAGGGCGCGAGGTCGAGGTCGACGCCGGCCCGCGCGAGCACGTGACCCAGGGCGCTCGCGCAGCGCAGCGTGAGGTCGGGGTCGTCGACGGCCCCGAGCGCGGCGTTGCCCGGCAGCCCGGAGCCGGTGGCCGCCTCCAGGCGCGTCACGTCGCCGCCCTCCTCGTCGACGGCGACGACCAGGCCCGGGAGCCCGGCGGGGCGGTGCGCCCGCAGTTCGTCGGTCAGCGCCCGCGTGGTCGCCAGGCCGGGGGTGTTGGGGGCGAACAGCAGCACCCCCGCGAGCCCCTCGGCGCACGCGGCCCACAGCCACGGCGGCACCGACGTGCCCTCGAACCCGGTGAGCAGCACGCCGGCCGCGAGCGACCGGCTCATCCCTTGACCGCCCCGGCGGACAGCCCGGAGACGAGGTTGCGCTGCACGAGCAGGAAGAACACGACGACCGGCACCGTGATGAGCGTGGAGGCGGCCATGATCGGCCCCCAGTCGGCCGAGTGCTCACCGAAGAACTTCTGCAGCCCGATCGCCACCGTGTACCTGCGGTCGGACTGCAGGAAGGTCAGCGCGAAGATGAACTCGTTCCAGGCCGTGATGAAGCTGAACACGCTGGTGGCGACGAGCCCCGGGGCGACCAGCGGGAACAGCACGTGGCGGAACATCTGCCACCAGCCGCAGCCGTCGATGTACGCGGCCTCCTCCACCTCGACGGGCACGGCCGCGACGAACCCGCGCAGCTGCCAGACGGCGAACGGCAGGCTGAACGCGAGGTAGACGATCGCGAGCCCGAGCAGGCTGTTGAGCATGCCCAGCGTGCGGGCCTGCAGGAACAGCGGGATGACGAGGGCCTCCAGCGGCACCATCTGGGCGACGAGGACCGCCACGAGGATCTGGCGGCGCAGCGGAAACGCGAAGCGCGCCACCGCGACCGCCGCGAGCAGCGCCACCAGCGAGGAGACGGTCACGGTGACGATCGCGACGAGCGCCGAGTTCAGCAGGTAACGCCCGAACCCGGCGTCGGTGACGACGTACGCGAAGTGCTCGGTGCTGATCGCGCGCGGGAGCAGCGACCCGCCTCGGGTGGCGGCGTGCGGGTCGAGCGCGGTGGAGACCATCCAGTACGCCGGGAAGAGCGCGAACGCCAGCAGCGCGACCAACCCGAGCACCTGCGCCGGGGTCAGCCTCGGCCTCGACGACCGGACGCCTCGATCGGACCGGCCGCGGCGCGGGAGACGCCCCCAGTGGCGCGGCGACCGGGCCACCCCTCCGCGCCCGGTCGCCGCCGTCGTGGGCCGAGCAGAAAGCAGCGTGTTCACAGCTCCTCCTCGGCGAACAGGGTGCGCAGGTAGACGGTGGTGATCGCGAGCAGCAGCAGCGTGAGCAGCACCGCGATCGCCGATCCCAGACCGTACTTGCCCTGCGCGAAGCTTTGGATGTAACTCCACACCCCGAGGTTGAAGACCGCGCGGTTCGTGCCGCCGCCTCCGGGCATGAGGTAGATCTGCGTGAAGACCTTGAAGTCCCAGATCGTCGACAGGATCGTCACGACCGCGAAGACCGGCTTCAGGGTCGGCACCGTGACGTGCCAGAACCGTCTCCAGGCGCCGGCGCCGTCGATCGTGGCCGCCTCGTAGAGCTCGTCGGGCACGGTGAGCAGGCCCGCGAGCACCGTCACGGCGACGAACGGGAAGCCGTGGTGGACGACGTTGAGCGCGGCGATCGCGAAGAACCCGACGCGGTCGAGAAACCAGTTGACCTGTCCCGTCTCGATGAGCCCGACCGCGCCCAGAGCGTGCGTGACGAGCCCGTCGGCGGGGTCGAAGAGGAAGACCCACACGTAGGTGCCGGTGATCGCCGGCACCGCCCACGCGACCATCACCGCGCTGCCCGCGACGAACCGCCAACCGGTCGGCAGCGTGCGCAGGAACAGCGCGACGAGCGTGCCGAGGGCGACGGTGGCCGCGACGCACACCGCGGCGAACCCGACGGTGTTCGGCAGCACGACGCTCCACAGGTAGCCGCTGCCGAGCACCTCGACGTAGTTGTCCAGACCGATGAAGTTCGTCGTGCCCCGGTTGAGTTCGCGCAGGCCGTAGCTCTGGAACGAGAGCCACACGACACGGCCGAGCGGCCAGGCGAGCAGCACCGCGAGGATCGTCAGCGTGGGCGCGAGCAGCAGCCAGGGGCGCGCCACCCGGGCCCGCCGCGCCGAGGAACGGGGGCGCGGGTACGTCGGGCCCCGGGTGGGCCCGGCGGGAATCGGCGTCGCGGCCACCGGTCAGTTGCCGGAGAACGTGGCGTTCATGTCGGCGGCGGCGGTGCCGACCGCGGTCTTGGGGTCGGCCTGCCCGGACAGGATCGACTGCATCATCGTCGGCACGACCTTCTTGCCCTGCACCTGCCCCCACAGCGGCGTGACCGGCACGGTCTTGCCGCCTTGTGTCATCTGCTTGGCGAACACCGCGGTCAGTTCGTCGTCCGAGGTCAGTTGCTTGTCCAGCAGGCTCTGCTGACCGGGGAAGTAGTTCGATTCCTGACCCCACTTCGCGGCGAGGTCGCCGGTCGTCATGAGCTGCACGAACTGCCACGCCAGATCCTGATCGGCGCTGTTCTCGAAGACGCCCAGGTGCGAGCCGCCGGTGAACGAGGGCGCCATGCCGCTCTTGCCGGGCATGACGAAGGCGCCGGTGCGCTGCGCGACCTGCGGGGCGTCCTTGCGCAGGGTCGCCGGGGTCCACGAGCCCGCGACGACCATCCCGACGTCGCCCTTGGCGTAGGCGGTCAGCGCGTCCTTCTCGGTCCAGGTGGCGGCTGCGGCGTTGGAGGACTGCTTGGCGAGGTTCGTCAGGTACGTGATGCCCTCGAGCGCGGGGGCCTGGTCGAGCGCCGACGTCCACGTGCCGCCGTTGTCGGTGGCGAGCTCGCCGCCGGCGCCCCAGATGAACGGCACCGCGGTGAACTCGCTGCCACCGGGCACGGGGAACGGCGTGACGTTCGGCTGGGTCTGCTTGATCTTCGTCACCGCGTCGGTCAGTTGCGCCCACGTCGTCGGCGGGGTCGTGATGCCGGCCTTGTCGAAGACGTCCTTGTTGTAGAGCACCGAGCGCACCCCCGCGTACCAGGGCATGCCGTACAGCCGGCCCTCGTACGTGCCGGCCTCCTTGAGCCCGGGCACGAGGTCGCCGTCCAGGCCCGCGCCCGATACCCGGTCGGTGAGGTCGACGAGCGCCCCCGCCTGCGCGAACTCCGGCGTCCACGTCGTGCCGACCTCGGCGACGTCGGGGGTGGTGCCGCCCGCGATGGCCGTCGTGAACTTGTCCTTCGCGCTCGCCCACGGAACCATCTGGATGTCGAGCGTGGCCCCGGTCTGGCTCGCGAACGTCGACTTCACCTGCTCGAAGTAGGCCGCGGAGTCGGGGTTGGTGCCCTCCATGATCCACACGGTCAGCGAACGGCCGGCCCCGTCCGCAGTGCCGCCTGGGCCGCCTGCCTCACTCCCCGTGGAGCCTGAACCGCAGGCGGCGAGCGTGATGACCCCCGTGACTGCGGCTGCGACGACGGCCACTGACCTTCTCATGGGTGATCTCCTTCGTCTCGAACGCGTCCGGCTCGCGCGCCCCATCGGAGGCCGTTGCACGACAACCGAACCCGGAGGCGAAGGGGCGCCCACCGCGGAATGTAATTTAGTTTCACACATGTCAGCTCTGCCGAAACTTAGCACTCTCTCGTGTTGTGCACGAGTCGCGCTGCGAGATGCCCGCGCCACGGGTGCGGCCGTGCTTGCCTGGATGTCTGCCAGTGGTCTGCCGGCTGGCTGCGAGCTGTCGGCGAGGGCGCGCGCGTGAGGAGGTGGGCGGTGCCGGTCCTGCTGGGTGTCGACGCGGGCGGCACCTCGACGCGGGCGCTGGCCTGCGACGAGGCCGGCGCCGTGCTCGGGCGCTCGCAGGCCGGGGGCGCCAACCTGCGCTCCTCGCTCGGGGAGCCCGAGGCCAACCTGCGTGCCGCGATCGCGGGGTGTCTACAGGGTCGGGCCCCGGACGCGGTCTGCGTTGGCCTGGCCGGCGTGCAGGCACGCCGCGACGAGGCGGTCGCCCTCGTCGAACGAGCCTGCGCCACAGCCGGGGTCACGGCCCGCCCGATGGTCGTGACCGATCTGGAGATCGCCTTCCGCAGCGTCTCGTCGTCGCCGCGCGGCCGGCTGCTGCTCGCGGGAACGGGCGCGATCGCCGCAGCCTTCGACGACTGGCAGCCGGTGGCCCGCCGCGACGGGCTCGGCTGGCTGCTCGGCGACACCGGCTCCGGGGTGTGGCTCGGGCGACGCGTGCTGCGAGCCGTCGCCGCCGACCTCGACGGCGGAGTGCCCACCGCGATGACGCCCGCCGTGCTGGCCCACCTGGGCATCGCCGGCGCCACCGACGCGCAGCGCCTCGTCGCCGCGACCGACGGGCTGCCTCCCGCGGCCTGGGCCCAGCTGGCTCCGGTGGCGTTGGCGTGGGCGGGCCGCGAGGAGGTCGCGACCGCTCTCGTCGAGGGGTGCGGGCGCGGGCTGCTCGCGACCCTGCGAGCCCTGCCGGGGGCGAGGGCCGATCCGGTGGTGCTCGCGGGCGGGCTGCTGGCCGCCGGTCCGCTGCGGGCACGGATCGAATCCGCCGTGCGGGTCGGCGGTTTCGCGGCGGAGCCGGTGCGCGGAGCGACGCGTGCGGCCGCCGCCGCCGTGGGGATCGACCTGCCGGTCTGAGGCGGTTCCCGCGCCCCGCGGCGGCGTTCCGCGGTGCGGGGCAACAAGCTTGTCACCCGCCGGTATCGCGTCTTGTCGGTGCCCTCCGATAGGGTCCCAGTCGGTGGATCACCCCACGTCAGTTGCCGCGGACGGTGCAGCGACCCCCGCGGCGGTCGGTTTTCGCTGCCTAGGAGAGCCATGAGCGCAACCAAGCGGTACGACTACGTGATCGTCGGAGGCGGGTCGGCGGGGTGCGCCCTGGCCAACCGCCTCTCGGCCGATCGCAGCACCAGCGTGCTCGTGTTGGAGGCAGGGCGCTCCGACTTCCGCATCGACCCGTTCATCCACATGCCCGCGGCGCTGCCGTTCCCGATCGGGAGCCGGTTCTACGACTGGAAGTACGAGTCCGAGCCGGAGCCGCACATGAACGGCCGGCGCGTCTACCACGCCCGCGGCAAGGTGCTCGGCGGCTCGAGCTCGATCAACGGCATGATCTTCCAGCGCGGTAACCCGCTCGACTACGAGCGCTGGGCGGCCGACGAGGGCATGAGCGAGTGGAGCTACGCGCACTGTCTGCCCTACTTCAAGCGCATGGAGACGTGCCTGGCCGGCGCCGACGCCTGGCGCGGCGGCTCCGGCCCGCTCAAACTCGAGCGCGGCCCGGCGACCTCGCCGCTCTTCGGGGCGTTCTTCGAGGCGGTGCAGCAGGCCGGTTACCCGCTCACCGACGACGTCAACGGCTACCGCCAGGAGGGGTTCGCGGCGTTCGACCGCAACGTCTACCGCGGGCGCCGGCTGTCCGCCGCGCGGGCCTACCTGCACCCGGTGATGAGCCGGCCCAATCTCACGGTGGAGACGCTCGCGCAGGTCGCCGGGCTGCGCACCCAGGGCAACCGGGTCGTCGGCGTCGACTACCTGCGCGCCGGGCGTGCCCACCGCAGCGTCGCGGCCGGCGAGGTCATCCTGTGCGGCGGCGCGTTCAACTCCCCGCAGCTGCTGCAACTGGCCGGCATCGGCGCGGCCGACGACCTGCGCGCCCTCGGTATCGACGTCGTCGCCGACCTGCCGGGCGTCGGCGCCAACATGCAGGACCACCTCGAGGTCTACATCCAGCACGCGGCCACCCAGCCGGTGTCGATCGCCCCCTGGCTGGCGCACAGGTACAAGCCGGTCATCGGTGCGCAGTGGCTGTTCGGGCGCACCGGCGTCGGGTCGAGCAACCACTTCGAGGCGGGCGGCTTCATCCGCTCCAACGACGAGGTGGCCTACCCCAACCTCATGTTCCACTTCCTGCCGATCGCGATCCGCTACGACGGGTCGAAGCCGGCGAGCGAGCACGGCTACCAGGTGCACATCGGCCCGATGTACTCCGACGTGCGCGGTGAGCTGAAGATCCGCTCGACGGACCCGTTCGAGCACCCGTCGATCCTGTTCAACTACCTGTCCACGCCGGGCGACCGACGTGAGTGGATCGAGATGATCCGGGCGGCCCGCAACATCCTCGAGCAGCCGGCGTTCGCCGCGTTCAGCGGCGGCGAGATCTCGCCTGGGCCGAGCGTGGAGACCGACGAGCAGATCCTCGACTGGGTCGCCAAAGACGCCGAGACCGCGCTGCACCCGTCCTGCACCGCGAAGATGGGCACCGACTCCGCCTCCGTCGTCGACCCGAGCTCGATGCGGGTGCACGGGGTGGAGGGCCTGCGGGTCGTCGACGCATCGGTGTTCCCGTACGTGACGAACGGCAACATCTACGCCCCGGTGATGATGGTCGCGGAGAAGGCGGCCGACCTCATCGCGGGCAACACCCCGCTGCCGCCGCTCGACGTGCCGATCTACCGCGCGGGGCAGGGGATGCCGCTGTTCCCGGAGGGCGACCCGCGCAACTCCGCCTGGGACGCCCGCACCGACCCGCCGAGCGCCGCCGGCGCCACCCCGGCTCCGGCGCTGGCCAAGCGGCCTGCCGCCTCGCTCGACCAGGCCCCGCACCCGGCTCAGGAGAACTGAGCCCGTCCGATCCCTGAGCCGACCGCCCGGCGCTACCTCCGGCGCCGCGCGGTCGGCCTGGCGATCATCCACACCCATCCGCACCAATTCGCAGCCATAGGCGCCCATCCGCACCCGTCCGAACCACCGTCCCGATTCGCGGGACTCACACCGCCCGAGGCCAACCCGCTCGACAGGAGACCCCGATGACCGATACCGCAGCGACCCCCGCCGAGCGTCCCCCGACGCGGCCCGGCGAGCCCGCCCGCGTGCTCAACCGGATCGTGTTCTTCGGCTCGATCGTCGGCATCCTCGCGATCGCGATCTGGTGCATCGCCGACCCGACCAACGCGGCCGAGGTGCTCGGGGTCGCCGTCGGGTGGACCGCCGGCTGGTTCGGCTGGTTCTACATCGGCCTGGCCACGGCGGTCGTCGTCTTCGTCATCGGCGTCGCGATCTCCCGCTACGGCGAGGTGCGGCTCGGCCCGCAGCACTCCCGGCCGCAGTACGACACGTTCAGCTGGGCGGCCATGCTGTTCGCCGCCGGTATCGGCACCGACCTCATGTTCTTCTCGGTGGCGGAGCCGGTGGCGCAGTACCTGAACCCGCCTCGCATCGAGGGCGGCACGCTGGAGGCCGCCAAGGAGGCCACGACCTGGACGCTGTTCCACTACGGCCTCTCCGGATGGGCGATGTACACGCTCATGGGCATGGCGATGGCGTACTTCGCCTACCGGCTCGACCGACCGCTGGCCGTGCGCTCGGCGTTGTACCCGATCCTGGGGCGGCGGCTCGACGGCTGGGTCGGGCATCTGGTCGACACCGCGGCGATCCTCGGCACGATCTTCGGCGTGGCCACCTCGCTGGGCATCGGGGTCGTGCAGCTGTCCGTCGGCCTCAACCTGCTGTTCGGGTGGGAGGCGGGCCTGCCGGTGCAGACCGTGCTCGTCGTGATCGCGGTCGTCATGGCGGCGATCTCCGCGACGACCGGCGTCGACCGGGGCATCCGGTTCCTCAGCCAGCTCAACGTCGTCCTCGCCATCGGCCTGGCGCTGTGGGTGCTCGTCACCGGCAAGACGCAGTTCCTGCTCAACGCCGTCGTCATGAACATCGGCGACCTCGTCTCCAGCTTCCCGTCGATGACCGCCGACACCTTCGCCTACGACCAGCCCGTCGACTGGATGGCCAGCTGGACCCTCTTCTTCTGGGCCTGGTGGATCGCGTGGGCGAGCTTCATCGGCATGTTCCTGGCCCGCGTCAGCCAGGGCCGCACCATCCGCCAGTTCGTCGCCGGCACGATGATCATCCCGTTCAGCTACATCGTCATGTGGGTCTCGATCTTCGGTAACTCGGCTATCGACCGCATCCGCGACGGCGACGCGGCCTTCGGCGAGCTCACCGTCAGCGCCCCCGAACAGGGGTTCTACACCCTGCTCACGTACTACCCGGGCGCCACCTTCCTCATCGGTCTCGCGACGTTCGTCGGGCTGCTGTTCTACGTCACCTCCGCCGACTCCGGCGCGTTGGTCATGGCCAACCTCTGCTCCTACCTCGAGCACGCCGAGCAGGACGGCAAGCCCTGGCTGCGCATCGTGTGGGCCGCGGCCACCGGCCTGCTCACCGTGGCCGTGCTCATCGTCGGCGGCATCCCCGCGTTGCAGAGTGCGACGGTGATCATGGGGTTACCGTTCGGCTTCGTCATGATGCTCGTGATGTTCGGGCTCTACAAGGCGTTGCGCGTGGAGGCCTACCGCACCGAGTCGGCGCGGCACCGGCTCCCGAACATGTTCGCCGGGCGCAGCGGCGGGGAGCGCGAACACCAGCTGGCCACGACGTGGAAGGCGCGTCTGGGCCGGGCACTGCAGCACGTCGACGACGTCGAGGCCAACGAGTACCTGGCGCAGGTCGTCGGGCCGGCGCTGGCTGAGGTCGCGGCCGAGCTGCGCGAGCGGGGGGTGCCCGCAACGTGCCGCACAGACGAGGACGGCGCGATCGAACTGTGCACCACCTCGGCCACCGATCAGAGCAGATTCGTGTACCAGGTGCGTCCGGAGAGCTCCTACGTCTGGCACGTGGGGCAGCGCGCGGTCGCGGCCCCGCGCGAACGCACCACTCGCCTGGGGGTCTACCTCGACGACGGCGGTGCGGGCTACGACATCATGGGCTACTCACAGTCGCAGCTCATCCATGACGTGCTCGACCAGTACGAGCGGCATCTCGACTTCGTGCGGATCAACGAGACTCAGGACGCGACAAAGGAGTTCTGAGCGTCCGTCCTCACGCTGGGTTCGCCCTTGCGGGCGACCAGCGCGACGCGCAGGCTTATCGTGCTGTTCGGACACGGCGAAGGCGGGGGGTGAGGTACGCGGATGACTGGTCTGTCGTCCGGCACCCGCGGGTCCGCCGACGCCTCGCCCGACCCGCCGGAGCCGGGCCGGTCGCGGCGCTCCGACCACCCCGTCTCCGGTGGGTCGCTGCAGCGTATGCTGCGCGGCTACGCCTCGCTGACCTACCTGCTGCGCTGGCCGATCCTGCTCATCTGGCTCATCGTCGCGGGCTGGCTGTTCACCCACCCGCCGGACTTCAGCGGGGGCGACGAGAGCCAGAGCCTCATGCCGCTGTCGGGTGCCGCCGCGCAGGCGGAGATCCGCGACGTCGACCACTTCGGGTACCCGCTGTCGAGCCGAACGGCCGTCGTGCAGCACGACCCGAACGGGTTGTCGCTCGGGGTGCAGGCCGAGTCGATCCTCGACGCCATCTCGATCAACCAGCACCCGGTGGGGGCGCCGATCCTCGGCGCGTTGCCGCTGGCCAACACCGTGCGGTGGATGGACGGGCAGGCCGAGGTCGGCACGACGGTCATCACCTACCTGTTCATGTCGCCCGACGCCGACTTCGGCGACCAGCACACGGCGGCGCGGCAGTACTACTACCGCTTCCTCGACCGGCCCGAAGACCACGTCATCGGGGTCGCGGGGTCGGTGCCGGCGCGGGCCCAACAGGGGTGGCTGCTGTCGCAGAGCATCCCCCAGGTCGAGGCCCTCACGCTCGGCGCGATCTTCATCCTCGTCGGCCTGGCGTTCCGCTCGATCGTCGTGCCGCTGCTCGCACTGGGGGCCTCCGGCATCGCGGTGTTCGCGACCACCTGGCTGCTGTCGACGGTCTCGCAGGTGCTCAACGTCGGCGCCCCGACCGAGCTGAGACCGCTGCTCGTCGCGCTCATCCTCGGCATCGTCACCGACTACACGGTGTTCTACGTCGTCGGCTTCGGGGCGGAGTTACGCAAGAACCGCGGCAGCGTCAAGGAGGCGATCGTCGCCTCCGTCGGGTCGTACACGCCGATCATCTTCGCGGCCGGCATCACGGTCGCGGCGGCGACCGCCGTGCTGCTCGTCGCCGAGGAGCAGTTCTTCCACGCGTTCGGCCCGGCCATGGCCGTGACCATCCTCGTCGGGCTGCTCATCTCGATCACGCTCGTGCCGGCGCTCATGTCGGTGCTCGGGCCGAAGGTGTTCTGGCCGCGCCGCGACCCGCGCCTGCTCGACCCCGACGACGAGCGCTCGGCCGTCGAGACCGGCTCCTCGCGGGTGACGACGTGGCTGGCCAACACGATGGTGCGCAAACCCGCGGCGGTGCTGGCCGTCGTCGGGTGCACCGTGGTGCTCGTCGCCGCCTCGCTGCCGCTGTTCAACATCAAGCTCGGCGCCGACTTCGCCGGGGCCCTGCCCGCGGACAACTCGGTGAGCGAGGCCAACGCCGCGGCGGTCGCGGGCTTCGCCCCGGGCATCACCTCGCCGACGACGCTGCTCATCGAGGGCGACGGCGTCACCTCCAACGAGCAGCAGCTCATCGAGCTGCAGCGGCTGGTCAGTGACGAACCGGGGGTCGCCGGCGTCATCGGGCCGCGTCAGCAGTTCCCGCGCATCCCCAACCTCATGCTCGCCGGAGACGGTGACGCGGCCCGCATGATGATCGTCCTGGACCACACGCCGCTGGGCGCCGAGGCGATCGCCAACCTCGCCGACCTGCGAGAACGGTTACCCCAGTTGGGGGCACAGGCCGGGCTGCCGAGCTACGCGTACAGCTTCACCGGCGACACCGCGCTCGCCGAGGGGCTCGTCTCCGGCACCGTCGACGACCTCAAACGGATCGCGATCGTCGGCTTCCTCGTCAACTTCGCGCTGCTGGCGATCTTCCTGCGGGCGCTGCTCGCGCCGCTGTTCTTGCTCCTGTCGAGCGTGCTGGCCCTCACGGCGTCGCTCGGGGTCACGACCTGGGTGTTCATGGACCTCCTCGGGCACGAAGGGCTGACGTTCTACGTGCCGTTCGCCGCCGCGGTGCTGCTCGTCGCGCTCGGGTCGGACTACAACATCTTCGGCGTCGGGCGCGTCTGGGAGTTGGCGCGCGACATGACCCTGCGAGAGGCGATCCGGCAGGCGATGCCGGAGACGTCGAAGGCCATCACGACCGCGGGCCTGGCGCTCGCGGTGAGCTTCGGCATGCTCGCCGTCATCCCGGTCACCTCGTTCCACGAGCTGGCGGTGGCCATGAGCGTCGGCATCCTCATCGACTCCTTCCTCGTGCGCTCGGTGATGATGCCCGCGATGCTCACGCTCATGGGCCTGCACGCCGCGTGGCACAACAAGAGGTTGCTGCCCTTCGACCGCAGCCGCCGCCGCGACGAGATCGACGCCGACCGCTACAGCAAGCAGCAGTTGCGCGCCCTCTGGCGCCCGCGATCGCGCTGACGATCGAGTCAGCCCGAGGCGGTCGAGTCAGCCCGAGGCGGTCGGGTCGGGGAGGGGCGGTGCGGCCGGCTCGAGTCAGCCGGAGGTGCCCCGGGGAGCCGGGGTCGTCGCCCGCGGGGTGGTCCGCGCGGTCGACCTGGGCCGGGCCGTAGTGGCCGGTGCCGAGGTGACGGTCGGGGTCGAGGTCACCGTGGAGGTCACGGTCTGCTGCGTCGGCACGGCGGTGGCCGTGGCGACGCCGCGCCGGCAGACTTCGGTGTCGTCGCGCAGCGAACTCTGCTGCGTGTCGATCTGACGCACGAGGCGGGAGAGCCGAGCGGCGTCCAGGTCGCGGGCGGCGACCATCGCCCGGTCGAGCAGCACCTGCAGGTCCTGGGCCCCCTCGGCGATGTTGAGGCAGGCCCGCGGCACCGCGACCTGCTCCGACTCCGAGGTGGTCGTCGGCGTCGGGGAGGGGGTGGCCGTCACCGCGGGGGCGTCGTCGCCGCGCATGACGAGGGCGACGCCCACGCCAGCCAGCAGCGCGCCCAGCACGAAGGTCACGAGCGGGACGATCCACCGCGCCCGCCCGCTGCGGGGCTCGCGGTAGATCGACTCTCGAGACGAGAATCTCCCGACCATCGTGCCTCCTGTCCGTCGTGGTGCCAGCGTAATGACGCCCCAGGCCCACCGCAGTGGCCGACGTCGACGGACTGCGCGCGAGCGCCTCGCAGCCACCCGCACCGAACACCCCGCGCGTCACCCGATCGAGGCGAGGAGCCCGGTTCGGATGGCCACGGGCGGCGCCGTACGCGACCATGTCAACACGTCGACCTGTCGGCGCCTCGGTCGACGCCGACGCCACCTGGCCACCGCCGGGCCCGCGGGCCTGCGGCGGGCACAACCGTCAGGAGCCAACGATGCACGACTACGACCTGCTCGTCGTGGGCAACGGCCCCGGCGGGCGACATGCCGCGATCACCGCCGCCCGGCGCGGGTGGCGGGTGGCGCTCATCGACCGGCGTGACCCGGCCACCCCCGATGCCGCCCGCGCCGCGATCCCCACCCGCATCCTTCGGGAGGCGGTGCTGTCGCTGGCCGGCCATCGGCGCGACGCCGGTGCCGCCGAGCCGCACCACAGCGCCCATCACGGTCCGCGACCCTCCCGCACCGACGGGTACGGCCGTCGGGAGCGCGGCCCGTCTCCGGAGCGCGCTGCCTCCGGCGCCGCCGCTGCGACCTACGGGCTCGCGCCACACGGCGGTTCCGCCCGCGACCTCGACGGCGCCGACCGCCAGCGCACCGAGGCGGACCGGGAGATCACCATCGACCAGCTGTCGGCTCGCACCCGCTACCTGCTGGGCCGCGAGGCGGAGGTGTTGCGTGACGCTTTGCTGCGCGCCCACGTCGAGATCCTCACCGGCACGGCCCACTTCGTCGACGAGCACACGTTGGAGATCGTCGGCGCCGATCACTACCGGGTCGGCGCCGAGCGGATCGTGCTGGCTCCGGGCACGACGCCGGCTCGCCCCGCGGGCGTGGAGTTCAGCGGAGACCGAGTCGTGGATTCCGACGGCCTGCTCGCATTCGAGGGGGTGCCCGACTCGATGGTCGTAGTCGGCGCCGGCCTCGTCGGCATCGAGTACGCCTCGATCTTCGCCGCCCTGGGTACCCGCGTGCTCGTCGTCGAGCAGCGCACCGGCATGCTCGACTTCTGCGACGGGCAGATCGTCGACGCCCTGCACACTCACCTGTGCGACCTCGGGGTCACGTTCCGGTTCACCGAGCGTGTGGAGTCGGTGCGGGTCAGCGAACACGGCACGGTGACGCACCTGGCCAGCGGCCGTCGGATCCCCGCGCAGACCGTGCTCTACTCGGCCGGTCGGCAGGGCGCGACCTCGCGGCTGCGGCTGGAGAACGCGGGCCTGAGCACCGACGACCGCGGCCGCATCGCCGTCGACGAGCACTTCCGCACGAGCGTGCCGCACATCTACGCGGTCGGTGACGTCATCGGCTTTCCCACGCTGACGGCCGCCGCGATGGAGCAGGGCCGCCGTGCGGCGCACCACGCGATGGGGGCGCCGACGCGCGCCATGCCGCCGCTGACGCCGATCGTCGTGCACACCATCCCGCAGATCTCCTACGTCGGCGCCACCCAGGCCGAGCTGACCGGCTCCGGGGTGCGGCACGTGGTCGGGCTGGCGCGGCAGCGCGACCTGGCGTGCGGGCAGATCACCGGCGACGCCGACGGGCTGCTCAAGCTGATCGTCGAGGCGCGCACCCGTCGCCTGCTCGGCGTGCACGTGTTCGGATCCGGTGCTGCCGACCTCGTGCACATCGGGCAGGCCGTCATGGGCTGCGAGGGGACCGTCGACTTCCTCGCGGACGCGGTCTTCAACCACCCCACGCTGTCGGAGGGGTACAAGGTGGCCGCCCTCGACGCCGTGGACCGGCTCGCCACCCACTCGTCGCAGCGGTGGTAACCGGCGGTAACCGACCCGAGCAGGCCCGCTTCAGACCCGCCTCCGACCCCGCGGCTCCGGCCCGCGTCCGACCCGCCTCCGACCCGCGGTCTCGGCCCGCGCCTAAGACCCGCCTCCGGCTCCGGCCAATACTCCTGTGAGATCGGCGAATAACAGGGACCGCAGGCCCCCTTTTGCAAGCGCGCCAGGACTAGTGTGCCGAAGGTCATATCGCCCGACGACGGGAGCGCACGGTGGCCACTGAGGTTGAGCCCGAGCAGAACAACACCGTTCGCGAGAACAAGCTCCTGTACCCGGGCATGGGTCTGTTGTTCGTGGCGATCACGTGCTGCTTCCTCATCTGGGGTGTGGCCGCCGACCTGACGACCCCGATGGTCGCGGGCTTCCGGCGCATCTTCGACATGAGCACGTTCCAGGCCTCGCTCGTGCAGCTGGCGTACTACGGCGCCTACTTCCTGCTCGCGATCCCGGCCTCGCTCATCAACGCGCGGTTCGGCTACAAGGCCGGGCTGACGGTCGGGCTCGGCCTGGCGGCGCTCGGCTCGTTCGCGTTCTACCCGGCGAGCCAGATCATGACGTACGGCGCCTTCCTCGCGGCGCTGTTCGCCATCGCCGCGGGCTGCTCGATCCTGGAGACCTCGGCCAACCCGTACGTCATCTCCCTGGGCCCGGAAGAGACCGGCACCCGCCGCCTGAACTTCGCGCAGGCCTTCAACCCGGTCGGCACCAACCTCGGCGTGCTGCTCGCGGCCGTGTTCATCCTGCCCAAGCTCGACGCCGAGGTGAACGCCAGCGCGATGTCGGCCGAGCAGCTGCGGCAGGTGCGGGCCGACCAGCTCACCGCCGTCATGGGCCCGTACATCGGGCTCGGCGTCGCGCTCGTCGCGATCCTCATCATCATCGCCGTCGTCAAGGAGCCCGAGATCCGCGAGGAGTTCCCCGACGCGGGCGACACCTCGTCGGCGGGCGCCGTGGTCGGGCAGCTGTGGCGCAACCGGCACTACCGCTACGGGGTCATCGCGCAGTTCTTCAACGTCGCCGCCCAGGTGTGCACGTGGACGTACATCATCCAGTACACCCAGCAGGCCATCAACGGCTCGCTCCAGCTCGGTGGCTACCTGCTGCAGGTCAGCCTGCTGATCTTCCTCGTCTCGCGGTTCATCATGACGTGGGTCATCGGCAAGGTGCGGGCCACGATCGTGCTGCTCGTGCTCGGCGCCCTCGCCGTCGCGCTGTGCCTGTTCGCGATGGTCTCGCCGAACATGGCCGGTGTCGCCGCCGTCGTCGGCCTCTCGTTCTGCCTGTCGCTGATGTTCCCGACGATCTACGGCGTGGCCCTCAAGGGTCTGGGTCCGGCCACGAAGTTCGGCGCCGCCGGGCTCGTCATGGCGATCGTCGGCGGCGCGATCATGCCGCTCGTGCAGGGCCGCGTCCTCGACAGCACCAGCCCGGCGATCTCGTTCATCGTGCCGGCGATCTGCTACGGGGTCGTCACCTGCTACGCCCTGTTCGACCTCAAGGCCAAGCGCCAGCCGATCGGTGGCCACCCGGCCGCCGCCCCCGCCGAGTGATCAACGAGTGAGGAACTGGTGAAGAACGTCGTGAACACGACACGTCGAACCGTCGCCCTGGCCGCCGCCGCCCTGACCGCCTCGGCGCTGGCCCTCACCGCGTGTTCCAGCGGCAGCCCCGCCTCCGCGCCGCAGGCCGACCAGGCCAGCGACTCCCTCGAGGTCATGTCGTGGTGGACCTCCGGCTCCGAGCACGCAGCGCTGCAGGTGCTGTACAACGCGGTCACCGCCGCGCACTCCAACGTCACGGTCACCGACGGCGCGGTGGCCGGTGGGGCCGGGGCGAATGTCGCGGTCGCGCTGGCCAACCGACTGCAGGCCGGCGACCCGCCGGACGTGTGGCAGACGTTCGTCGGCGCCCCGACCAAGGCCTACGCCAACGCCGGTCAGACCGCCGACGTCTCCTCCGTGTACTCCCAGACCGGTCTGGGGTCGGCGCTGCCGCAGAACATCCTCGACGCGGTCACGGTCAACGGCAAGCAGTACGGCGTGCCGACCGGGGCGCACCGCGGCAACGTGCTGTGGTTCAGCACCGCCGCGCTGCAGAAGGCCGGCATCACGACACCCGGGGCGGGCTACACCTTCGACACCTTCCTGGCCGACCTCGGCAAGGCCAAGTCGGCCGGTGTCGTGCCGCTGTGCCTGGGCGCCAAGGACAACTTCACCTCGGTGGAGCTGTTCGAGAACAACCTGCTCTCCGTCGTCGGAGAGCAGGGGTGGACCGACATCGGCAACGACCGGTTCGACTGGAACGGGCAGCAGGCCAGCACGGCCCTGCAGCGGTTCGGGCAGGTGCTCGATTACGCCGACCCCGAGTCCGGCGCCCTGACCTGGGACGCGGCGGCCCAGAAGCTGGCCAAGGGCCAATGCGCGTTCGCGTCGATGAACGACTCGTTCGACGGCGAGTTGCTCGCCGCCGGTGCCCACGACGGCACCGACTTCGGCGCCGTGCCCTACCCCGGCACCGAGAGCGTGTTCACCGCGGTCATCGACACCTTCGTCCTCAGCTCGCAGACGGCCAACGGGCAGAACGGTCTCGCGTTCCTCACCGCGGCCGCCGACCCCACGACGACCCTGGAGTTCAACCGCATCAAGGGCTCGGTGCCGGTGCGCACCGACGTCGACGTCGCCTCGCTCTCGGGCTACCAGCAGCAGGCCGCGCAGGCGCTGCGCTCCCAGACCGTGCTCATGTCGATCGCCCACGGCGAGCTCGGCGGGAGCCGGTTCCAGGAGGGCGTCTACGACGGCGTCGCCGCGTACAAGACGAGCCGCGACCAGCGCTCGTTCGTCTCGGCGCTGGAGACGTCGGTGGCGGGCGCGCCGGTCCTCAAGCCCTGATCGACGATCGACCACCGGCGAGTCGAGCGACGTCGAGGCGGTGCCCCGGGCGGCCGTGGCGCAGTGAAGTGCACTCTGCGCCGAGGCCGCTCGGCGGCGCGGCCCGGGGTTAGTCTCGAACCCGCCAGCAACCGCCGACGGACGGGAGACGTCTTCGTGAGCCTGTGCGCGCAGTCCGGATCCGAGCGCCGCGGTCGCCGTCGCCGGCGAGCCCTCGCTCTTGTCTCGGCGGTCACGGCGGCCGTCGTCACCGCCTCGTGCTCCAGCGCCGCGCTCGCCCCCGCCCCGGCGACGGACCAGTCGACGGACAACCTGGAGGTCATGACGTGGTGGACCTCCGGCTCCGAGAAGGCCGCGCTGCAGGTGCTCTTCGACGCGGTCCGCGCGCAGCACCCGAACGCGACGATCATCGACACCGCGGTCAGCGGCGGTGCCGGCTCGAACTCGCAGACCGCGTTGGCGACTCGGCTGCGCGCGGGTAACCTGCCCGACTGCTGGCAGACGTTCGCGGGCGCCCCGCTGAAGTCGTTCGCCAACTACGGCTGGATCGGCGACGTCTCCTCGATCTACACCGACACCGGGCTGGGCTCGGCGATCCCGGGGCCGATCCTGGAGGCGATGAGCATCGACGGCAAGCAGTACGGGGTGCCGACCGGGGCGCACCGGGGCAATGTGCTGTGGTTCAACTCCGCGGCATTGACGAAGGCCGGGGTGTCGGCGCCGGGTGCCGGCTACACCTTCGAGCAGTTCGTCGCCGACCTCGACAAGGCCAAGGCCGCCGGCGTCGTGCCGCTGTGCCTCGGCGGCCGCGACCGGTTCACGTCGGTGGAGCTGTTCGAGAACAACCTGCTGTCGGTGATCGGTGCGCAGGGCTGGGAGCAGGTGTCCGCCGGCTCCTTCTCGTGGAGCGGCGAGCAGGCCCGCACCGCGCTCGACCGCTTCGGCCAGGTGCTCGACCGGGCCGACCCGCAGGCGTCGTCGCTGACCTGGGACGAGGCCGCCGCCAAGCTCGGTCGCGGCGAGTGCGCGTTCGCCTCGATGAACGACTCGTTCGAGGCGGAGGCGGCGGCCACCGGGGCCACGGACGGCAAGGACTTCGGCGCCGTGCCCTATCCGGGCACCGAGGGCCTGTTCACCGCGGTCGTCGACGCCTTCGTCATCAACGCGAACACGCCCAACGGGCAGAACGGCATGGCCTTCCTGACCGCCGCGGCCGACCCGACGGCGACGTTGACGTTCAACGCCAAGAAGGGCTCGGTGCCGGTGCGCACCGACGTCGACGTCTCGTCGCTGAGCGGGTATCAGCAGGGGGCCGCGGCGGCGCTGCGCAGCAGCACGGTGCTGCTGTCGATCGCGCACGGCGAGATCGGCGGCACCTGCTTCCAGGAGGGCGTCTCCAACGGCGTCGCCGCCTTCAAGCGCACCCGCGACCCCGCCGCCTTCGCGGCGCAGATGCAATCGCGGTAGGCGGTCGGTGGCGCGGGTCGGCTCGTTCCGCACAGAGGTGTGGGTAGTGACCTCTCGGCGGCCGTCGAGCGGTCACTGCCGCATCGTGAGACGGCTGCAGGTCGCTGACCTGCGCCGATGCCGTCCGTGTCTCGATAGACCACTCGCGAGAGGTCAATCCGCCCCGGCTACCCGCGGCGGGCGCGGGCGGCCCGGGCCCGTTCGGCCGCCGCGCGGCGCGCAGCCACGGCGGCCTTGCGGCGCGACAGCGGCTGGCACGTGGGGCACCAGAACAGGTTGCGCGCGGCGAGCGTCGTCGTCTTCACCGGCGTGCCGCACACGTGGCACGGCAGCCCGGCCCGGCGGTAGACGTAGACCTCCCCGCCGTGCCGGTCGACGCGCGGGGCCCGGCCGGTCGCGACCGGGTCGTCCTGCGGGCGCACGGTGTCGATGCGGCCGTGCTCGACGGCGTACGCCATGAGGTCGACGAGGTCGTCCCACAGCGCCTCGAACTCGCGGCGCGCCAGGGCGGTGCCGGGCATCATCGGGTCGAGCCGGCCGCGGTAGAGCGATTCGGCGCGAAAGATGTTGCCGACGCCGGCGAACGTCTCCTGGTCCATGAGCAGCGCCGCGATCGGCAGCTTCGAGCGGTGCACCCGCGCCCAGGCCCGCTCGGGGTCGGCGTCGGGGCGCAGCGGGTCGGGGCCGAGGCGGGCCAGCACCGTCTCCTTGGCCTCGGCGTCGATGAGCTCGCAGACCGCAGGGCCGGTGAGGTCGAGCCACGCGTCGTCGTTCTCCAGCCGCCAGCGCACCGCGCCGGTCACGGGACGCTCGCGCGGGTCGGCGGGAGCCAGACCGGTGACCTCCTCGCCGAGGTCCTCCCCGCCCTCGGCCCGCTGCAGCCGCGTCTTGCCGGCCATGCCGAGGTGCACGTGCACGATCTCGTCGCCGAAGCCGAGGAACAGGTGCTTGCCGAAGCACTCGGCGCTGGTCAGCGCGCGGCCGTCGATGATCGCGGCCTCCTGCGCGAACCGGCCCTGCGGGCTCGAGCTGCGCGACGGTCTCCCGCCGAACTCGCGCTGGTAGGCGGCGGCCATGCGGTGGGTCACGTGGCCTTCGGGCATCGCGGCGGCTCCTGGGCTCGGGTTCTGGGTGGGCTCTGGCTGGCTCGGGGTCGGGCACGGGTCGGGACTGGTCGGCACCGGCATCGTATGGCGGGCGGTGATCGGGCCCGCCGGGTGTTCTGCCCACGCGGGTGCCGGCCCGTGTCGCAAGGTAGAGCCATGAGCACTCCCAGCGAGAACCTCCTGCCCGGCATCACGAGCCGCACGGTCGACACCCCGCGGCTGCGGGTCAACGTGCTCGAGCATCGGTCCGAGTCCTCCGGGAGTGGCGTGCCGGTGGTCTTCGTGCACGGCAACTGTTCGTCGAGCCTGTTCTGGCAGCCGCTCGTGCGCTCGCTGCCCGGCGACAGCCTCGCGATCGACCTGCGCGGGTTCGGCGACAGCGAGATCAAGCCGGTCGATGCGACCCGCGGGCTGGGCGACTTCGCCGACGACGTGCTCGCCACCCTCGACGCGCTCGGCATCGACCGCGCGCACCTGGTGGGCTGGAGCATGGGCGGCGGGGTGGTGCAGCAGGTGCTGATCACCCGCCCGGAGGCGGTGGCGAGCCTGACCCTGCAGGCCCCCGTCTCCCCGTTCGGCTTCGGGCCGACGACCGCGGACGGCGCGCTGCTCACCCCCGACGGCGCGGGCTCCGGCGGTGGGGGCGCGAATCCGGCGTTCGTGCAGGCGCTCGCCGGCGGTGACCGCTCCGACGGGCCGGGCAGCCCGCGCACGACGTACCGGGTGGTGTACGTGGGGGCCGGGCACCGCGACGAGCACGAGGAGCTGTGGGTGACGTCGATGCTGACGACGGCGACCGGCTCGGACAACTACCCGGGTGACTCGCGCCCGAGCCCGAACTGGCCAGGGTTCGCGCCCGGCGACCGCGGGGTGCTCAACACGATGTCGCCGCTGCACCTCAACCTGTCGGGCATCGTCGACGTGACGCCGAAGCCGCCGATCCTGTGGGTGCGCGGCGACGCGGACGTCATCGTGTCGGACTCCTCGGGCCTGGACGTCAACAACCTCGGCAAGCTCGGCGTGCTGCCCGGCTGGCCGGGCGAGTCGGTGGCGCCGCCGCAGCCGATGGTCACCCAGACCCGACGCGTGCTCGACGCCTACGCGGCCGCGGGCGGCTCGTATCGCGAGATCGTCCTGCCCGGAGTCGGGCACTCCCCGCACCTGGAGCGCCCCGAGGAGTTCCGCGCCGCCCTCCTGGCCCACCTCGCCTGACGCCCGCCGCCAACGACCGCCCCTCCGCCCAACGCCCAACGACCGTGAAAACTGCGTGTCGTGGTGAAGACTGCGGTCCGTGCCGCAGTCTTCACCACGACACGCAGTTCCGAGCGACGTTCGGGCGCCGAGGGTGCTCGTCGCGGCGTCGTTCGTCAGCAGCATCGACCGGTTCGCGGTGGCGCCGGTCATCGTGCTCATCGCGCACGACCTGGGCCGCAGCCTTGCGCACACGGTGTGGGTGGCCAGCGCTTACTTCCTCGCCTACGGCGGCGGCCAGCTGCTGTGGGGCATCGCCTCGGACCGGTGGGGCCGCGTGCCGGTCATGCGGGCCGCGCTCCTCGGAGCCGGGGTCGCCGCGCTGTTCGCGTCGTCGCTGTTCATCGGCAGCGGCGTCGCCACATCGCTGGCCGGCCCCGCGGCGCAGGCCGGTCATTGGACGCTGATCTTCGGCGGCGGTGCGGTGGTGGCGGGCGCCCTCGCCGTCTCCGCCGTCGCCGGCCACCGCCGCCAACTGGGACGCAGTTCTCAGCAACGTCGATGGCAGTCAGGCGAGGAGGGCGGCGAGGTGCCGGTCGACGGCGGCCTCCCATTCCTGGGGCCGCTCAAGGTTGGGAAAGTGACCGGCTCCGGCGATCCGCGCGACGCCGCGGCCGTCGCGGACGCCGGCGATCGCGCGCTCGCACATCGCGATGTGGTCGGTGCCGTCGAGCTCCCCGACGATCCCGAGGGTCGGGACGGTGATCTCACTGAGCCGCTCCCACGAGCCGCGCACGACGTCCGGCGGCATGACGCCGGGGCGCACGTGGGTGCTGACGAAATGCTCATGCATGGTCGTCAGCAGCGCGACGACATCGGCGTCGAGATCACCGAGCGCCCGGTGCGGACCGGCGGCGAACTCCAGTTCGGCGGCCATCCACGCGGCGGGGTCACGTGCCTCGACCGCCGCCTGCAGGCGGGCCAAGAGCCCGAGCGCCCACGGGTCCGTGAACGAGGGCTCGTTGGTGCCCGCGCCGCTGAGCACCAGGCCGGCGACGGTCTCCGGGTGCTCCAGGGCGGTGTCGACGGCCGCACCGGCTCCCATGCTGACTCCGATGAGCACGGCGGGACCGCGATCGAGGTGCCGCACAAGCGCGGCGACGTCGTCGCACTGCCGAAAGGCCCGGGTCGGGCTTGACGATGCGCCGTGGGCACGTGCGTCGGGGGCAACGACGTGGGCCCGTCGCGACAGGTGGGCGAGCTCGCGGGCCCACATGCGGCGGTCGACGTAGCCGGCGTGCAGCAGCACCACCGGGGGTTTCGCGGTGTCGCCGGCCTCGACGTACGCGAGGCGACCGTCGGGAACGTCGAGGTAGGCAGTGGTCTGGGTCATCGCGTGTCCCCTCCGGCGAGGTTTGTGGTGGGAGTCGGGCCTGAGTCGGAGGTCGCCGGGTCGACCATCGCGCGGAGCCCGTCGGTGAGCCGAGCGAGCACGCGCACGCAGGCCTCGATGTCGGCGGGATCGAGCCGTGCGGCGATGGCGTCGAGGCGGGTCAGCTCGGCGGCGTGCAGCGCATCGAAGGCCGCGCGGCCGGAGTCGGTGAGTGCCACGAGATGCGAGCGACGGTGCTGCGGATTGGGCCGGGTCTCGACGTATCCCAGGTGCCGGGCCTCGTCGACGATCGCTTGGATGCCCTGCCGGGTGATCCACAGCGAGCGCCCGATCTGCGGCACGGTCTGCGGACCCGCGTCGCGAAGCCGCTCGAGCACCGCCCGCATGGGCATCGTGACGTTCCGGTCGCGGAGCGCGTCGGTGACCGCGTGTGCGGAGTACTGATGCACCGGCCGGATGTGCCGGAGCACCTCGTATAGCCGTTCTGCCCGAGTCACGACAACTAACCTGTCAACATGACAGGCTAGTTGTCAATAATGGGTCCGGGCCCCGTGCCGCTACCTTTCAGGCGAGCCAGCTCGAGGGGGTGAGGTCGACGGCGTACGGCATCGTGGCGGCCCAGGTCTGGTCGCCGGTCACGCGGGCGAGCAGTTCGTAGGTGTCGGCGCGCAGTTCGTAGGCGTCGAGGGTCAGGCTGTCGGGGTCGACCAGCCAATACGCAGGGGTGGCGGCACGCTGGTAGCGCTCGAATTTCAGGAGTCGGTCGACACCTCGACTGCTGGGCGAGAGCACCTCCACCGCGAGTTCCGGGCGTTCGCGCAAGCCCGTGTCATCGAACTGGTCACGGCGCGCAACGAGCAGGTCGGGTTGGAGCACCGTGCGCTCGTCGAGCACGACGTCCAGTGGCGCGAACAGCGTGACCAGATGTGCCGGGCATCGGGCTCGGAGGGCGTCGTAGAGCCCGGCGAGAACCATCTGGTGCCGCGGCCGCGGAGCGGCGTTCACGACGAGCAGCCCGTCGATGATCTCGTACCGCAGGCCGTCACCCTCGGGGAGCCGGTCGAGGTCGTCCCGGGTCCATTCGCGCCGGCTGTCGAGGGTCGTGACGGTCATGATCTCCATGGTGCCTCCTGGTCGACATGCCGACCAGCCTCACGGATCGCACTGCAGTGACTACGGCGTTCTCGCAGCTCTGTGGATAACCCGGAAAGCTGCCCCCCGAATGACATCGCCCGTGAGAACTGCGTGTCACGGTGAGGACTGCGAGACGAACCGCAGTCCTGATCACGACACGCAGTTCTCAGGGGCGGTGGGCGGCGGGAGTCGGGGTCAGTGGGCGTCGGCGATGCAGAACTCGTTGCCCTCGGGGTCGGTGAGCACGCTCCAGGAGATGCCCCACTCGTCGTGATCGGCGACGTGCGTGGCGCCCAACTCGACGAGACGGGCGACCTCGGCCGCGCGGTCGTCGGTCTCCAGGTCGAGGTGGAAACGGTTCTTGGCGGTCTTGGGCTCGGGCACCGCGAGGAACAGGAACGCCATGTCGTCCTTGACGCGTGGCCACATGCCGATCGCGGCGACGTACTCGTTGGGGCTCTGGTCGACCGGGCGTCCGGTGACCGCCGACCAGAAGGCCGCCAGCGCAGCGGGGTTCGCACAGTCGAAGGTGTAGGTGCGGGGTGTGGAGGTCATCGCAGGCTCCTGGGTTCGTTGGGCTTGTTGAGGCTGATGCCCCCACTGTCGGCGGTGACACCGTGTGAGGGTCAAGAGTCGCCGGCGACTCGTTGCGGCCCTCGGGGACGTTCACCGAGAGGCCACTCCCAGGGTCCGCGATTAGGCTGCCCACATGTCCATGCCCTCATCCGGTCGCCCCGACCCCTCGTCCGGCTCGCGCCGCGAGCGGCCGGTCGCCGGGTCCGCTGCGGGCGCGCCGGGCGGACGCTCCCCGGCCTCTCCGGGCGCCCCGGGTTCCCCGGCACGGCCGAGCCCGCGCCGGGCGCGGTGGCCCTGGATGGTGGCGGTGCTCGCCGCCGTGTGCCTCGTCGTGGCCCTGGCGTTCTTCGTGCCCCGGTTCACCTCCGGTCCGAGCGACGACGAACGCGGCCGCACGGCGGTCGTCACGTCGATCGAGGACATGGGCGAGTTGAAGTCCGCCACGGCCAACCTGCAGGTCATCGTCGAGATGCAGGACAAGTCCGGCAGCAACCTGCCCGACTGGTTGCGCGGCACCCGCACGCTGTTCATCGCGCAGGGTACCGTCGATGCCGTCGTCGACCTGCGGGCGATCGCACCCGAGAACATCCAGGTCTCCGAAGACGGCAAGACCGCGAAGATCGTGCTGCCGAAGGCCACGCTGTCGCCGGCCCGCCTCGACCCGGAGAAGTCGCGGGTCTACGACACCGACCGCGGTCTGCTCGACCGCCTCCAGGACGCCGTCGGCCAGACCCCCGCCGCCCAGCAGGACGTGTACGCCCAGGCCACCAAGCAGCTCGACGAGGCCGCGGCCGCCGACCCCGAGCTCAAAGAACGCGCCGAGCAGAACGCGATCACCACCCTGACCGGCATGCTCAAGGGCCTGGGCTTCGAGAACGTCGAGGTGACGATCGTCGACGGCGGCTCGGCCGTGCAGCCCGGCGACACCTGATCCGCACGCGCGCGAGCCGATCGTCGACCCGTGCCCCGCGAACAGGGGGCCACTCGGGGCAGAGACGAAGTTGGCTTACATACTCGTCGGCGTCGTCCGCGAGCCCGGCCGTGACCTGCGGTGATGCCACCGCGATAGACAGGGCCGGCCGAGTATGTATGCCGACTTCGTCTTCGCTCTGCCGGGCGGCCGCTGATCTGACAGGCTGACGAGCAGCGACCCGGCGCCTCACCCCGTCGCGCCGAACGCCTGCCGCAGCCCGGACGGACGGTGAAGTTCCTTGAGCGACAACGAGATACGCGCGATCGAATGGCGCGATGAGCCGGTTCCGCACATCCGGCTGCTCGACCAGCGGGCCCTCCCCGCGCACGAGACCTACCTGCAGATCACCACCGTCGACGACCTCGTCGAGGCGATCGGCACCCTCGCGGTGCGGGGGGCTCCCGCCCTCGGGGCCGCCGGCGCCCTCGGCGTCGTCATCGCCCTCGACCAGGCCGCCCGCGAGGGCTGGACCGACGCGCAGATCACCATGCACATCGAGCGCATCCGCGACGCGCGCCCCACCGCGGTCAACCTCGCCTGGGGTGTCGACCGGGTGCGGCCCCTGACCGCCCGCGGCCGCGACGCGGTGCTCGCCGACGCCCGGCGCCTCGTCACCGAGGACGAGGCCGCCAATCGCGAGCTGTCCCGGCTGGGCGCCGACTGGCTCGGGCACCGCATCGGCCGGGACCGGCTCCGCATCGGCACGCACTGCAACACCGGCGCCCTGGCCACCACCGCGTGGGGCACCGCCTACGGCATCATCCACGAGCTGCACACCCGCGGCGCCCTCGAGCTCGTCTATGCCGACGAGACCCGGCCGCTGCTGCAGGGGGCGCGGCTGACGAGCTGGGAACTGATCCACGACGGGATCCCGCACGTCGTGCAGGCCGACGGCGCCGCGGCCAGCACGATCCTGCGCGGCCTCGTCGACGCCGTCATCATCGGCGCCGACCGCATCGCCGCCGACGGCGACACCGCGAACAAGGTCGGCTCCGTCGCGCTCGCGCTGGCCTGTGCCCGCGCGGGCGTGCCGTTCGTCGTGGCCGCGCCCAGCTCGACCGTCGACCTGGCGACCGCCACCGGCTCCGACATCACGATCGAGGATCGTTCCGGTGAGGAGGTGCTGCTCGTCGCGGGGCAGCGGGTGGCCCCCGACGGCGCCCGCGGTTTCAACCCCGCGTTCGACGTCACCCCGCACGACCTCATCGACGCGATCGTCACCGAGCACGGGGTCGTCGAGCCGGCCCGCGAACCCGACCCCCGCCTGCTCGAACGCATCGCCGCCACGCCCGAACGACTCTGAGCACGCACCCCGCGCGAGATTTTTCGCGAGTGGGCGAAATGGCTTCCGCAGGTGCGGTTTCGACCGATTTTCTAGCGTGGCTTCCTATTCGTTCACAGCTGCGCTTGGTGAACTGGGGCGACGACGGGTACTGCTACCTCGACGCGGTGGCACGGCTCGTCTCGACACCTATGGCACAAGGAGAACGCCCATGAGCGAACCGGGTTCGCAGCCCGCCGACGAGCGAGCCGCCGGCGCGGAGGCCGACAGCCGCCCCGCGCGGGGTCCCGAGCCGGGGCTCGAGCGGGCGTTGGAACGGGCCCTCTTCGAGGTCAAGCACGTCGTCGTCGGGCAGGACGACATGGTCGAGCGGATGCTTGTCGGCCTGCTCGCCCGCGGCCACGTGCTGCTCGAGGGCGTGCCCGGCGTGGCCAAGACCCTGGCGGTGCGCACCCTGGCGACGGTGGTGGGCGGCAGCTTTCACCGGCTCCAGTTCACCCCCGACCTCATGCCCGGCGACATCGTCGGAACCCGCGTGTGGCGGCCCAGTTCGGAGTCGTTCGACACCGAGCTCGGGCCGATCTTCGCCAACCTCGTGCTCGCCGACGAGATCAACCGCGCGCCCGCCAAGGTGCAGTCGGCGCTGCTGGAGGCCATGGCCGAGAAGCAGGTCAGCATCGGCGGCCGCAGCTTCGCGCTGCCCGACCCGTTCCTCGTGCTCGCCACGCAGAACCCGATCGAGTCCGAGGGCGTGTACCACCTGCCCGAGGCCCAGCGGGACCGGTTCTTGCTCAAGGTCGACGTCGACTACCCCACGGAGGTCGAGGAATTCACGATCCTGCAGCGGATGAGCGTCGACCCGCCGCAGGCGCAGGAGACCCTGACGCTGGACGACGTGCGGGCGCTGCAGCGGGCCGCCGACCGCGTGTTCGTGCACCACGCCATCGCGCAGTACGCGGTGTGGCTGGTCATGGCCACCCGGCAGCCGGCGCGGTACGGGCTCGAGTCGCTCGAGGGCGTCATCGAGTTCGGAGTCAGCCCGCGCGCCACCCTCGGGCTCGTCGCCGCGGCCCGCGCCCTGGCGCTGCTGCGCGGCCGCGACTACGTGCTGCCCGCCGACGTCGCCGATTTGGCCGGCGACGTCATGTCGCACCGGCTCGTGCTCACCTTCGACGCCATCGCCGACGGCGTGCGCCCCCGCGACGTCGTCGACCAGGTGCTGGCCGCCGTGCCCGTGCCGCAGGTCTCGCCGAGCCAGAGCGGCGGTCCGGGAGGCGGGCCCGACGGTCCGGGAGGCGGTCCGAGAGGTGGTCAGGGCGGCGCCGGCCCGCGGGAGTCGGGCGGGTCGCATGCTCTCGACGGCCCGCCCGGGTCGAGTGCGCCCGACGGCCCGGCCGGTCCACCCGGCG
>NZ_BCNQ01000060.1 GCF_001515525.1 Piscicoccus intestinalis NBRC 104926 | reverse complement strand
TGCCGCGCCCGTGCCGCGCCCGTGGCGTCCGTGCCGTCCGTTCCGCCCGTGCCGCCCGGTGTCGCACGTGCCGCCCGTGCCGGCGTCGGCCGGAATCGGGGAGCCCGACCGCCCGCGGGGGCGTTCGCGCGACGGCCCGGTCCGCGTAGGCTGGCGACGTGTTCTATTGGCGTCATCAGGTCGACCCGCCGCAGCCCGGGCAGCCGGGCGTGGACTGGGGATTCACGAGCGCGTCCGGCGGGCGCGCGGACGTCGCGGCCGACTACGGCGCGTTCAATCTCGGCGGGCACGTCGGCGACGATCCGCAGTCGGTCGAGGACAACCGCCGCGACCTCGCCGCCGCGATCGGCGTACCGCGCGACCACCTGCTGTTCATGGCCCAGGTGCACGGTGCCACCGTCATGCGCGTCGACGAGCCCTGGCAGGGCGACCCGCCCGAGGCCGACGGCATCGTCACGACCAACCCCGAACTCGCCCTCGCGGTGCTCGTCGCCGACTGCGTGCCGCTGCTGCTCGCCGACGCGCAGACCGGTGTCATCGGCGCGGTGCACGCCGGCCGTCCGGGCATGACCGGCGGGATCGTCACCCGCGCGCTGGAGGTGATGGCCGAGGCCGGCGCCGAGCGCATCGAGGCGGCGGTCGGCCCGTCGGTGTGCGGCCGCTGCTACGAGGTGCCGGAGGAGATGCGCGCCGAGGCGGCGCGCGTCAGCCCGGTGAGCGCCACCGTCTCCTGGACCGGCACGCCCGCCATCGACATCGCCGCCGGCGTCGTCGACCAGCTGCACGCCGCCGGGGTCGCGGTGACGTGGATTCCCGGGTGCACCCGCGAGACCGACCGGCTCTACTCCTACCGCCGCCGCCCCACGACGGGCCGGTTCGCCGGTGTCGTGCGGCGGTGGGCCGCGTGAGCGCCGCCACCGAACCCGCCGAACCCACCGAACCCACCGAGCGCCCGGGCGAGAACGCGTCCGACGCCCGGAACGAACAACTCGCCGCGGGCCTGGCCGCGGTCCGGAGCCGGATCGCCGACGCCTGCCGAGCCGCCGGCCGCGACCCGGGGGAGCTGACGCTCGTCGTCGTCACGAAGTACTTCCCGGCCTCCGACGTCATCGCCCTGGCCCGGCTCGGCGTCGGCGACGTCGGCGAGAACCGCGACCAGGAGGCCGCCGGCAAGACCGAGCAGGTGCGTGAGCTGCTCGCCGGGCAGGAGCCCGCGCCGCCCCGGCTCCACTTCATCGGCCAGCTGCAGACGAACAAGGCCGCCTCGGTGGCGCGCTACGCCGCCGTCGTGCACTCCCTCGACCGGGCCAAGCTCGCCCGCGCGCTCGACAAGGGTGCCCGCGGCGCCGACCGGGTGCTCGACGTGCTGCTCCAGATCAACCTCGATCCCGACCCGGAGGCGGCTCGCGGCCGAGGCGGCGTGCCGCCCGCGCAGGCCGCCGAGCTGGCCGAGCTCGTCGACGGCTGCGCCAACCTGCGGCTGCGGGGCGTCATGGGCGTCGCCCCGCTCGTCGAGCAACCGAGCCAGTCCGCAAGCCAGCCGCCGAGCCAGCCTTCAGACGGGGTCGTCGGCGCGGAGTCCGGCGCGGATCGCGTGGCCCGGGAGGCGTTCGAGCGGCTGCGCGCCGTGGCCGCGGAGTTGGCCCGCGGGCGGGAGGGCGTCGACAGCGTCTCGGCCGGCATGAGCGCCGATCTGGAGCAGGCGATCGCCGCGGGGGCGACACACCTGCGTGTCGGCAGCGCAATCCTGGGCGCGCGTCCGGTGCGTGGTTAGCTTGTCGGTGAGGGCCGTCCCCGTTGACCGTGGACGTGAGTGGCCGCACCGGCAGTGATGTCGCGGCGCACGGTCGCAGCGCGTCGCGGGCAGTTCGGCGAGCGGTCGAGCGGGCGTGCCGCGAGCGGCGGGTCACACGCCCACAACGGGACGAGCGAAGTCGAGCACAGCAAGGAGCGCGAGATGGCAGGGGCCCTGCGCAACGCGATGGTCTACCTCGGGCTGGCCGAGGAGGACGACACCTACGAGGAGTACGACGAGCGACGCGACCACCGCGCCGAGCGCTCGGACGGCGCCGGTGAGCGCGCCGACCGCAGCGATCGCGCCGAGCGCGCCGACCGGTCGGAGTCGGCCGACCGGGGGCAGCGCGGGGAGGAGTCCGCGCGTCGGGTCGAGCGGGTCGAGCGCCCGATGGCGGAGCGGTCGGGCTCGGTGGCGCACGTGGCCAGCGTGCCCTCGCTCGTCGACGACGAGCCGGTCACGGCCGCGCCGGTGCGGCGGGCCGAGGTCACGCAGCTGCCGCGGCGCACGCCCGTGCGCGAGGTCGTCAAGGACATGGAGGTAGGCGGAGTGCACCGCATCACGACGATTCACCCGCGCACCTACAACGAGGCGAAGAAGATCGGCGAGAGCTTCCGCGAGGGCACGCCGGTCATCATGAACCTCACCGATCTCGACGACGCCGACGCCAAGCGGCTCGTCGACTTCGCGGCCGGCCTGGTGTTCGGTCTCCAGGGCTCGATCGAGCGGGTCACCAACAAGGTCTTCCTGCTCTCGCCCGCCGACGTCGAGGTCACCTCCGAAGACGGCGAGCCCACCAAGGGCAAGGGCCTGTTCAACCAGAGCTGACGACGCGCCGCGCTCGACCCCTCGCACGACGACCCGCCGCCGGGGCACGACCCCTTCGCGGCGGGTCGTCGCGTGCGTCCGGCCGTGTGGGGTGGCGAGGTAATGGCGTGGCGGAGGCGGGGTGCTGCTTCCCGAGCCAGCCGACTCCGGTGCCCCGGCGTCGGCCGACACCCGGTGCCCCCGGGTCAGCTGACGCCCAGTGACGTCCCCGATACTGGCGGTATGAACCCCGTCATCGGCTTGCTCGTCTGGCTGATCAACGTCTACATCATGGTGCTCATCGGGCGTCTGATCATCGACTGGATCCAGGTCTTCGCCCGCGACTGGCGCCCCCGCGGGGTCCTCGCGGTGATCTGCGAAGCGGTGTACACGGTCACGGATCCGCCGCTGCGGGCGTTGCGCCGCGTCATCCCCCCGATCCGCCTGGGAGGCGTGGCGCTCGACCTGTCCTTCATCGTCCTGATCATCGGATTGTCGCTGCTGACCAGCTTGCTCAACCAGATCGGACGGTGACGAGATACCGATCGGCCGTCACGCGGCGTCCACGTGACGGCCGCACCCGTCTCCCCGGTCGAGGGCGTCATCACAGCCTCCGGAGGCCTGTGAACGCGTGGGACGTGGACAGGTCGGGGGCGGATGTGAATTGTGGGGGCGTAAAAAAGCCTTACGACACGTACCATCCGATTCGCATCACCGGCTGACCCCGAGGGGACCACATGGCTCTCACGCCCGAGGACGTTCTCAACAAGAACTTCACCGCGACTCAGTTCCGGCGCGGTTACGACGAGCAGGAGGTCGACGACTTCCTCGATGAGGTCGTCGCCGAGCTGCGTCGACTCAGTGGCGAGAACGCAGACCTGCGGCGCAAGATCGACGGCGGCGGCCTGTCGCCCGAGGCGCAGCGCAATGTGGAGGCCGCCGAACGTGAGGCCGCCGAACGCATCGCCAAGGCCAAGGCCGACGCGGAGAAGATCGAGGCCGAGGCCGCCGAGCGGATCGCCAAGGCGACGTCCGAGCGCGACGAGGCCGCGGCGAAGGCCGCAGAGCCCGAGCCGGCCCCGTCCGGCGCAACCCCGAACACGGCGGCCCCGAACACGGCGGCCCCGAACACGGCGGCCTCGGATGCGGCGGGGCTCATCGCGTTGGCGCAGAAGGTGCACGACGAGTACGTGCAGCAGGGCAAGACGGAGCACGACCGGGTGGTCGGCGAGGCGACCTCGCGCTCGGAGGAGCTGCTGCGCACCGCGCAGGCTCGGCACGACGAGCTGCTGTCGACCGGCCAGAGCGAGCACGACCGGCTCACCGGCGAGGCCCGGCTCGAGCACGACCGGTTGCTCGCCGAGGCGCGGGAGCGCTCCGGCGGCATGCTCGCCGACGCCGAACAGCGCCGCCAGGCGGTCATCGCCGACCTCGAGTCCGAGCGCGTCGGCCTCGACCAGACGATCGGTCGGCTGCGCGACTTCGAGCAGGACTACCGCGGTCGGCTGCGCGCGTACATCGAGAGCCAGCTGCAGCGCCTCGGGGAGACCACCGGCGTCATGGAGGAGCCGGTCGGTGCCGAGGGAGCCGAGCCGCAGACCCAGCCGCAGAGCGAGCAGGGCAACCCCGGCGGTCCCGAGGGTGCCGAGCAGCGCAACCAGCGCGTGCGTCAGCGCTGAGCCCGTTCGGGTGGCCCGCGGGGCGCCCGATCGGGGCCGACCGGCTCCGATCGGGCGCCTGTCGGTGTGCGCATCGGGTGCGCATCGGGGCGGCGGGCCCGCCTCCGTAGCGCGTGTGACCTGCGCACGAGCGCCCCTGCAGCCGACCTGAGAAACACGCTGGGTGTTTCGGATTGCGCGACGGCGATGTCGGTTTATCCTCGTCTCTTACTTCCGCGACATCTGGTCGACACGACCGAGGCGCGGTGCACTCAACCCGCCGGGCCGCCGCCCGGCACGATTGGACCGAGGTCATCATGGCCGCTGTGAAGACAACCCCGTCCGGTGAACCGCAGGCCGGGTCGGGTACCGACGCGCTGCCCGTGCGTCCGGGTGAGGACCCGTGGACGCCGGAGGAGATCGCGGAGGTTCGAGCCGAGCTCGAGAGCGACATCGCCCGCATCGCCGACGAGCTGCAGGTCTCGGAGTCGGATCTCGAGGGGCTCATGCTCAACTACGGCGGCGGGTCGGGCGACGACTCGGCCGACACCGGCGGCAAGGTGTTCGAGCGCGAGCAGAACCTCACGCTCACCCAGAACTCCCGCACGCTGCTGGAGCAGAACAAGCGGGCGCTGGAGCGCATCGACACGGGCGCCTACGGCTACTGCGAGTCGTGCGGCCAGCCGATCGGCAAGCTTCGACTTCAGGCGTTCCCGCGTGCGACGCTGTGCGTGTCATGCAAACAGAAGCAGGAGCGTCGCTGAACACCACCGACGCATCGGAACCACGGGGGCGTGGCCGGGTCACCCGGCCCGCCCTCACCGCTGTCGTCCTCGGGCTCGGGCTGCTCGTGTGGACCCTCGACAAGCTCAGCAAGGAGTGGGCGCTGCGCGAACTGACTCCGGACGTCGTGCGGCCGCTGCTGGGGGAGGTGCTCCAGCTGACGCTGCTGTTCAACCCCGGCGCGGCGTTCTCGCTGGGCACGGGCGTGACCCCGGTGTTCACGGCGATCCAGGCGATCGTGTCGGTGGCGGTGGTCATCGCCGCGTTCCGGGTCGGCTCCGCGTGGTGGGCGGCCGGCCTCGGGCTCGTGCTCGGCGGCGCGACGGGAAACCTCACCGACCGGCTCACCCGGCCGCCGGGATTCGGCCACGGCCACGTCGTCGACTTCCTGATGCTGCCGAACTGGCCCGTGTTCAACCTTGCCGACTCGGCGATCTGCGTCGCCGCCGCCGTGCTGGCCGTGGTCGCCTTCCGCGGTATCGGCTTCGACGGTTCCCGCGAGGGCGCGCCGGCGCGCGACTCGGGCTCGGGTCCCGACTCGGGTGGCGGCTCGGGCTCGGACTCTGGCTCGGGCGCCCCCTCCGCCGCCGAGGAGAGCAGGGAGCAGCGCGATGCCTGACGTGCGGTGGCTGCCCGTGCCCGAGGGCCTGGAGGGCGAGCGTGTCGACGCGGCCCTGGCCCGGCTCTTCGGGCTGTCGCGCACGAAGGCGGCGCAGCTCGCCGGGGAGGGCGCCGCGCGGGTCGACGGCGCGCCGGTGGGCAAGTCCGACCGGGTGCGCGCCGGCAGCATGCTCGAGGTGACGCTGCCGCAGGCGGGCCCGCCGCCCGGCCTGGAGGTCGTCGCGGAGCCGGTGCCGGGCATGCGGATCGTGCACGACGACGACGATCTCGTCGTCGTCGACAAGCCGATCGGGGTCGCGGCGCACCCGAGCGTCGGCTGGAGCGGGCCGACGGTCGTGGGCGGGCTCGCGGCGGCCGGCTACCGGATCGCGACGTCGGGCGCGAGCGAGCGGCAGGGGATCGTCAGCCGCCTCGACGTCGGCACGAGCGGCCTCATGGTGGTCGCGAAGTCGGAGTACGCGTACTCGATGCTCAAGCGGGCGTTCCGGGATCGCACGGTCGACAAGACGTATCACGCGCTCGTGCAGGGGCTGCCGGACCCGGTGGTCGGCACGATCGACGCCCCGATCGGGCGGCACCCGGGGTTCGACTACAAGTACGCGGTGATGAAGTCCGGCAAGCATGCGGTGACGCACTACGAGGTCATCGAGGCGTTCGGTTCGGCCTCCCTCGTCGAGGTGCACCTGGAGACGGGCCGCACCCACCAGATCCGGGTGCACTTCGCCGCGCTGCGGCACCCGTGCGTGGGCGACCCGTTGTACGGCGCCGACCCGCGGCTCGCGGCTCGCCTGGGTCTGGAGCGGCAGTGGCTGCACGCCGTCGGCCTCGGCTTCGAGCACCCCGGCACCGGCCACTACGTGTCGTTCACGAGCACCTACCCGGCCGACCTCCACGAGGCCCTCGACCGTCTCCAACACCACCCCTGAACGTCCCTGAGAACTGCGTGTCGTGGTCAGGACTGCAGTCCGTGCCGCAGTCCTGACCGTGACACGCAGTTCTCACGGTCGTTGACGGGCTTCGCCGGCGCCGCTCTGGTGGTGCTCGCCGCCGTGCTCGGCACCGTCGGCTCCGCGTTCATCCGCCACCCCCGCCGCCGCCACCGCCCCTGAGCTCGGGGGCGCTCCTCCGGAGCTGGCCGACACGTTGTTGGCGCCGATGAACACCGTCGGCGTCGTGCAGTCGATCGGTGGCGTCGTCGCCGGGTTCGGGTTGACGACGACGGTCGTCGTCAGCGACATGCGGGTGTTCACGGGAAACCACACCAGCGGGTCCCAGACCTCGTCGTACGTGTAGTACGAGATGTTCGCGGTCGAGATCGTCGTCGCCTGCATGTTGGTGACCGTGCACGTGTACGTCGCGCTCGCGTACGGCCCGAGCCGCGTGGGGGAGCCGGTCACCGAGCAGTTCGAGTCGGTCGCCGAGGAGCGATAGAAGGTGTCGCTCGTCGTGTTCGTGTTCGTGATCGTGTACGTGTACGTCACCGACGACCCCGCCGTCACCGGGCTCGGGGCCGTGTAGCTGAACGTCAACCGACCGTCCGCGCTCGTGCCGGAGGCGGCCCCCGCGACCAGCGCCGGCACGAGCCCGAGCAGCGGGGTGAGCAGCAGCACCAGGGCCAGGGCCACCGCGCGGAACGGGCGCCGGCGGCGCGGTCGTCCGACTCGAGGTCGCCCAGCCGTCACGACGTTCCTCCCGTCCGCTCGCGTCCACTCCTGCGGTCCCCGCGCGCCGTGACCCGCGACGGCCGTGCGAAAACCATTGGCCTCGAAGGCAGTTACGGCAGCCGTCGACTAGTTCTGAGTTCTGCCAGGCAAATTCGCGGTAAACCTCACGAGCCAGAGTGCGGGCGAACGGGATTGCACTGCTCCCGCCGACGACTCCGGCACGACTCCGGCACGACCCCGGCACGACGCCGCGGGGCCGCCTCGGGCGGACACGCCGATCCGCCAGGGCAACCGGGCGGCTGGAGAGTCTTGTCGCACCTCGGTCGTAGGATTCATGGGTCCTCACGGGTCCGGTCGAGCAGCGTCGCGCCGACGAACCGCCCCGCCACCCCTCACCGAGAAAGAGCGTGCGTCGTTGTCGACTGACTCCTTCGTCCACCTGCACTGCCACACCGAGTACTCGATGCTCGACGGTGCGGCGCGCATCGACGACCTCTTCGCCGAGGCCGCGCGGATGGAGATGCCGGCGGTCGCCACCACCGACCACGGGTTCATCTTCGGCGCGTACGAGTTCTGGCAGAAGGCGCGCAAGCACGGGGTCAAGCCGATCATCGGCATCGAGGGCTACCTGACCCCCGGCACGCACCGCACCGACAAGACCCGCGTCAAGTTCGGCGACGGTGGCCGCGACGACGTCTCCGGCTCCGGCGCGTACACGCACATGACGATGTGGGCGCAGAACAACACCGGCATGCACAACCTGTTCCGGATGTGCTCGCTGGCCAGCCTCGAGGGCTACTACTTCAAGCCGCGCATGGACCGCGAGCTGCTGCAGACCTACGGCCAGGGGCTCATCGCGACGACCGGCTGCCCGTCGGGGGAGATCCAGACGCGGCTGCGGCTCGGGCAGTACGACCTGGCCCGCCAGGCCGCCGCCGACTTCCGCGACATCTTCGGGGCCGAGAACTTCTACTGCGAGCTCATGGACCACGGGCTCGACATCGAGCGGCGCGTGCAGAAAGACCTGCTGCGCCTGGCCAAAGACCTGCAGCTGCCGCTCGTGGCCACCAACGACCTGCACTACACCAAGGCCGAAGACGCCAAGGCCCACGCGGCGCTGCTGTGCGTGCAGTCCGGCTCCACGCTCATGGACCCGAACCGGTTCAAGTTCGACGCCGACGACTTCTACCTCAAGAGCCCGCAGGAGATGCGTCACCTGTGGCGTGAGTTCCCGGAGGCGTGCGACAACACGCTGGCCATCGCCGAGCGCTGCGAGGTGAGCTTCACCGAGGGCGAGGGCCGGTACATGCCGCGGTTCCCCTGCCCCGAGGGCGAGGACGAGCGCAGCTGGTTCGTCAAGGAGGTCGAGAAGGGGCTGCACGAGCGGTTCCCCGGCGGCGTGCCCGACTACGCGCGCACGCAGGCCGACTTCGAGATCGACGTCATCGTCTCCAAGGGCTACGCGGGCTACTTCCTCGTCGTCGCCGACTTCATCACGTGGGCCAAGAGCCAGGGCATCCGCGTCGGCCCGGGCCGCGGCTCGGGCGCGGGGTCGATGTGCGCGTACGCGATGAAGATCACCGACCTCGACCCGATCCCGCACGGCCTGATCTTCGAGCGCTTCCTCAACCCCGAGCGCAAGTCGATGCCCGACTTCGACGTCGACTTCGACGAGCGCCGCCGCGGCGAGGTCATCAAGTACGTCACCGAGAAGTACGGCAGCGAGCGGGTCGCGCAGATCGTCACGTACGGCACGATCAAGGCCAAGCAGGCCCTCAAAGACGCCTCCCGCGTCATGGGCTTCCCGTTCGCCATGGGCGAGAAGCTCACCAAGGCGATGCCGCCCGACGTCATGGGCAAGGGCATCCCGCTGTCCGGCATCTTCGACCCCGAGCACAAGCGGTACGCGGAGGCGGTCGAGTTCCGGGCGCTGCACGCCGAAGACTCCGCCGCCCGCGAGATCACCGACACCGCGCTCGGCCTCGAAGGCCTCAAACGCCAGTGGGGCGTGCACGCCGCGGGCGTCATCATGAGCTCCGAGCCGCTCATCGACGTCATCCCGATCATGAAGCGGGAGCAGGACGGCCAGGTCATCACGCAGTTCGACTACCCGACGTGCGAGACGCTCGGGCTGGTCAAGATGGACTTCCTCGGCCTGCGCAACCTGACGATCCTCGACGACGCGATCGCCAACGTGCGCGCCAACCGCGACGAGGAGATCGACCTCGACGCCCTGTCCAAAGACCTCACCGACCGCAAGACCTACGAGCTGCTGACCCGGGGCGACACCCTCGGGGTGTTCCAGCTCGACGGCGGCGGCATGCGCACCCTGCTGCGGCTCATGCGCCCCGACAACTTCGAAGACATCTCCGCGGCCCTCGCGCTGTACCGCCCGGGCCCGATGGGCGTCGACGCGCACACCAACTTCGCGCTGCGCAAGAACGGCCGCCAGGAGATGACGCCGCTCGACCCGCGCCTTAAAGGCCAGCTCGAGCAGAAGATGATCGACGCGCTCGAGCCGATCCTCGGCACGACCTACGGCCTGGTGATCTACCAGGAGCAGGTCATGGAGATCGCGCAGAAGCTCGCCGGCTACACCCTCGGCAACGCCGACCTGCTGCGCCGCGCGATGGGCAAGAAGAAGCGCGAGGTGCTCGACGCGGAGTTCGTCAACTTCGAGAAGGGCATGCTCGACACAGGCTTCTCGGCGGCGTCGGTCAAGGCGCTGTGGGACGTGCTCGTGCCGTTCTCCGACTACGCGTTCAACAAGGCGCACACCGCCGCCTACGGGCTCGTCTCGTACTGGACCGGCTACCTCAAGGCCAACTACCCCGCCGAGTACATGGCGGCCCTGCTGACGAGCGTGCGCGACGACAAGGACAAGTCCGCGCTCTACCTCGGCGAGTGCCGGCGCATGGGCATCCACGTGCTGCCGCCCGACGTCAACGCCTCGATCGGCTTCTTCGCCGCGGTCGGCGACGACATCCGCTTCGGGCTGGAGGCGATCCGCAACGTCGGCGCCAACGTCGTCGAGGCGATCGTGCGCACCCGCGAGGAGAAGGGCGAGTTCACCTCGTTCGAGGACTTCCTGCGCAAGGTGCCCGCGGTCGTCTGCAACAAGCGCACCATCGAATCGCTCGTCAAGGCGGGCGCGTTCGACTCCCTCGACCACGCCCGCGCCGGGCTCGTGCGGGTGCACGAGCAGTACGTCGACGCGCTCGTGGAGGAGAAGCGCAAGGAGGCGGCGGGGCAGGACTCGCTGTTCGCGGCCTTCGCCGGGTTGGGCGGCGAGGAGGAGCAGACCCCGGCGTTGCAGGCGCTGCCGGCGATCCCGGCGGGGGAGTGGGACAAGCAGACGCTGCTCGCGTTCGAGCGCGAGATGCTGGGGCTGTACGTCTCCGACCACCCGCTGTTCGGCATCGAGCACATCCTCGCCAACCACGCCGACACCTCGATCGCGGCCGTCACCGCGGCGGCCGACGACGACCACGGCGCCTCGAACGGGGGCGGTGGGCACGGCCCGCGCGACGGGCACACGGTGACGATCGCCGGGCTCATCACGAGCCTGCAGCTCAAGCGCACGAAGAAGGGCGACCTGTGGGCGATCGTGGTCGTCGAGGATCTCGAGGGCGCGATCGAGTGCCTGTTCTTCCCCTCGACCTACATGACCGTCTCCACGATGCTGTCGACCGACACCGTCGTCGTCGTCAAGGGCCGCATCAACCGGCGCGACGACTCGGTGTCGCTGTACGCCCAGGAGCTGACGCTGCCCGACATCACCGAGGGCCCGCGCGGCCCGGTCGTCGTGTCGATGCCGCTGGCGCGGGCCACGAACGGCATGGCGCTGCGCATCAAGGACGTGCTGCACGAGCACCCAGGCGCCACCGAAGTGCACGTCAAGCTCACCCAGCCGGGCCGCAGCGTGCTTATGCGCCTCGACGACTCGCTGCGCGTCACCGCCTCCCCGGCGCTGTTCGGCGACCTCAAGGCCCTGCTCGGCCCCGCCTGTCTCACCTGAGACGGGGGCCGGCCCGCGCCGGCCTCCGGCGGCAACGCCCCGGCAGCAACGCCCCGGCGCCGACAAACTCACCCCCGGCGGCAACGCCCCAGCGGCGGCGGCCTCACCCCCGGCGGCAGCGCCCCGGCGGCGACGGCCTCAGCCTCGGCGGCAGCGCCCCAGCGGCGACGGCCTCACCCTCGGCAACGCCCCAGCGCCGACGGCCTCACCCTCGGCGGCAGCGCCCCGGCGGCGACGGCCTCACCCTCGGCAACGCCCCAGCGCCGACGGCCTCGCCCCGGCGCCACACCCCCCAGCGGCCCCACCCCTGAATCGCACGTGAGCCTGTGCCATCCGACTGGACCGCCGGGGTGCCACGGAATCGCCTCCGCGGAGCCGGTCTCGCGGCAGCCGGGTGGTCCCGTATCGGCACCCGAGACACCCGTCCCGCAGGCCGATACGAGGGGCCGCAGCGGCCCGAGGGCCGCAGGCGCCGAGGGGCCACAGGCGTCGAGGGCCGCGGGAGCTGAGGGCGTCGCGCGCCCCAGGCGCCGAGCGCCTCAGGCGTCGAGAGCCTCAGGCGCCGAGAGCCTCAGGCGCCGAGGGCGTGCACGCGGCTGCCGTGCGCACCGTGCGCACCGTGCGCACCGTGGGCGTGCGTGCGTTGGGAGCGGGCGACGCGTCGCGAGTCGTGCATCGAGTGCACGCTCGCCGGACGGTGCGCCGGGGTCGTGCGGCCCTCCATGATGGCGACGAGCGCGGGCAGGTGCGCCTGGGTGAGGTAACGGCGCCAGTCGATGGCCGTGACGTCGAAGGTGTCGCGCGGGTGCCGCTGCAGGGCCAGCAGGTCGCGGGTGTTCGTGTCGTCGTAGGTCGTCGTCGCGCACGTGTACGGCTGGTAGAGCTCGACGAAGCCGCGCATGGTCTCCAGGCGCCGCAGGCCGGAGCGCACCGACTCCCGGGAGCCGGTGAACCAGCCGGCGGGCATGAGGTCGAGCAGCGCCCGCGAGGCGTGCAGGGCGCGCTCGCGTCGGCAGGTCCAGCGGTCCAGCGCGGAGGGGTCGCTGAATTCCCAGGAGGCGGGGTGGATCTCGTTGCCGTCCTTGTCGATCCACGGGTGGGCGGAGAAGAAGTCCTGCACCCAGCGGCGCAGTTCGGCGAGCGTCAACGGGTTCGTGGTGCCGGAGCCGACCTGCAGATAGGCCGGCGCGGCCGGCGGTGTGCGCAGCGCCGCGAGCGCCGCGTTGACGACGAAGTCGACCGGGATGACGTCGAGCACGGAGTCGGGCCGGCCGGGAAAGCCGACGAGGCGCCCCTGGGCGTACGCCGCGATGAGCGGATCGGCGACCTTGAAGCCATCGATCCACCCGGGGTAGGGGTAGCGCAGGGCGCTCTCGATGATCGTCGGACGCAGGATCGTCAGCGGGCGACCGGCGCCGGCCCACAGGTCCTCGGCGACGCGCTCGCCGAGGGCCTTCGTCATCGTGTAGACGTCGGTCCAGCCCAGCTCGTGCGCCCGCCGGCGGCCCGCGCGGCGCAGGGCCGCCTTCAGCTCACGCTGCGACTCGTGCTCGCGGGCCAGCCGGGCGGGCGCCTCGAGGGCTGCGGCGAGCTCGGCTCGCCAGTCGACGGCGTGGTCGACGCTGCGCTCGGGCGCGATCTCATGCCGCCCGGTGCCGACGTACGACGTCGAGACGTGCACGACGTGGGCGTCGAGCGTGCGGCCACCGGCCCGCGACAACGCGGAGTACAGGGCATACGGCCCGCCGACGTTCGTCGCGAACGCCGCGTCGATCGGGTCGTCGAACAACACGCTCGACGCGCTGTGCAGCACGCCGTCGAGGTCGTCGGGCAGGTCCGGCACGTCGCGCAGGTCGCCGTCGAGCACGGTGACGCGCTGCGCCCAGTCGCGGCGGGCCGCCCGGCGTCCCACCCGCGAGCGCCACGGGTCGAACACCGGCTTGTCGAACAGCGCGTCGAGGCGGTCCTGGCCGCTGCGCGAACCCCGCGGCCGCACGATGACGCTGACGCGGGCGTCGGTGCTCGACAGCAGGCGTTCCAGCAACGCCTGGCCCACGAAACCGGTCACGCCGGTGAGCAGAATGTGGGGTTGGGTGGGCCCGGGTCGGGGGCTTTTCTCCTGTGGCACGGGTGGCTCCTGCGGTGGGGTGTGCGTGCGTCGGCGGGACGGCTTCTGCACCGGGTGGATCGCGGCGGGCGTCCAGGACGAACGTGTGCTTTGATCCGCGTGCCCATCGGCCACAAACCTCTAACCCTGAGCCAAAGTGCTTGCGTTCGTGGACTCTTCGCGCAGAAACGATATGAGACGGAGCGGATTTCCGGCACCTGACTCGCGTATTGCGCAAGGTGACGGAGCCCACGCGGGTGGTTTTCATCACCAGGCCATGACGCGTTCACGCCCGTTCAATGCCGCGGTCGAGGACCGTGTCCGGGCATGAGAGGGGCGGATGGGGCGCCCGGGTCAAGGGCGGGTCAAGGCGCGACCCGGCGCCGGTCAGGCGCCGGTCAAGCCCGGGTGACCCGAGTCCGAGTCGAACACACCCAAAAACATGAAGGCATAATCAAAGATTGGCGGCGAACGTGGTGGATATCACGGGCAGCGCTGGCTCTGCGGCGCCACGATCGTGAACGAATCGCCGTACATCGTCCACTGCAGCGGGGCGATCAGCGCGAGATTCCCGGACTGGACGAACGAACGCTGCGCCTGCACCCGGGACAGGTCGCGGTGGCCCTCCTCCTGGCTCATCGCCGATCCGCGGGCGTCGAGAAAGGCCTCGAGATAGGCGCTCTCGTCACCGCCGTCCGAGGGGGGCGTGGCCGAGCCGCGGGCCGAGTCGCGGATGCCGGTGAACTCTGTGGGTCCGGTGCCCGAGCCGTGCATGACCATCGTGTCGACGTAGATGTACTGACCGAGGGCCCCGAGCCCGTCCTCGTGGGCGGCGGTGACGGCGGGCTTGATGTACAGCTCGTCGGTGAGGTCGCGCTGCGCGCGCTGGAACCCCGGGTCGCTCGCGGCCTGCGCCCAGGCGCGCGCGAACGGCCGGCCGAGCCCGTCGGTGGAGGAGGTGCCGTCCACCGCCTCCAGAGCCGGCAGGAACTGCGCCAGCGGGTTGTCCGGCTCGGCCTGCGTGTAGCGCTGCACGAGCAGCAGCATGTCGTGGGTCTTGGAGGTGAACCCGACGATGCCGCCGGTGTAGCCGCGGTTCTCGGCGTCGTTGCCCTCGACGTTGTACTCCAGGTAGCCGTACTCGCTCTGCCAGTCGAGGGTGGAGTTCTCGGCCGAGGCGATGAGCTGGCGCGCGATCTCCAGCTTCGCCGGGTCCTCCAGGCCGGAGGTCTGGCTCTGCGGCGCGGAGGCGGTCACGCAGGCCACCGACTCCGGCCGGGTGCTCGACGTGCCACCGGGGCTCGGCTCGGGCCGGATCGACCACACCAGGGCCGCCAGGAGGGCGACCGCGGTGGCCACGATCCCGACGAGGAACGCCCACCCCCGCGGGCTGTTCGGGAGCCGGTGCGAGCGCAGACCCGGCAGTCCCCGCAGTCTCGGAAAGCGTCGCCCCGTCGCCCGCCGCTCCGAAGCCTCCGAAGCCTCCGAGGAGCCCGAGGAGGCCGAGGAGCCCCACGGCCCCGAGGGGTCTTGGCGCGGCGCGGGGTCCGGCTGCCTCGGGGAGCCCGGCTCGTCGTCCGGAATGGCTGGCTCACGCGGTGTTTCGGCTCCCACGCCTCCCGATCGTAGGCGAGCCGCCTGTGAGTCGGAGGTCGTCGAGTGCCGGGCGCGGGACCAGACGCAGCACGCGGGGTGCCGCACCCGGGCTCGGGCGCGACACCCCGCGTGTCGGTCGAAGGCCACCTCAGGCGCGCTCGGCACCCTCGGGGGTCCACCGGCGCACGTACCCGGACTGAGGCACGCGCGTCTTCGCGGTGTGGTGCGCCCGCCGGCGACCAGGCTTGGCGGCGCGCGGCAGCAGCGTCGGGCGGCGCCGGGCGGCGACGTCCTCGACCCAACCGAGGCCGAGCACGATGGCGCCGACGACGACCCAGACCGCCGCGAAGGAGACGAGCCCGGCGACCCACGGGTTGGCCGTGTCCTCCGTGAACCGCTCGGTGTACGGCGACTGCGACAGCCCCCACAGCGCCAGCGCGATCGCCGTGTTGCCCCACAGGTAGATCGTCATCGCACGACGGTTCATCGCCGCGACGAGCCCGTCGAGCAGCGGCAGCTTCTTCATCCACGAGAAGTCGAGGTACAGCCGCAGCAGCAGCAGCACGACGCCGAGGCTGTAGAAGGTCGTCGCCATCGGGATGTCGGAGACGTTCGGGCCCGACTCCGGGTCGGGGTGCGCGAACGCGTAGTACAGGCCGAACGCGGCCAGGCCCAGCGAGAGCAGCACGACGCGACCCAGCGGGATCCGCCGCAGCAGCCCGTCGTGGTGGGCGAACCCGAGCATCCAGCAGCCCATGTACGTGGCGACGTAGAGCATCGTGTCGCCGGTGCGGTCGGAGAGCTCGATGACACCCGCGGTGCTCAGGGCGACGAACAGGACCGGCAGCGCGAGCATCCGCTTGGGCCAGCGGCGGAACAGCCACAGCAGGGCCGGGGAAAGCACCATCAGCCACAGGTAGGTGCTGATGTACCACAGCGGCACCACAAGGTCGTTACCCGCGGCGCTGCCGGGCGGCGTGGCGAGCGGCATCAGCCACAGCAGCATCGTGTCCCACTGCAGCGGGGAGCCCATGTCGCCGCTGACCGTCCAGCCCCACCACAGCATGAGCGGCACGAGCACCAGGCCCATGGCCCACAGCGGCGGCAGCAGGCGGCGCAGCCGCTTGGCGAGCACGAACGCGTAGTGCCGCTGCTCGCGGTCGATCGAGGCCGCCATGAGCGAGCCCGCGAGGGCGAACATGATGCCCATCGACGGGAACAGGATCGGCAGCCAGACCCACCCGAACAGGTGGTAGGTGACGACGCGCACGAGCGCCAGGGCGCGCAGCGAGTCGATGTAGCGGTCCCGGCCACCGCCACCGGGGCGGGCCGAACCGGCTCCGGTCGAGGGGGCCTGGGCGGCCGGGCCCGGCTGGGCGGGCACCACGGCGGTCGGCGCCTGCGGCTCGACGGCGTGCGGGGTGGGCCGGCGGTCGGCGTCACGCGTGGTGGTCATCGGCGGGCCTCCGCCCGGTCGTCGGTCTGGGCCAACTCGGCGAGCCGGTCACGCTGGTCGGACCCGCTGGTCGTCGCGACCCCGTCGTGGTCGTCCATGGAGCCGGAGCGCTCCAGCTTGTTCCACCCCATGAGCCCGCCCTGCACGGCGAGGTGCACCGAGGTGTACAGCAGGTAGGCGCGCAGCGGCTCGAAGACGATGCGGTAGATCGGCACCATGAGCAGGTGCTTCCAGCGCTCGTTCATGAGCCGGATGCCAACGGCGGTGAGCCCGAACTGCACGGTCAGGAAGAAGCCGAAGTAGGTCAGCAGCATGCCCGGCCCGTCGTTCTGCACGACGATGACCGCCATGATCAGCACGAACGGCAGGAAGATCAGCGGGATGAGGATCGAGGCCACGTAGTTCGGCAGCACGTACCAGCCGAGCGCCTTGTGGCGGCGACGGAACATCATGTCGCGGTTCTTGAAGACGGCCTGCAGCGTGCCGTAGGTCCAGCGCTCGCGCTGCTTGAGCAGGTCGTCGACGGTCTCCGGGGCCTCGGTGTAGGCGATGGCCTCGTCGTCCTGGGTGACCCGCCAGCCGCCGCGGTGCATGTTGAGCGCGAGGTCGCAGTCCTCGGCGAGCGTGGAGGTCGAGTACCCGCCGACGCCGAGGATGGCCTCCTTGCGCCAGGCAGCGCACGCCCCGGGGATGATCGAGATGCCGCCGATGGCGTCCTGCGCGGCGCGGTCCAGGCCGATCTGGGTGACGTACTCCAGAGCCTGCCAGCGCGTCAGCAGGTTGCGCTCGCGGTTGCCGACCCGCACGACGCCGGCGACGCCGCCGAGGCGACCGTCCTCGTCGAGCGCGAAGTGCCGCACGAGGTTGCCCACCGTGCTCGGCGTGATGATCGTGTCGGCGTCGAGCGTGACGACGACGTCGCCGACCGCCTCCGCGACCGCCCGGTTGAGGGCCGCGGCCTTGCCGGCGTTCGCCTGCGAGATGAGCCGCACGCGGTGGTCCTGGGCAGCCATCGCCGCCACGACGGAGGCGGTGCCGTCCTTCGAGCCGTCGTCGACGACGACGACCTCGGCCACCGGGAAGTCGGAGGCGAGCACCGTGCGCAGGGTGCGCTCGATGACCGGCTCCTCGTTGTAGGCGGCCAGCACCACCGAGGTGGGCACCGCGAGCTCGGCCGGGTTCGGCCACTGGATGCGCGACCGCCGCCGGTAGCGCCACACCGCGAGCGCGCAGTTCACGCCGCCGAAGATGATCATGAACAGCACGGCCAGGAAGAACAGCAGCCGCATGACGTGGTTGGGCAGGTCGAACATGAGGTCGGCGACGAACGTCGTCGCCTTGTCCGCCAGCGTCGCCTGCACGGGCGCGTTCGCCTCGGCGATGGTGGGGTTGACCTGCGGCATCGTGTGGAACGTGTAGCCATTGGCGCGGGCGTAGGAGATGAGCCGCTGCACGTAGGCGACGCTCATCTCGCGGTTCGGGCCGCCGGCGTCGTGCAACAGCATCGTCACGTTCTGCCCGGAGCTCAGGTCCGGCAGCGGGATGTCGTCGACGGTGGCGCCGGGCTGCGCGTCGTGGTCCCAGTCGTTGGTGTCGAAGTCGTAGGTGGCGTGCGTGATGCCCATGCGCTGGGCCCGCAGGAAGGGCTCGATGGACTCCTTCTCGAGCTCCTCGTCGGGCGAGGTGTACGGCATCCGCCAGATCCCCGCGGCGCGGCCTGTGAGGTCGCGCAGCATGCGGTCGGTGCCGACCAGTTCGACCCGCTCGCGCCACGACGGCTCCTCGTTGAGGTCCGGGTGGGTCATCGTGTGGATGCCGATGGCGTGCCCCTCGCGCGCCATCCGCTGGACGATCTCGGGCGCCTTGACGGCGTTGCGGCCCTGCACGAAGAAGGTCGCGGGCACGTGGTTGCTCGCCAGCACGTTGAGCAGCTTCGGCGTGACGACGGGGTCGGGCCCGTCGTCGAACGTCAGCGAGATCGTGTGCGAGGTGTTCTGCGCGTAGCCGAACCGCTCGATGACGTACGGGGCGTCACCGATGGCCTGCGCCTGCTCGGGCGTGAACTTCGTCAGCTGCACCCCGGAGAACGGGTCGAGACCGGCCAGGCCGGCGCTGCGGTCGACCTTGACGACCCGCTCCAGCGGGCCTTGGCCCACGACCGGGGCGTCGGTGCCCGCCTCCTCCTTGGTGATGTCCGGACCGAGCGTCAGCGTCGACTGCTCCGGTGACTGGTAGGCCTGGACCCCGTAGATGCCGATACCGGCGACGAGGAAGAACGCGAAGATCGCGGCGAGCAGGCGGTGGCGTCGCCGGCGCCGACCGGTCGGGTCGAAGAAGACCGCGGTGGCGCCGTGTGCCGATCCCCCCGTGGCACTGGACTCCTGTGGGCCCTCCGAGGGCCCCTGATATGTATTCATGTCTCCCCAAGGCATGTGAATGCCAACAAACGCACTGTGGGCGCAGCCACGACTGGCCCCTGATGTAACGGAACGGGGCGGACCACACCGTCACGCTCCGCGACGGGACGCACGTTTTGCCCCCCGGCACTGCGTCGTCCGACACCTTTCCCCACTTGCCCTCAAACCCCAATGGGATTGAGAGCCCCCTCGGGGCCCCTCGCCGGACGGCGACTGATGTAAGGCTAGCGAAACCAGGGCGGACGTCCAAGTCGTCTCCTGTGCGATCGTCCAGCTTTCACTCGTTCGTCACCCGGAAGCCGCTGCCGTCAAGCGGCTTTCGATGAATCTATGAACTGTCGCCGGTGGCGGTCGACAGGACGGGTGCACCGTCCCCCGTCCCCCCGCGCCACCCCCCTCGTTTCGTGGCTCTCAGCTCGAGGAGTCCACCTGTGTCCCCTGCGCGCGCGCACCGTCGCCTCGCCACCGGCGTCGTCCTGTCTGCCCTGGTCACCGGGGTGGTGACCGCCGTTCCCGCCGTGTCGGCGGGGGCGAGCACGCCGTCTGATCACGCCCGACCCGTCGCGGCAGCCGGGCTCGCCCCGGGTGTTCCCGCCGTGGCCGCTGCCGCCACGGACACGCTGTTCACGCCGCGGTTGCGCAACGTGGCCTTCCAGATCCTGTGTTCGGCCGAGAACTCGAGCCTGAACTGGCGCGCCCAGTACGGCTACATCGAGTACAACGTCGAGAAGAACTCCGCCGAGAACCGCGGATACACCGCCGGGATCATGGGGTTCACCTCCAAGACCCACGACATGTACGTCCTGGTCAACGACTACGTGCGCGCGGCCCCGACGAACAACCCGCTCAAGCCGTACCTGCCGGCCCTGCGTCGCGTCGACGGCACCTCGTCGCGCAAGGGCCTGGGGTCGGGGTTCGTGCGCGCCTGGCGCGCCGCGGCCAAGGACGCGCGGTTCCGGGCGGCCCAGGACCGGCTCGCCGACACCATGTACTTCCGGCCCGCCGTCAACCGGGCCATCGCCGACGGACTCGGCCCGCTGGGGCAGTTCGCGTACTTCGACGCCATGGTCATGCACGGCCCGGGCAGCGACAAGCTCAGCTTCGGGGGCATCCGCTCGGCGGCGGTGAAGAAGGCCCGCACGCCGGCGGCCGGAGGCGGTGAACGCGCCTATCTCGAGGCGTTCCTCAACGCCCGCGTGCGCGCCATGCGCGCCGAGGAGGCCCACAGCGACGTCTCCCGGGTCGAGACCGCGCAGCGGCGTTGGCTGCGGGCCGGCAACCTGCAGCTGCGGCTGCCGCTGACGTGGTGGGTCTACGGCGACAAGTACACGATTCGCGGCTGAGCCCGGTCGGCGGCGGTCTTGTCGGTGCCCCCACCTACGCTTCGGCCATGGTCTCTCCACCGCTCGCCGATCGCCGACCGCACACCCGTCGTCACCACGGTCGGGTCACCGTCGACCCGTACGCGTGGCTGTCCGACCCGCACGACGAGTCGGTCCTGGCCCACCTGCGCGCGGAGAACGACTACGCGCAGGCGCTGACCGAGCACCTGGAGCCGTTGCGCGAGACGCTCTTCGAGGAGATCCGCGCGCGCACCCAGGAGGCCGACCTGTCGGTGCCCGTGGAGTACCGCGGCTGGTGGTACTACGGCCGCACGGTAGAAGGCGGCCAGTACGGCATCCGCGCCCGCGTGCCGGTCGAGCCGGGCGGGTCGCGCCCGGTCGTCGAGGCGGGCCGGGTGCCGCCGGGGGAACAGGTGCTGCTCGACGGCAACGCCGAGGCCGGCGCCAGCGAGTTCTTCGCGCTCGGCGCGATGGAAGTGAGCCCCGACGGCGGCCGCCTGGCGTACGCGGTCGACCTGCGCGGCGACGAGCGATTCGCGCTGCGCGTGCGCGACCTCGTCACCGGCGACACCCGCGAGGAGGTCGCCCCCGTCGGCTACGGGGTCGTGTGGTCCGCCGACGGCCGCTACCTGTTCTACACGCGGGTCGACGAGGCGTGGCGGCCCCACGAGGTGTGGCGCCACGAGGTGGGCCGCCCGCAGGCCGACGACGTGCTGGTGCTCGCCGAGCCCGACGAACGCTTCTGGCTCGGCATCGGCTCCTCGCGCGACGACCGCTGGCTCATCGTGGCGGCCGGGTCGCGCACGACGAGCGAGGCGCACCTGCTCGACCTCACCGACCCGACCGGGCCGTTGCGGTGTGTCGCACCGCGCCGCGACGGTGTCGAGTACGACGTCGAGCCCGCCGGTGACGTGGTGTTCGTGTCGCACAACACCACGCGACCCGATTTCGAGCTGGCCTGGCTGCCGCTGACCGACGAGCCGGGCACCCAGCACGAGCCGGTTGAGGCGGGTGAGCCGGGTGAGCCGGGTGATGGCGTCGGCGCGTGGGGGCCCTGGCGGCCGTGGTTGGCCGTCGGCGAGGGGGAGCGGGTGGTCTCGCTCGACGCGTTCGCCGGTCACGTCGTGGTGTCTTTGCGCAGCGGTGGCCTGACCGCGCTGCGGGTCGTGCCGCGAGCGGTCGGGGCCGGTCCCGAGCACGGTGAGCCGTTCGACCTGCCGGTCGAGGAGGAGTTGTACACCGTGGGGCTCGGTGACAACCCGGCGTGGGAGAGTTCCCGGCTGCTGTACACCCTCGAGTCGTTCCTCACCCCCGCCACCGTCGCCGAGTTCGACCTCGCCACCGGAGCCTCCCGGGTGCTCAAGCGCAAGCCGGTGCGCGGCGGCTACGACCCGGCCGCCTATCGGCAGGAGCGCGCCTGGGCGCGAGCCCATGACGGCACGCTGATCCCCATGTCGCTGGTCATGCGCCGCGACACGCCGCGCGACGGCACCGCGCCGGGGCTGCTCTATGCCTACGGCGCCTACGAGGCGTGTCTCGATCCGTGGTTGTCGATCCCGCGCCTCGGCCTCCTCGACCGCGGCGTCGTCTTCGCCGTCGCCCACGTGCGCGGCGGCGGCGAACTGGGTCGCGCCTGGTACGAGGGCGGGCGGCTGGAGCACAAGCCGAACACGTTCTCCGACACGGTCTCCTGTGCTCACCACCTCATCGACGCCGAACTCGTCGCGCCGGGGCGCCTCGGACTCGAGGGCGGGTCCGCCGGTGGCCTGCTCGTCGGGGCGAGCCTCAACCTCGACCCGAGCGTGTTTCGCGTGGCGCTCGCGCAGGTGCCGTTCGTCGACGCGCTCACCACGATGCTCGACCCCACGCTGCCGCTGACCGTCATCGAACGCGACGAGTGGGGCGATCCGCTGCACGACGCAGCGGCGTTCGACCTCATGGCCGGCTACAGCCCGTACGAGAACATCGCCGCCACCACCTACCCCGCGATCCTGGCGACCACGAGCCTGCACGACACGCGGGTCTCTTTCGCCGAACCGACCAAGTGGGTGGCCCGCCTGCGCGCTCTCGTGCCCGACTCCGCCGGGCCGATCCTGCAGCGCACCGAGCTGTCCGCCGGGCACGGCGGCCGCAGCGGCCGCTACGACGCCTGGCGGCAGTACGCCTGGGAGACCGCGTTTCTCCTCGACCAGCTGGGAGCCACCGCCCTCGTCGCGGGCGCCCGGTCGCCGGTGGCCTCGCCATGAGCGTCGTCAGGGCGGACGGGCTGGTCGCCGGTGCTGCGCGGCTGCCTAAACTGGGGCGAGTGATCAGCCGACTCGACCTGCGAGGCACCCTGCCCGAACCCGCCGAGTTGCGTCAGGCCCTTCCCCGCGCCGACTTCGACATCGACGACGCCCTCGAGGTCGTCGTGCCGATCTGTCGCGACGTGCGTGAGCGTGGGGTCGTGGCGCTGCGTGAGCTCTCGGAGCGCTTCGACGGCGTGACGCCGGAGCATCTGCGCGTGCCGGCGGCGGTCCTCGACGCGGCGCTCGACCGGCTCGACCCAGCGGTGCGCGCGGCTCTGGAAGAGTCGATCCGCCGGGCCCGTCTCGTGCACACGGCGCAGCTGCCCGCCGAACACACGACCGAACTCGCCCCCGGTGGTCGCGTCACCCAACGCTGGCTCCCCACCGCCCGCGTGGGTCTGTACGTGCCCGGTGGCTTGGCCGTGTACCCCAGCAGCGTCGTAATGAACGTCGTGCCGGCGCAGGTGGCTGGGGTGGGCTCGATCGCGGTGACGAGCCCGCCGCAGCGCGACAACACGGGCGTCTTCACGGGTTATCCGCACCCGACGATCCTGGCAGCCTGCCGGCTCCTCGGAGTCGACGAGGTGTACGCGGTCGGTGGCGCCCAAGCCATCGCGATGCTCGCCTACGGCGTGCGCGGGCTCGAGGGTGACGCCACCGGCGCTGTCGGCTCCGCCGACGTGTGCGAGCCGGTCAACATCATCACCGGCCCCGGCAACGTCTTCGTCGCCTCGGCCAAGCGGCACCTGCGCGGGCTGGTCGGCATCGACGCCGAGGCAGGCCCGACCGAGATCGCGATCCTCGCCGACGACAGCGCCGACCCCGACCACGTGGCCGCCGACCTCGTCAGCCAGGCCGAACACGATCCTCTGGCCGCCGCGGTGCTGGTCACCGACAGCGAGGCGCTGGCCGGTCGCGTCGAGACCGCGTTGGTCCGCTGGGTCGGCGCCACGAAGCACACCGAACGCGTCGGCACCGCCCTCGCCGGGAGGCAGTCCGCGATCGTGCTCGTCGACGACCTCGCGGCGGGCCTGGCCGTCGTCGACGCGTACGCGGCGGAGCACCTGGAGATCCACACCCGCGACGCGGCGGACGTCGCGCGCCGGGTCACCAACGCGGGAGCGATCTTCGTCGGCAGCTACTCGCCGGTCAGCCTCGGCGACTACAGTGCGGGTTCGAATCACGTGCTGCCCACGGCGGGTACGGCCGCGCACACCGGCGGCCTGTCCGTGCACGCGTTCCTGCGTGGTGTGCAGCTCGTCGAGTACGACGAGACCGCGCTCGCGGGCGTCGCCGAGGGTGTCGTCGCGCTGGCCCGCGACGAAGACCTGCCGGCGCACGGCGACGCGATCCTCGCTCGCGTCGGGGGCGCCGCCACCATGGCCGCTCCGGGTCAGCAGAGTCAGCAGGGTCAGCAGGCTCAGCCGATTCAGCAGGGTCAGAGCGCGGAGCCGGAGGTGCAGCGATGAGCACCGACACCCCCGGCGACCTCACCGCCGACCCCGTCGCCGACACGATCGCCGCGAACACCGCTGCGTCTACGGCCGGATCGGGCGCGGCCGGATCGGACGCGGCCGGGTCGGGCACGGTCACCAACACGGCAGCCGCGACCACAGTCGCCTCGGGTTCGGCGGCCGATCCCGTCGACGGCCGGGGCGCGAGTGCGGCCCTGACGCGGCTGCTGCGCCCCGACCTCGTCGGCCGCACGGCCTACGGCGCGCCGCAACTCGACGTGCCGGTCGCTCTGAACACCAACGAGAACTCCTACGCGGTGCCGCCGGAGGTCGTCGACGACATCGTCGCGGCGGTCGCCGCGGTGGCGCCGGGACTGAACCGCTACCCCGACCGCGAGTTCACCGCCCTGCGCGAGGATCTGGCGGCCTACCTGACGCGGGTCACCGGCACGGCGCTGACGCCGGAGCAGCTGTGGGCGGCCAACGGGTCCAACGAGGTGCTGCTGCACCTGCTGCAGGCCTTCGGTGGTCCGGGCCGCGTGGCGCTGGGCTTCACCCCGTCGTACTCGATGCACCCGATCATCACCCGCACGACCGGCACACGCTGGGTCGACGGGGAGCGCGGCGCCGGCCACCGTCCGGGGGCCGACGGACGGGTGCCTCCCGTCTCCTACGATCTGATCGCCGAGCACGTCGTGCGCCAGGTGCGGGAGCACGACCCGCACGTGGTCTTCCTGTGTTCGCCGAACAACCCGACCGGCACCGCCGTCGGGCTCGACATCGTCGAGGCGACCTACGACGCCGCGCCCAACGCCCTCGTCGTCGTCGACGAGGCCTACGCCGAGTTCGCCCGCCCCGGCACCCCGAGCGCCACGACCCTCTTGGCGGGGCGGCCCCGGCTCGTCGTCTCCCGCACGATGAGCAAGGCCTTCGCGCTCGCCGGCGGCCGCGTGGGCTACCTCGCCGCCGACCCGGCCCTCGTCGACGCGCTGCGCCTCGTGCGCATGCCCTACCACCTGTCGAGCCCCACCCAGGCCGTGGCGCGGGCCGCGCTCGCGCACGCCGACACCCTGCTCGGCACCGTCGAGGCGATCAAGGCCCAGCGCGACCGGATCGTCGCCGAGACGCGGGCGCTGGGGCTGGAGCCCGTCGACAGCGACGCCAACTTCGTGCTCGTCGGCGGGTTCGCTCGGCCGCAGCGCACCTGGCAGGCGCTGCTCGACGCCGGTGTGCTCGTGCGCGATGTCGGCATCACCGGCCACCTGCGAGTCACCGCCGGCACCCCGGCCGAGACCGACGCGTTCCTGGCCGCTCTCGGCGCGCATCTGCGAGAGCACCCCGACGCCCTCGTAGGCTCGGCAGCGGACGGGCACCGGGGCGATGCGAGCCCCGGCGACCCTGGTGGGTCAAGCGGCCCCGATGACCCCGACGACGAGGAGCGGCGATGAGCGACGATCCGATCCCGCGCACGAGCACAGCCCCCGCCGAGCGGCACCGCACCGCCGAACTGACGCGGTCGACGTCCGAGAGCCAGGTGCACCTGCGGCTCGACCTCGACGGCACCGGCGAGGCGCACGTGCGCACCGGGGTGCGCTTCTACGACCACATGCTGATGAGCCTGTCCAAGCACAGCCTCATCGATCTGCACGTCGAGGCCGAGGGCGACGTCGACGTCGACGGGCACCACACGGTCGAGGACGTCGCGATCGTGCTGGGCGACGCGTTGCTGCAGGCCCTCGGCGACAAGCGCGGCATCCGCCGCTTCGGTGACGCGTGCGTGCCGCTCGACGAGGCGCTCGTGCAGGCCGTCGTCGACGTCAGCGGCCGGCCGTACGCGGTGCACGTGGGTGAGCCGGCGGGGCAGGAGTACGCGCTCATCGGCGGCACGTACGCCGGGTCGATGACCAGGCACGTCGTCGAGACGCTCGCCCACCACGCGCAGATCGCGCTGCACGTGCGGGTGCTCTCGGGTCGCGATCCGCACCACATCGTCGAGGCCCAGTTCAAGGCCATCGCGCGGGCGTTGCGCTCGGCGATCGAACCCGACCCCCGTGTCCTCGGGATTCCCAGTGCCAAGGGCAGCCTCTAGACGCCTGGCCGCGCGTCGCGGCCGGCGGGCCATCTCCATCGGCCGCGGGTTCGTGCTGTCCCGGTGCCGCCCGGAGACCGCGATCGCGTGGAGCCGGCGCGGGTTGGGTGCCGCGACCGTGGCCCCCCTGGAGGGCTGGACCGTCGTCATGCCCACCGGGCCGGCCCGCGCCCGCTACCCGTACGACGACGCGGTCGCCAGCCTCGCCGGGCGCCCGGTGGGGCTGTGGATGCGGCCCGCGATCGGGGTCTTCCAGCTCGGCCGGCAGGCCGTGCTCACCGTGCATCCCGACGCGTGGCGGGCCGTGCAGCGCTGGGCCATCTGGACGCCGCGCGACGGCCTCGTCGCTCCGATCGGGCTGGCCGCGGCGCGTCCGGCCGACCTCGTCGCCGCCGCCGGGCTGCTCGAGGAGTCGGGCCGCGCGCCGACTACCGGGCAGGCCGGACATGCCGGGCAGGAAGGGCCCCGCGCCGGCCACGACGCGGCGTCGACTGGCGGGCCGCTCGCCGCGACGGGCTCGACGGGTCTTGCCGCCGACGCCCCGGCTCGGCTGCGCGCGGTGCTGCGCGACGGCGACAACGACGCGACCGGGGTGCTGGCCGGCGTGCTCGACATCTTGGAGTTGCCCGGCGCGCAGCTGCTCACGGGCGAGGTGAGCGTCGAAGACCTGCCGGGAGCCAGGCTCGTCGAGCCCGCGGGTCGGCACGCGCGCGCGTTCGACCGGCTCGTCTCCGACGAGGCCCGGCACCGCATCGAGATGGAGGCCTGAGCTGTGCCCGTGTTGCCCCCCATCGACCCCCGCATGATCGGGGCCCACCGCACGCCGCGGCCGCGGGTCGTCGTGCTCGACTACGGCAGCGGCAACGTGCGATCCGCTGTGCGGATGCTCGAACGCCTCGGCGCCCGCGTCGAACTCACCGCCGACCGCACCATCTGCCTGGAGGCCGACGGGCTCGTCGTGCCCGGCGTCGGCAACTTCCACGCGTGCATGACCGGGCTGCGGGCCGTCGACGGCCCGGCCCTCGTCGACGTGCGTCTGGCCGGCGGCCGCCCGGTGCTCGGCATCTGCGTGGGGCACCAGGTGATGTTCGAGTCCTCCACCGAGCCCAGCGTCGGCCCGGCGCAGGAGGGCCTGGGGGAGTGGCCAGGTGTCGTCGACCGGCTACCCGCGCAGGTCGTGCCGCACATGGGGTGGAACACCGTGCAGGTTCCGGACGGGAGCCGGTTGTTCGACGGCGTGCAGGACGAGCGGTTCTACTTCGTGCACTCGTACGCGGTGCAGGAGTGGACCCTGCGCCCGCAGGGCCCCTTCGAGCGGGTCGCGCCGCTGGTCACGTGGAGCGAGCACGGAGCCCGATTCGTGGCCGCCGTCGAGAACGGGCCACTGTCGGCCACGCAGTTCCACCCGGAGAAGTCCGGCGACGCCGGAGCCCAGCTGCTGCGTAACTGGCTCGGCACGCTGTGACTCCCCGTCCGGACGAGCCCGTCCAGCGCGTCCAGCCGGCCCAGCGCGCTGAGTCCGGTCGGCCCGTCCAGCAGGTAGGCCCGGCCTGTCCGTTCAATCAGTGAAGCCCGTCCAGCCCATTTAGTCCGTCCAGCCCGTCCAGCCCGCCCAGTCCGTCCAGCCCGTCCAGTCTCGGAGATCGTCATGAACACCCCCGCCCAGCACCCCGCCGACGCTCCGCGCCTGGAGCTGCTGCCCGCCGTCGACGTCGTCGACGGGCGGGCCGTGCAGCTGCAGCAGGGGGTGGCCGGCTCCGGCTGGGAGTTCGGCGACCCGCTGGAGGCGGCGCTCGCCTGGCAGGAGGCCGGGGCCCAGTGGCTGCACCTCGTCGACCTCGACGCCGCGTTCGGGCGCGGCAGCAACCACGAGCTGCTCGCCCGCATCGTGGGCGGTCTCGACCTGTGCGTCGAGATGTCCGGCGGCATCCGCGACTCCGCCACCCTCGAGCGGGCGCTGGCCACCGGCTGCCGCCGCGTCAACATCGGCACCGCCGCGCTGGAGAACCCCGAGTGGACGGCGGCCGCGATCGCCGAGCACGGCGACCGCGTGGCCATCGGCCTCGACGTGCGCGGCACGACGCTGGCTGCCCGCGGTTGGACCCGCGACGGCGGTGACCTGTGGGAGACCCTGGCCCGGCTCGACGCCGAGGGCTGCGCCCGCTATGTCGTCACCGACGTCGCCAAGGACGGCATGCTCGCCGGCCCCAACCTGGCGCTGCTGCGCGACGTGTGCGCCCGCACCGACCGCCCCGTCGTCGCCTCCGGCGGCGTCTCCACCCTCGCCGACCTCGAGGCGCTGCGCGGCCTCGTGGCCGAGGGCGTCGAGGGGGCGATCGTCGGATCCGCGCTCTACAAGGGTGCGTTCACGCTGCCGGAGGCGCTCGACGTCGCGGGTCGGCCGTGACCGGGCGCGAGCCCACGCCCGGGGC
>NZ_BCNQ01000059.1 GCF_001515525.1 Piscicoccus intestinalis NBRC 104926 | reverse complement strand
CGCAGCCGCGGGCGATGAGATCGGCCGCGCGGCCCAGGAGGCGTTCCTCGTCGGGGGCGAGGGCGCCGAGCAACACGTCGGTCCACCCCTCGGGGCCGAGCACGACCGGCACGCCGAGCACCCCGTGCACCGGCCGCCCCTGCACGGTGACCTCGCCGGCCAGCGCGACCTGCCCGGCGACGACGATCTCGCGGCCGTCGAGCAGCGTCTCCAGGAGGTCGACGGTGGCGTTGGCGGTGGCCACCGCGGTCCGCGCGCCGCTCTGGTGGGTCATCCACGGGCGGGCCACCATGCGCAGGTCGGGCGGCCACGTTTCGATGAGCGCGAATGCCTCCCCCACGTCGCGGGTGGCCACCTCGAGCAGGTCCTGTTGGGCGGCGCCGACCTCCGCGGCGAAGTCGTCGAGGCTGCGCTCGCGCCGCAACCGGGTGACCGCGGCCCGGCGTTCGGTGACATCGAGGCCGGCGATGCGCACCGTCGACCACAGCGGCACGACGTGGTCGCCGTGCTGCCCGGCGGCGAACCCCCCGACCCGCTGGCGCCGCAGACCGAGGGAGGAGGCGATCTCGCGGCGCATCCGCAGCGTGTCGAGCCACGCGCCCATGCCGATGACCCGGCGCCGTCCGAGGGCGGCCGCCATCGTCGCGACGCCGAGCTCGACGGGATTGGAGACGACGACCACCACCTCGTGCCCGGAGCCGTACTCGCCGAGAGCCTGCGCGTATTGGGCGAAGACTGCGGCGTTGTCGCGCGCCAGGGCCTGCCGGTCGGGGCGCACCCGCGGGTCGGTGGGGATCGTGCGGCCCCCGACCATGACGACGACGTCGGCGACGACGTCCCGCGGGTGGGAGGCGACGTCGATGAGCGGCGCGACCTCGTCGTAGGCGTCGATGAGATCGGCCCGCAGCCCGTGGGTCGCGGCGCCGGACGCTCCGCCGTCCCGCCCGACGAGCTGGAGCCGGGAGGTCGTCGGGAGAACCCGGCGCTCCACGAGCTGGGTACACACCTGTCGGCCGACCGCCCCCGCGGCGCCGATCACCGCAACGTCCACGTCCGCCACGCTAGGCAGGCGATGTGACGACGGTGTTTCGGCGCCGCGGCGGCCGGGGTTCGTGCCCGCGTTCGCCAGCGCGCGCGGGCCGCGCCGGGTCAGCGGGTCAACAGGTCAGCCGGCGTAGACGGACAGGCCCGCGAAGGAGGGCGCCACCCGCGCCGAGCGCACGGTCGTCGTGCCGTAGCGGCGGATCATGTACCCGCTGCCCGTGCTGGTCACGCCGAAGACCGCGCGAGTGCCGGGGGTGCCGACTAAGGTCGTGAACACCCGGAAGTTCGTCGCGAGCAGGGTGCGGCCGCCGCGCCAGGCACCCTTGCCGTTGAACGGGTACACGTACGCGCGGCCGTCGGGCAGCACACCGAGCACGTCACCGACGCCGTTGCCGTCCCAGTCGCCGAGCGAGACCACGCTGCGCAGGCCCGACCAGCCGCGGCCCGAGGAGATCCGCGGCCCGAACGTGCCGCGGCCGGTGCTCGGGTACACCCACAGCACCCCGGCTGCGTCGACGGCCACGATGTCGGGGCGGCGGTCGCCGGTGAGGTCGACGCCCGCGCTGAGCTGACGCATCCCCTGCCACCCCGTGCCGACGCGGGTCGGCGCCCCGAGCTGGGCCTGGGAGTTGCCGGGGAACAGGTACAGGCCCCCGGAGGCGGCGTGGCGGGCGAGCACGTCACCGAAACCGTCTCCGTCGAAGTCGCCGGCGGAGACCACCTTGTCGTAGGGCCGCCAGTCGCGCGAGGAGATCTGCGTCGAGTACGACATGCCGGTGCTGCCGACCGGGCTCGTCTTCAGCAGCACGTTCGTGCGACCGCGCAGGAGCACGTCCGAGGCCTTCAGTCCGGCGGTCGGCATCGTCATCGGCGTCGCGCCGGAGCCGCCGTAGGTGCCGGCGAGCTGGGCGCTGGCTCGGCGGATCGAGGGCAACAGCGCGTACAGCGACGTGCCCGGGCAGCTCGTCGTGCCGACGTCGCGGTGCCCCTGGATGACCGGCCGCCACCGGCCGTAGATGTCGGTGGAGGCGTCGGGGTCGAAGCCGTGCACGCCGGCCTTCCACGCGATCGCGCGCTGGATGGCACCGACTCCGGCGCTGGTCGCCGCGGCCCGGTTGGTGTCGCCCATGTAGGAGATGCCCATCGTCTCCTTGTTCCAGCCCGAGGCGTGCGCACCCTGCACGCCGAACGCCAGCCCGCCGAAACGGCCCTCCCAGATGCGGCCGAACTTGTCGACGAGCATGTTGTAGCCGATGTCGTCCCAGCCGCGGTCCTTGGTGTGGAAGGCGTAGATGCCGCGCAGGATCGCCGGCACCTGGGCGCTGGTGTAGTTGTTGGTGCCCGCGGTGTGGTGCACGATGACGCCACGCACGGCCGTGTACGTCGGTGAGTTCTTGCGCAGCGACTCGTCGGCGCCCCACTGCGCCCGCGTGTAGATCGTGGGCCTGGCGGCGGCCGCGTGGGCCGTGCCCGGGGCGGCGGTGCCGACCGTCGAGTCCTGCGCCGCGGTGCCCGGGTCGATGATCGACAGGCGCGCCGCGGCGGGCTTGCTGCCCTTGGGGGCGAGCACGCGCACCTGCACCTGGGCGGCGCCCGCGAGCACGATCGGGTCGGAGCCGCCCTCGGCGTCGACGGTGCTGCCGTCTCCGGTGCGGTCGACGAGGCGGGAGACGGAGTCGGAGTCGATCGCCTCCCACGCCTGCCACCCGGCCCCGGTGGCGCGGGTGCGGTACTGCACGACGGTGCCGGCGGCCGGCGCGTCGGTGAAGGTCACCCCGGCCACGGCGACCGGCCCGGGCACGTTCTGCGGCGCCGACGCCTCCAGCACGACCGGCTGCGAGGCGGCGGCGGCGCTGGGCGTACCGGTCGTCCCGCTACCCGCCGAGCGCGTGCCCCGCATCTGGTCGCGGGCCAGTTTGAGGTCCGCAGCGCCGGTCGTGTCGGCGTCACCGGCCTGCGGCGCGGCCGCGTCGAGCAGGTCGACCCGGCGTTCCGAGGTCGGCACCGGCGTCGGTTTCGGCGTCGCAGACGGCTGCGCGACGGGCAAGACGGTCAGGGCCGGCGCCACCATGAGCGTGGCGACGGCACCGGACAGATGGCGGATCCGCACGGTTGATGCACTCCCCTATAGGCGATGGAGCGCACGCCGGTCTGGGCGTGCGCCTGCCCCCGAGGTGTCCGGGCGTCGCGATCGCGCGAGCGACCCGCGAATCCAGTCGCGGGGCAACGCCCCTGGACACTCGTGGGCCCCCATCGGCGCCGCCCGGGCCGAACTGAGTGGAAGAACCGCAGCTCAGCGGCCGTTCAGGGGGCGAAAGGGGTTGTCCACACAGCAGCATCGCCGGGACCTCCCACCGGTCGGGCAGGAGGTTCCCGGCGATCGCTCAGCGGACCCGCAGAGGTCGTCAGTGGGAGGCGGCGGGCTTCGGCTCGGCCTGGCCGATGTCGGCCAGCAGGGCCTTGTACCAGTCCTGGGTGATGTCGAACGGCTTGTGCCCGGCGATGCGCTCGAACTCGATGGCGCGCAGCTCGTCGCCGCGCTCCTCGTCGTTGCCGATGACGCCGGGCTCGCCGGCGAGGGCCTTCTCGACGGCCACGTCGGTCATCGACTTGATGAGGTCGAGGTCGTACTGGTTGGCGGCCGCCGACCGCGAGAAGTAGCCGGACTTCTGCACGTTGACCTTCTCGGCCTTGATCTTGTCGGCGAACTGCTTGGCGAACCACTGGCCGGGGTTGATGTCGTTGAGGCGCACGTGCCCGAACGCGTCGCGCGGCACCTCCTCGCCGGCGGCCTCCATGGCGGCGACGATTTCCGGCACACCGGCGCCCTCGGACACGAACAGCGACACGCAGCCCAGCTCGTCCATGACCTTCAGGAGACGCTCCGCCTCGCCCTCGACGTCGAGCTCGGCCTCCGGCACGTAGACGCCGTGCACGTCCCACGCCTCGCGGGTGAGCCCGATCTCGGGCAGCCACTCGCGGGTGTCGAGCCACTCGCGGTACTTCTTGGCGGTCGCGGCCGTCAGCCAGCCGCAGTTGCGGCCCATGACCTCGTGCACGATGAGCATCCGGGAGCCGGAGTTGTGCTCGGCGAGCACGTTGGCGGCGAACCGGGCGCCCTGGTCGGCGGCCGTGTCGGCCCCGAGCGACTGGCGGATCGGCACGATGTCGTTGTCGATCGTCTTCGGCAGGCCGACGACGACGAGCGGGTGCCCGGCCTCCTCGACGTGCTTGGCGAGGTCGGCGGCGGTCGTGTTCGTGTCGTCGCCGCCGATCGTGTGCAGCACGTCGACACCGTCGTCGGTCAGGCGCTTGGCCGCGAACTCCAGCGGGTCGACACCCTCGGGCACGAGGCCGCGCTTGACGAGGTCCTTGGTGTTGGTCAGCTTGACGCGGGAGTTACCGATCGGCGACCCGCCGTACTGGTGCAGCAGCCCCGCCTTCTCGCGCACCGCGTCGGTGACCGTCACGAAGTCACCGGTGAGCAGGCCCTGATAGCCGTGCTTGTAGGCGATGATCTCGATCTCGGGCGCGAGCTGGGTGTACCGCTCGATGAGGCCGCCGACGGCCGAGGAAAGGCAGGGCGCGAAGCCGCCCGCGGTCAGCAGGGCGACGCGACGAACAGACATGAGATCAGCTCCGAAACTTCAGGTGGGTTCTGACGGTTCTGGCAGTGCGTGTCAGCCTATCGACTCGCGCCGTCCGATCGCCCGCTGTCGGTGCGCCAGGCGTCGCGATCGGCCGGCTCAGTCTGCGGATCGGTCTCCAGCTCGGTAGATGGTCAGCCTCCGGGTCAGTCTCCGGGCATCGTCCACGTGTGCACGGGCTCGTTGCTGTGCATCCGCTCGATGTAGGCGGCGAGCATCGCGGTCAGCGCCTGGTACCGGTCGTTGCCCTGGTCTTCGAGGCGGCGCACCGCGTCGAGCTGCCAGGTCGCCCCGTTCTGGCGGGAGAGGCAGCGGCCCTCGATTATCCCCAGGTAGTGGTCGGCGACGTCGCCGTCGACACCGAGTTTCGACAGCCCGTCGGCCGCGGCGGGCAGCAGGTGCCGCAGCACGAGCTCGTCGGGGCTCACGGCGTTGAAGCCGGGCCAGTACAACCGCGCGAACATGCCGTCGCGGGCGCCGTGGCGGAAATTGGTCTCGGCGGCGGAGAAGCTCATCTGCGTCCACACCGGCCGGTCCTCGAGGGCGAAGGTGTACAGCGCCCCGTAGTAGAACGCCATGTTCGCGACGATGTCGGCGACGGTCGGGCCCGCCGGCAGCACCCGGTTCTCCACCCGCAGGTGCGGCCGCCCGCCGTGGGTGTCGTACACCGGCCGGTTCCACCGGTAGATCGTGCCGTTGTGCAGCTTGAGCTCCGACAGCTCCGGCGGCCGGCCCGACTCCAGCACGGCGACCGGGTCTTCGTCGGTGAGCTCGGGCAGCAGCGCCGGGTAGTAGCGCACGTTGTCCTCGAACAGGTCGAAGATCGACGTGATCCAGCGGTCGCCGAAGTACACCCGCGGGCGCACCCCCTGGTTGACGAGTTCGACCGAGCGCGTGTCGGTGGACTGCGTGAACAGCGGGATGCGGGTCTCGTGCCACAGCGCCTTGCCGCACAGGAACGGCGAGTTCGCGGCGATCGCCAGCTGCGGCCCGGCCAGCGCCTGCGCGGCGTTCCAGAAGGCCGCGAAGTCGCTGGGCGCGACCTGCAGGTGCAGCTGCAGCGACGTGCACGCCGACTCCGGGGCCAGGGAGCCGGAGTAGAACGCGAGCCGCTCCCCCGTCGGCCCCGAGATGTCGATGAGCATGTCCTCACCGCGCATCCGCATCATCGCGTCGTTGAGCGCGAGGTAACGGCGGTTGGCGCTCATCCACTCCGGGGAGTCGAAGTGCTCCGAGGTGACGGTCGGCAGCACGCCGACGGCGACGACGTCGCTGCCGGCCGACTGCGCCTTGGCCCGGGCCGCGTCCAGGCCGGAGCGCACGTCGGCCTCCAGCGTGCGCAGCGCGTCGCCGTCGAGCACCCGCGGGTCGACGTTGCACTCGATGTTGAACTGCGCGAGCTCCGTCGTGAACGCCGGATGGTCGATGGCCTCGAGCACCGCTGCGTTGTTGTAGCTGGGCTGCAGCGACTCGTCGACGAGGTACAACTCGATCTCCATGCCGGTCATCGGCACGTCCGAGTCGAAGCTGCTCGTCACGAGCATGCGCTCGAAGACGTCGAGGTTCTGGACCACCTTCTCGCGGTATCGGCGGCGCTGTTCGTTCGACCACTCGTTGCGAGCGACCTCCTGGCCCATCGCGGTACCTCGTCTTCGTCGGCGGGCTCGGTGCAGCCAGGGGGTCCCGGCTCTGGGACATTCTTACGGCCCGAAGCCGCTGACGCACACCGCAGCACCCCGCCGAATTCTCGGGCCCCGCGCCCAGGCCAGCGCTCAGGCCCCCGCGACCGCCTCGGGCGTCTCGAACGCCTCGGGCGACGGGCACGTGCACAGCAGGTGCCGGTCGCCGTACGCGCCGTCGATGCGGCGCACCGGCGGCCAGTACTTGCTGCGCGGGTCGACGCCGCCCGGGTAGACCGCCTCCTGCCGGCTGTACGGCCGGTCCCACTCGCGCACCAGCTCGGGCGCGGTGTGCGGGGCGCCGCGCAGCACGCTGTCGGCCACGTCGACCTCACCGGCGGCCACGTGCTCGATCTCGGCGCGGATACCGATCATCGCGTCGCAGAACCGGTCGAGCTCGGCGAGGTCCTCGCTCTCGGTGGGCTCGACCATGAGTGTGCCGGCCACCGGAAAACTCATCGTCGGGGCGTGGAAGCCGTAGTCGATGAGGCGCTTGGCGACGTCGTCGACGGTCACGCCCGTGCGCTTGGTCAGCTCGCGCAGGTCGAGGATGCACTCGTGGGCGACGATGCCGTCGGCGCCGGAGTACAGCACCGGGTAGTGCTCACGCAGCCGGGCCGCGATGTAGTTGGCGTTGAGCACGGCCACGCCGGTGGCCTTCGTCAGGCCCGCGGCGCCCATGAGCCGCAGGTACGCCCACGAGATCGACAGCACGCCGGCGGAGCCGAACGGGGCGCCGACGCTGGGGCCGACGCCGGTGGCCGGGCCCGCCTCCGCATCCAGCGGGTGGTTCGGCAGGTACGGGGCCAGGTGAGAGCGCACCCCGACCGGACCGACTCCGGGGCCACCGCCGCCGTGCGGGATCGCGAACGTCTTGTGCAGGTTGAGGTGGCTGGCGTCGCCGCCGAACTCCCCCGGCCGGGCGACCCCGACGAGCGCGTTCATGTTCGCGCCGTCGATGTACACCTGGCCGCCGGCGGCGTGCACGAGCTCGCACAGCGGCATGATCGTGTCCTCGTACACCCCGTGCGTCGAGGGGTAGGTCACCATGATCGCCGCGAGCCGGTCGCCGTGCTGGTCGACCTTGGCCCGCAGGTCGTCCATGTCGACGGAGCCGTCGTCGGTGGACTTCACGACGACCACCCGGAAGCCCGCCATGACCGCGCTCGCGGCGTTGGTGCCGTGGGCGCTGGAGGGGATGAGACAGATGTCGCGCTCCTGCCCGCCGTTGTCGCGGTGGTAGGCGCGGATCGCCATGAGCGCCACGAGCTCTCCGGAGGCGCCGGAGTTGGGCTGCAGGGTGACCTCGTCGTAGCCGGTGAGGTCGACGAGCCAGTCTTGCAGCTGGCGGATCATCGCTCGGCTGCCCCGGCTCTGATCGGCGGGCGCGAACGGGTGCAGGTCGGCGAAGTTGTGCATGGTGATCGAGTCGAGCTCGGTCGCCGCGTTGAGCTTCATCGTGCACGAGCCGAGCGGGATCATCCCGCGGTCGAGGGCGTAGTCGCGGTCGGAGAGGCGCCGGACGTAGCGCATCATCGCGGTCTCGGAGTGGTACGTGTTGAAGACCGGCTGGGTGAGCCAGTCGTCGGTGCGCACCTGCTCTTGCCCCCAGCGCCCCGCGACGTCAACGGAGTCGGTGTCGACGACGTCGACCCGCGCCTGCACCCCGAACGCGTCGAGCACCGCCTCCGCGTCCTGCGCGGTCGTCTGCTGGTCGCACGACAACCACACCGTGTCGTCGTCGGCGCGCCACAGGTTGATGCCGCGCTCGAGGGCGGCGGCCACGACCTCGGCCGCGCGTCCGGGCACCCGCACCGCGAGGGTGTCGAAGAACCGGTCGTGCAGCACCTCGACCTCGGCTGCCTTGGCTGCCTCGGCGAGCCCGTCGCGGATCGCGGCCGCGTAGGCGTGCGTGCGCAGGGCGATCCGGCGCAGCCCGGCGGGGCCGTGGTAGACGGCGTACATCGAGGCGAGCACGGCGAGCAGCACCTGCGCGGTGCAGATGTTGCTCGTCGCCTTCTCGCGGCGGATGTGCTGTTCGCGGGTCTGCAGCGCGAGGCGGTACGCGGGCGCCCCGTCGGCGTCCTTGCTCACCCCGACGAGCCGGCCGGGCATCGTGCGTTCCAGGCCGGCGCGCACGCACATGTAGCCGGCGTGCGGGCCGCCGAAGAACATCGGCACCCCGAACCGCTGGGTCGTGCCGACCGCGACGTCGGCGCCCCACTGCGCGGGAGGCGTGGCCAGCGTCAGCGCGAGCAGGTCGGCCGCCGCGGTGACCAGCGCCTTCGCCTCGTGCGCGACCTCGGTGAGCCGGTTCAGCTGCGCGGTCTCGCGGAGCCGGCCGTCCGCGGCCGGGTACTGCACGAGCACCCCGAACACGTGCCGGTCGCCGGCGGCGGCGCGCAGCGCCTCGGCGGAGTCGATGCCGTCGAGGTCACCGACGGCGACCTCGATGCCGATCGGCAGCGCGCGAGTGCGGATCACGGCGAGGGTCTGCGGAAACACGCCGGAGTCGACGAGCAGCACGGCGTTCTTGGGCGCCTTGGAGGCGCGTCGCATGAGGGTCATCGCCTCGGCGGCGGCGGTGCTCTCGTCGAGCAGGGAGGCGTTGGCGGTGGCCAGGCCGGTCAGCTCGCTGACGACGGTCTGAAAGTTCAACAGGGCCTCGAGGCGGCCCTGGGAGATCTCCGGCTGGTACGGCGTGTACGCGGTGAACCAGGCCGGATTGCGCAGCACGTCGCGCTTGATGACCGAGGGGATCACCGTGTTGTAGTAGCCGAGCCCGATCATCGACGTCAGCACCCGGTTCTCACCCGCGAAGGCGCGCAGCTCGGTGAGCACCTCCTGCTCGCTGGGTGCCGACTCGATGCCCAACGGCCGGTCGGTGCGGATCGCGCTGGGCAGCGTCGTCGCGATCAGGTCGTCGAGGCTGTCCTTGGCGATGACCGACAGCATCGCGGCGACGTCCTCGTCGCGTGGGCCCAGGTGGCGCGCGACGAACGGCGCGTCGACGGCCAGCGGGATGCCGCAGACCTGCTCGGCGGGATCGGGTCGGTGATCGGTGGTGTGGGTGTCGATGCTCACGGGGCTTCTCCCTGTGCCGGTCGGCCCGGCCGGGCGGCTCGATGACGCCGCCCGGTGCTCCGGGTCTGCGAGTCGATGGCCCTCCCCACCTGTCACCACGGCGGCGTGGCTCCAAGGGTGCCTCGCCCGCGCGGTCCTGGCGCCTGAGAGGTTCCGGGGAGGTTTGCTCCTTCGGCGCCTCGCGACCGAGTCGATCATCGGTCGGTCATCGGTCGATCATCAGTCGATCTGCGAGGCTCTCCCGCGCGGGGTGGTCGGCCCGTTGAGGTTATCACCACGGTCCGCGGGGTGCCGGATATCGAATGCCGAGCGGCCGGCCGGTGTGGTAGCGGCGTGTCAGCTGATGCGGCGCTTGCGGCGGCGGGCGCTGAGCTCGTCCACCTGAGGCTCCGCCTCGGCGGTCACGGCCTCACCCTCCTGCTCGAGGCGCTCGGTCGGTAGGGTCGCGAGCTCGCCCTCGACCTCGCGCCACACCCGGCCGACGGCGATGCCGAACACGCCCTGGCCGCCCTGCAGCAGGTCGATGACCTCGTCGTTGCTCGTGCACTCGTACACGCTGGCGCCGTCGCTCATGAGGGTCAGCTGCGCCAGATCGTCGACGCCGCGCTCACGCAGGTGACCGACCGCGACCCGGATCTGCTGCAGGGAGACGCCGGTGTCGAGGAGACGCTTGACGACCTTGAGCACGAGCACGTCGCGAAAACCGTAGAGGCGCTGCGTGCCGGAGCCGGTGGCGGTGCGGATCGAGGGCTCGACGAGCCCGGTGCGAGCCCAGTAGTCGAGTTGGCGGTACGTGATCCCGGCGGCGCGGCACGCGATCGGCCCGCGGTAGCCCTCGTCCTCGGCGAGCTCGGGGAGGTCGTCGTCGAAGAGAAGCCCCTGGTCACCGGTCACCCGACGACCGGTCGGCGTCTCGTTCGAGTTCACGTCAGCCTCCTCGGATGCGACCCGCCGGTGCCGATCGGGCTCCGGTGTCAGGTGAATGTGGGGCCGCCGCGTGCAGGCACGGGCGGCGACATACATGACGCTACGGGGCCGCGTCCAGGGCCGTCAATCACCGCCTCGCCCCGGGGTGTCGGCGTGTCGCGCTGAGCTGCCTCTTGAGGGTTGGGGTCCCCATCTCGAGACTGCGAAACCCTGACCGTCAACTGCACAGTGACCCGCAACATGCCTGGTCAGCGACCTAGGGTGCTTCAATGGCACCGGGTGAGGGGCCGACCCCGCGAGGGCGGTGGTTCCGCAGCGGGTGGGACGAGACCGCAGCCGGCGGGCGCGCGACATAGCGACAACCGCCGACGGGGAGACGGGGCAGCTGGTGGGGCACTGTCCACTCGCGAGTGGACAGTCGTCGGGCCGCGCGCATCCCCGCAGGTCAGGGAGTCGGGCTGTCGCGCTCCCCCTCGCATTGACCATTCGGCGACCGTCGAGTGGTCACTGCCCCCGTCTGCGCGGGTCACCGCCGGCTTCTGCCGCCGGCCGCACGCCGTCAGTCTCCGCGGTTGGACTCCGGCGAGCCCTCGGAACCGCCGGGGGTGTCGAAGTCCTCGGCGGAGACCTGGTCGAGGAACTCGCGGAAGCGCTCGACCTCGTCGTCCTCGTCCTCGGTGACGACGACGCCGGCCTCGTCGATGACCGCGTCCTCGACGCGGATCGGGGCCTGGGCCCGCAGCGCGAGCGCGATGGCGTCGGAGGTGCGCGACGACACCTCGACCCCTTCGCCGAAGACGAGGCTGGCGTAGAAGACGTTGTCGCGCAGCTCGACGATGCGCACCTCGCGCAGCTGGTGCCCGAGGGCGCTGATGACGTCGCGCAGCAGGTCGTGGGTCAGCGGGCGCGGCGGCGTGACGCCTTGCTGGGCGAACGCGATGGCCGCGGCCTCCGCGGCCCCGATCCACACGGGCAGATAGCGATCGCCCTCCCGCTCCCGGAGCAGGACGATCGGCTGGTTCGTCGGCATTTCCACGCGGACACCGAGGACGTCGAGATCACGCACCCCCTCACGCTACCCCCTGAGCCGTCCCGGGGCCCACGCCAACGGGCCCGCGCAGGCACCTCAATCGCGCAGGGCCGCCTTGACCAGCGCGGTGTGCAGCGCGATGCCGTGGCGCAGCACCTCCGCGGCCACGACATCGCCCCGCTCGGGGTCCCGGCGGCGCAGCGGCGCGACGACCTGCTGCATGAGCCCGATCTCGCGGTCGGCGGCTGTGCGGAACGGACGCAGGTGGCGGGCCTCGATGCCGTACGAGGCGAGCGCGCCCGCGGCCCGAGCCACCGGCAGCGCCTCGCCCGCGAAATGCCCGGAGCTGTCGGGCTGCAGGAGCCCGTAGCCGCACAGGGCGTCGATCATCGGCGAACTGAGGCCGCTGGCCGTCATGAGCTCGGCGCGGGTCAGTCGCAGCGCCGGGCCCGGCTCCAGCAGTTCCTGCGCGCTGGGCACGTCGGGGTCGTCGGTGGCGGTTGGCACGGTCGGGCGCTCGTCGGTCGGGCCGGCGGGTTGCAGCCCGCGGTCCATCGCGTCGAGCGCCTCGCGGATCACCTTCAGCGGCCAGAACCGGTCGCGCTGCGCGGTGAGGATGTAGCGCAGCCGCTGCACGTCCTTCGCGTCGAAGCTGCGGTAGCCGGAGGCGGTGCGCCGCGGAGTGACCAGCCCCTGGGCCTCCAGGAACCGGATTTTGCTCACGGTGACGTCGGGAAAATCCGCCCGCAGCTCCGCCAGCACGGCCCCGATCGAGCGGCGGCCCGTCGGGTGGCTGTCGGCCACGACCTCAGTTCGCGCGACGCGCGGTGTGGAACACCAGCCGGTACTTGCCGATCTGCACCTCGTCGCCCGGGCGCAGCACCGCGGAGTCGATGAGCTCGCGGTTGACGTACGTGCCGTTGAGCGAGCCGACGTCGCGCACGACGAACTGGTCGCCCTCGATCTGGAAGACCGCGTGCTTGCGGGAGACCGTCACATCGTCGAGGAAGATGTCGCTGTCGGGGTGACGCCCGGTGGTCGTCGTCGGGGCGTCGAGGAGGAAGCGGGCGCCGGTGTTCGGCCCGCGCAGCACGAGCAGCAGGGCGGTGCCGGGGCGCAGCGCCTCGATCGTCGCGTGGTCTTCGGTGGACAGGCCGCGGTCGGCGTCGCTGACCGGCTCCGGCTCGGCGCCGCCCAGACCCTGGAACTGCTGGGTGGCGGGATCGAACGGACGATGCGAGGCCTCGGTCGCCCCGCCCTGCTCACCCGGCTGCGCCGGATTCGCCTGCTTGTCGTTTCCCTGCTCGTCGTTGTCCCGTGCGTCCTCGCCGGCGCCGACCACCACGTGTCACCTGCTCTCTTCCCTCACCCTGACGTGAAACCTGAAGCACCACGGTAGACCATTCGCGGCCCGTCGCCGACGTTGCTCGCCCGCGACACCCGCACCGGCCTGACGCCCGCCCGCCGCGGCGGCACGGGGCACGCCTGGTTGGATCAGTGTCGCTGGGCCCGTGCAGAACTCGCAATCGCCGCGGGCGTCGGTGAGACGGCCTCCGCCCACGACCAGCGCCCGCCCAGCCCGCGACTAACCCAGCGTCTCCTCGTAGGCGGCGTCGTCGAGCAGTTCCTCGACCGCGGCGGCGTCGGCGACCTTCAGCTCGAACAGCCAACCGTCGCCGTAGGGGTCGGAGTTGACGAGTTCGGGGGTGTCGTCGAGGGCGTCGTTGACGGAGACGACCTCGCCGTCGAGCGGGCAGTACAGGTCGCTGACCGACTTCGTCGACTCGATCTCGCCGCAGGCGTCGCCGGCGGTGAGCTCCTCGCCGACCGACGGCAGGCTCACGTACACGACGTCGCCGAGGGCGTCCTGGGCGAACGAGGTGATCCCGACCCGCACGATTCCGTCCTCGCCGCTGCGGACCCACTCGTGCTCGGCGGTGTAGCGCAGGTCCTCGGGGTACTCCAGCTCGCTCATGGCACTCCTCCATCCGGGCGCCGGCGGCGCGACGGGTTGATGGTTTCGATGGGTCCGCCCGACGGGGCCGCACGGACGACGCGGAGCAGGCGGACCGCGCGGACCGCTGCGACCGTGCCGACCCTACCCGGGCGGGGTCGTGGAGCTCGGGTTCGACTCGGGTCGAGCGTAACGAGGCGTCGCGGGCGCGTGCAACGAATCGATCGCGAGGTCTTGGGTCGGCGTCACCTCGATCGTCGCGCCGACGCCGCGGATCGTCTCCACCACGCCACCGGGGATGTCCATCGCCGACGCCAGCGTCTGCGGGTCGCCGATCGCGAGCACGGCATAGGAGGTGGGCAGGCTGCGGCCGTCGACGAGCACCCCGCCTCCGGAACCCTCCGTGACGTAGCTGGAGGCGACGACGCGCACGTCGCCCACCTGGATCGCTTCGGCCCCGGCGTCGCGCAGCTCCTGGATCGCGTCGAGGAGGTTCGCCGACCCGACGACCGCCGACGCGTCGGTGATCGCGATCCGCACGCCCGGGCCGCGCGCGGGCAGGGTGCCGGCGAGGATGCCCAGGGCGTCGGCCCGCGACGTCGCGGCCTCCCGCGCCTGCGCGGGGTCCACCCCCTGCTCCCGCTGGAGCCGGTCGCGCTCCTGGGTGAGCCGCGTGATCTCCTCGTCGAGCCGGTTCGAGCGCTGCGTCACCGAGTCGAGGATCCCGACGAGCTCGGACTGGCGCAGGTTCTCCAGGCCCGCCTCGCGGGTCTGCCCGATCTGGGTGGAGATGCCGACGCCGAGCAACGCCGCGAGCAGCGCGACCACGAGCGCGTAGCGCGAGGGCCGCGGCCGCAGGGCCTGCCGCAGCCGGCGCCACCCGTTCGGCTCCGCCGCGCTCTCCGGCTCGGGCCCCGGCCCGGGCGCCGGCTCCGGGGTCTGCTCGGGGCGTTCCTCGCTCGACCGGTCGAGGCGCTCGTCGCTCATCGCCGCCCCCTCAGGCCTTGAACAGGTGCCGGCGGATCGAGGCGACGTTGGAGAAGATCCGCACCCCGAGCACGACGACGACGCCGGTGGACAGTTGGGCCCCCACTCCGAGTTGGTCGCCGAGGAAGACGATGAACGCGGCGACGAGGGTGTTGGAGACGAAGGAGACGACGAAGACCTTGTCGTCGAAGATCCCGTCGAGCACCGCCCGGATACCGCCGAAGACGGCATCGAGCGCCGCGATGACGGCGATCGGCAGGTACGGCTGCATCCACAGCGGCACGTTCGGCTGCAGCACCAGGCCGATGACGAGGCCGACGAGCAGACCGATGGCGGGAATCATGACGTCGTCTCCTTGCCGCCCGGAGTGGGTCCGGTGCCGTTCGGGGTGCCGTTCGAGGTGCCGTTGGGCGTGGTCTGCGTGGCCGCGGGCTGGCCGTCGGGGCGGGCGTATCGCAGCGAGAGCGCGGGCCCGGCGGGCACCTGCCGGCGATCCGCGGCCGCGAACGCCTCGGTGCCGGTGACCGCGTTGTACGCGCTGCTCAGCTCGGCGAGGTACGCCCCGCCGGGGCCGTCGGCGAACCGGCTCTGCAGCGTCGGCGGCCCGAGCGCGGTGATGACATAGGGCCGGGTCAGCGGCCGGTAGTTGACGAGGATCGCCTGCCCGGCGTGGCGGATGGCCGACGTCGACGTGAGCCGCTGACCGTTGATCGCGATCGCCTCGGCGCCCGACTCCCAGAGGGCGTTGACGACGGCCTGCACGTCTCGGGCCACGATCCGCCCGGGCGCGAACGCGCCGCCGCGCTGGGCCTGTTCGGGATCGGCCACGGTGGCGTCAGGGGCGTCGTCGAGCGTCACCTGCAGGCCGGGGCCGGTCATCGCCACCGACCCGGCCTGGATCCCGAGCACCGCGACCGCCGCCGACGGGTCCTCCCCCGTCTCGGAGGCGGCCCGCGCCCCGAGCGCGTCGACCTCCCCCCGCAGCCGCGCGATGCGGGCCTCGCGGCCCGCGGCGTCGGCGTTGGCCGCGTCGATGCGGTGCACCAGCTCCTCGCGGGCCTGCGCGGAGGCGGCCGCGGGCACCCGCAGGTTGGTGATCGCGACACCGACGAGCACGCCGAGCGCGACGGCCAGCAGACCGATGACCACGCGCTGCGCCGCCCCCGCCCGCTCCCCGCGGGCGCGGCGACGGGCCGCCGCGGCGTAGCCGGGATCGAGCGGGCGGTTCAGCAGCTCGTTGATCAGGCTCATCGATGCGTCGACGGGGCCCAGCGGGGGCCTTCGAGCCGGATCGCTCGTCGCGCCGGTGTCCGCCGGACTCGGGCCATCGGGGAGCACGCCGTCGGGGAGCACGCTATCGGGGACGGCGCCGTCGGGGGCCCGCTCGTCGGACTCGCGCACAACCCCTCCTCACCCGTCGGATCCGGTACCCGCGACCCTCCAGCACCGGGCCGCGGTCTCCATTGTTCGACACGACTCCGCTCTCGGCCGGGTGGGGCACGCCCGGTAGAGTGCGCGCGACCGCGCCGCGCGGTGCGCACGCCGCCGGCGGGCACTGCACCGATGCCAAGGAGAACAGCGTTGATCGTCGTCGTCGGATTCATGGGCGCGGGCAAGACGACCGTCGGACGCATCCTCGCCGAGCGGCTCGGCCTCCCCTTCGTCGATTCCGACCTCGTCATCGAACACGAGCAGCGGCGGGCCATCAAGGACATCTTCGCCGAGCACGGTCAGGACGCCTTCCGTGACATCGAGGAGGGCGCGATCAAGCGCCTGCTCGAGGGGCCCGACTGCGTCCTGTCGCTCGGCGGCGGCGCGTGCGGGCGGGCGGCGACGCGCGAGCGGCTCGCCGCGCACACCGTCATCTACCTGCACGTCGACCTCGACGAGGCGATCCTGCGCGTGGGCCGCGACGAGTACCGCCCGATGCTGCACGATCCCGGCCTGCCGGATCTGTACGCCGGCCGCCTGGCGATCTACGCCGACGTCGCCACCGTCGTCTCGCGCACGACCGGCCGCCGCGTCGAGGACATCGCCTGGGAGATCATCGACCAGATCACCGGCACCGCCGAGGCCGACGGCACCAAGGGCGTGCTCGTCGCACCCCCCGGCGGCTCCTACCGCGTGCACGTCGGAGCCGGTCTGGTCGGCCAGATCGCGCGGCTGCTGCCGGTGCCCACCGATGCCGAGCGGATCGTCGTGCTCGCCGACCACGCCGCCGACGACGCGGCCGGGCTCGTCGCCCACCACCTGGGCGACCTCGACCGGCCCGTCTCCCGGATCACCGTCGACGGCGAGCCCGGCGGCACGGGCGGCACCGGCGCAACGGACGGCCCCGACGGCCCCGACGGCCTGACCCGGCTCGCCCGGACCACCGAGCAGCTGAGCGCCCTGGGCGTGCACCGCGGCGACCTGCTCGTCGGCGTCGGCAGCGAACGCGTCTGTGAACTGGTCGGTTTCGTGGCCGCGACGTACAACCGCGGGATGGCGCACGCGCTGGTGCCGACGACGCTGGAAGCGCAGGCCGACTCCGCCGTCGGCGGCAAGTGCGCGGTCGCCCTCGCCGACGGCACGAGCCTGCTCGGGCTCATCCACCAGCCGGTCGTCGTCGTCTGCGACGTCAGCCTCGCGGCGGCCCCGGGGCGGCCGGATTTCGACGCGGGCCTGGCGGAGATCGTCAAGCACGGACTCGTGCGCGACCCCGCCCTGCTCGACGACCTGGCGGACGGCAGTGCGGCCATCGCCGCCCGCGACACGGCCCGCCTCGTCGGCCTCGTGCGGCGCAGCGTCGAGATCAAGGGCGACGTCGTCACGTCGGACGAACGCGAGGAGGGCGGCCGGCTGCACCTGAACTACGGACACACGTTCTCGCGGGCGTTCGCCCGGGCCGACCGCTCGCTGTCCGGCGGTGACGCGCTGGCCCTGGGGATGATGGCGGCGGCCTACCTGAGCCACCGGCTCGGGCGCCTCGACGCGGCCGGGGTGCGGGCGCACCGGCAGGTGCTGCAGGCCCTGGGTCTGCCGGTCCGCGCGACGTTCGCCTACGACGATCTGGTCGACACCCTGCGCAAGGACCGTAAGTACCGGCGCGGCTGGCGGTTCGTGCTGCTGCGGGCGCTCGGCGTGCCCGAGGCCGGCGTCGGGCCGCAGCCGCAGGACGTCGCCGGCGCCCTCGCCGACCTCGCCGCGGAGCCCCTCTGAGCCCTCGATGAGCCCTCGATGAGCCCTCGATGAGCCCTCGATGAGCCCTCGATGAGGCTGGCCGTACCGCCCCATCGAACGGACTAGACCGTACATACTGGGGGTGAATCCCGTCGCGGTCCCGCACCGGGACACGCGGGAGACCTCGCCCCTCGCGAACGGAGTCCCCCATGGCAGCGCAGCCACTGACCACGCACAGCCTCTTTCTCATCGGGGAGGGCATCGGCGCCTCGCGCACCCCGGCGATGCACGAGCGCGAGGGTCACGAGCAGGGCATGTCGGTGCCGTATCGCATCCTCGACGCCCTCGTCGAGCACCTCGGCCCGGACGACCTGCCCGAGGTCATCGGCTGGGCCAAGCGCCTGGGCTACAGCGGCTTCAACGTCACGCACCCGTTCAAGACCGCGATCATCCCGCACCTCGACGGACTCTCCGACCGCGCCACCGCGCTCGGGGCCGTCAACACCGTCGTCATCCGCGACGGCCGGGCGGTCGGGCACAACACGGACTGGTGCGGCTTCTCCCGTCCGCTGGAGGCCGCGCTCGGCGACCGTCCGCGCACCCGCGTGGTGCAGATCGGAGCCGGTGGCGCCGGCTCCGCGGTCGCCTACGCCCTGCTCGACCTCGGCTTCGAGCACATCACGCTTCTCGACCTCGACCAGGCCCGGGCCGGCCTGCTCGCCGACCGCATGAACGCCCTCTACGGAGACGGTCGCATCACGATCGGCTCCGACCTGGCCGCCGCGCTCGACGACGGCGCCGTTGGCATCGCGCACGTCACGCCGACCGGTATGGCCACCCACCCCGGATGCGCCGTGCCGACCGAGCTGCTGCGCCCTGACCTGTGGGTCGCGGAGGTCGTCTACTTCCCACTGGAGACCGAGCTGGTGCGTCGCGCTCGGGCCGCGGGTTGCCTGACGGTCGACGGCGGCGGCATGGCCGCCGAGCAGGCCGTCGAGGCGTTTTCGCTGTTCACGGGGGTGCCCGCGAGCCAGAGTCGAATGTATGCCCATCTGCGTGAGATGGTTGGTGGCTGAAAGGGGCCGCGAACACGCAGCGCACGCCGGTCGTGCGTGGCGGCGGCAGTCCGGTCGCGGCCGTCGCCGCACCGGGTCTGCCCACCGAATTCCTGGCCCTGGCAGCCGTCGAGAGGTCCGTCATGCCAGAGCCGCGCGCCACCGCAGCAGGGCGACGCAACGCTGCGCGGACCCGTGAAGACCTGCTGACCGTGGCCGCCGACGAGTTCGCGGCGCGCGGCTTCTTCGGGGCCCGGGTCGACGAGATCGCCAGCCGAAGCCTGACGACCAAACGGATGATCTACTACTACTTCACCGACAAGCGGGGGCTGTACACCGCGGTGCTGGAGAAGGCGTACGCCGACATCCGGGAGGCCGAACAGGCGCTGGACCTCTCGGCGCTGGCGCCCCCGCAGGCGCTGCAGAGCCTCATCCGGCACACCCTCGAGTACCACGAGGCCCACCCCAACCTCGCCAAGCTCGTGGCCACCGAGAACCGGCTCTGCGCGCAGAACCTCAAGGCGACCCACCGGCAGAGCGCGTTGAACCAGCCGATCATCAGGCTCATCGACGACATCCTCGACCGCGGCCTGGCCACCGGCGACTTCCGGCGCCGGCCGAGCGCGCTCGAACTACACCTCATGATGAGCGGCCTCGCGGTCTTCCGGATCACCAACGCCCCCACTGTCGAGGCCTCGTTCGACATCGACATCCGCACGCGCGAACACCTCGACGAGCTCGTCGCCACCGTGCAGTCGATGATGCTCGCCTGGTTGCGCACGCCGGAGGACGGAGCCGGTCAGGCTCCCACGTCGTAGACCTGGGGGCCGACGCGGCGCAGGCCGCCGGCGACTACCGTGCGGTGGATCTCGGAGGTGCCGTCGAAGATGCGGAAGATCCGGGCGTCGCGGTAGAGCCGTTCGACCACCGACTCCTTCGCGTAGCCGCTGCCGCCGAAGATCTGCACGGTGCGGTCGGCCACTCGCCCGAGCGTTTCGGCCGCGTCGACCTTGACCATGGAGATCAGCGTGCGCGCGGCCTTGTCGTCGCCGACGTCGAGGGCCCACGCCGCGCGCCAGAGCAAGAGCCGGGAGCGCTGGATCTCGATGGCGCTGTCGGCCAGCATGGCCTGGATCATCTGGAAGTCGCCGATGGGCCGACCGAACTGTTCGCGCTGCGCTGAGTATTCGACGGCCAGGGTGAGCAGGCGGCAGGCCTTGCCGAGGGCGCGGGCGCCGACCTGGCCGAGCCGCACCCGGCCGAGGGTGGTCAGCACGAGCCGCAGCCCGTTGCCCTCACCGCCGAGCAGGTTCTCCGGCCCGAGAGCCACGTCGTCGAAGAAGATCTCGACGTGGCTGGTGCCGGTGAGCCCCATCATCTTCTGGTCTTTGCCGATGGTCACCCCGGGGGTGTTCTTGTCGACGAGGAACAGCGAGATGTGCCGGGGCCGCGCGGCCGGATCGGTGACGGCCGAGACGATGAAGAAGTCGGAGAACATGCCGTCGCTGACGAAGTGCTTGTGCCCGTTGAGCGTCCACCTCTGGCCGGTCGGGGTGGCGCGGGTGCTGATGCCGGCGGCGTCGGACCCGGCTCCGGGCTCGGTGATGGCGATCGAGCAGGTCCGCTCGCCCTGCACGCACGGCAGCAGCCAGCGCTGCTTCTGCTCGTCGGTGCCGACGAACAGCACCTCGTAGACGTTGCCGAAGGCGCGCCGGATGAGGATGTCCTTGGTGTGCCCGAACTGCTCCTCGAGCAGCATCGTCTCGAGCGCGGACAGACCGCCTCCGCCGTACTCCTCGGGCACGTTCGTGGCATAGAAGCCGAGTCTCGTGGATTTCTCGAAAACCGATCGGGCGAGCTCCGGCGCGAGCTGACCCGTGCGTTCGATCTCGTCTTCCAGCGGCACCAGTTCGCGGTACACGAACTTTCGCACCGTCTGCACGAGCGTCTGCTGCTCACTGGTCAACGCGAAATCCACGGGTATCGACCTTTCGTCAACAACTCACGGCGGCATGACGACACGGCGACGCGGCCGCATCGTCGCGATGCGGCCGCGCCGTCGTCACCGTCGGCTACCGAGCCAGACCAGCAGATTGCCGACGAAGCCGGCGGCGGCCACGACCAGGAACGCCAGGCCCATGAAGGAGGCGTTCTGCCCGGGTTGGCCCCGCATGTACCAGCCGACCAGCCCGAGGAAGACACACAACACCATGGCCACGATCGGATTGGTCGTGGAACGCACTCGGTTCTCCGTTCTGCCGTCGGGGTTCGGTGTGGCCGGCCGTCAGTGCCGGGCCGCCTTCGCGGCGCGCGCCTGCGCCAGCGACTCGGCACGGAGCCGGTCGTACTCGTCCTTCGGGATCTGCTGCGCGCCGGGCACGCCCAGGTCGTCGCGGTGCATCCGGTAGGTCTCCGGAGACAGGAACGCGGCGATCGCCGAGATGACGGTGAGCAGAACGTCAGGCCGCCGACGACGAGGATGATCGTGCCGTGCGCCGATGAGCATCGTCTTCGCCGGGCTTGCCCATGCGGCTCACCGGGTCGCCCAGGCCGCTCGCCTCGATGCCCTCCTTGACGAGGCGGGTGAACGTCACCTTGTTGGCGACCGACCACGCGATCGCCTGACAGAGGCGGTCGAGCTGCTCCTGGGTGTAGTCCTCGATCTGCGCCATCGCGGCGCGCGCCTTCTCGAACGCGGCGTCGAGCTCGGCGTCCTGTTCGGGGGTGGTGCTCTTGGGCTTGCCGTCAGCCATGTTCATGCCTTCCGATGTCTGCGTTGACCGGCGCCCGGAGTCGGCGATCGGGTGCATCGGCGCGACCAGGCAATGAACTAAATAGTTAAATCTTCGAACGCGACTGTACCGCACCGCGGGCCCCCGGGATACCCCTAGCGACGAAGCTGTGCGGACGGGGTGCGCGGGGTGTCGTGCCGCCTCCGCGTGAGTGCGCGGTGCCGGCCCGCGCTCGCGTCAGGAGCGCTCCTCGATGAGCGCGGCCAGGTGCGCGAGCGCAAGGTTGTAGCCCCGCACCCCGCACCCGACGATGACGCCGGCCGCGATCGGCGACAGGTAGGAGTGATGGCGGAACGCCTCGCGGGCGTGCACGTTGCTGATGTGGATCTCGACGAACGGCAACTCCACCGCCTCGAACGCGTCGCGGATGGCGATGCTCGTGTGGGTGTAGGCGCCCGGGTTGATGACGAACCCCTTGCAGCCCTGCTTCTTGGCCTCGTGGATGCGGTCGACGATGCCGCCCTCGTGGTTGTTCTGGAAGCACTCGACGCGCAGGCCGAGCTCCTCGCCCTGCGCGGTGACGCTGTTCTCCACGTCGGCGAGCGTCGTCGTGCCGTATTGCGCGGGGTTGCGCGTGCCGAGGGAGTTGAGGTTCGGGCCGTTGATGAGAAGCACGTCCATGCGGACTCCTTCGTGGGTGGTGGTGCCCCGGAGGCCGAAGACCGTGACCTGCGGCGACAGCGGGGATTGCCGACGGAACCGCCCGCTTCTCGATCGGGGACGTCGGCCGACCTCGGCACGCGGCCGGCGGTGGCGGCTGTGGGCGGCTCCGGCCTCGGCGAGACGGCCGATGCCCGAGTGACGCGCACCATCGTGGCACAGCCGGTGCGCGCCGGGCCCCGATCGGCGTCAGGTAATTCTCCGGTTAGTTCACGTGGAATCCGGGGGCCTGTGTCACTCGCACTCCTCCTCCGGCCTCGGCACGAGCACCCCGCCCGGGCTGCCTCCGGCTCCTCGGCGGGACACCGGTTGTTCGGCGGGGCCCTGGCGCGTCGAACCGGGCACGGGTTGTTCGGCGGGACACCGGTTGCTCGACGGGACACCGGCTATCGCGCGTGTCCTGTCGTCTTATCGGTGTCCCGTGAGCCGGTCGGTGTCCGGAGCCGGAAACAGGTGTCCCGTTACCGGCCCCGCAGCCCCCGCAGCCTCCGGAGTGCCGAAGTCCCCGCAGCCCCCGGGGCATCGACGGCCGGAGACGGCTGGGTCACAGCGGGTGGATGTCCACCACCGCGCCGGAGGCCGCGGACCGCTTGATGGCGTCGACGACGAGCACGTTGAGCGCGCCGTCGCGGGTGGTGCACAGCGGCTGCGCCTCGCCGCGGATCACGGCGGCGAAGTGCGCCATCTGGGCGCGCAGCGGGTCGGCGCGCTCCGGCCGGGTGACCGACTCCTCCAGCGGGAGGTACCACGACCGGTCAGCGGGTGAGCGGAACCGCTTCAGGCGCATCGTCGGCACCGACAGCGAGCCCATCGTGCCGGCGACGTGGTAGCAGTCCTCGTCGGGGTAGGTCGTGTAGTCGGGGTTCTCCTGCGAGGTCTGTTCCCAGCTGCGGGCCGAGCCGACGGCGTCGGAGAGCAGGAACGTGCCGAGGGCGCCGGAGGCGAACCCGACGACGATGGCGGCGGTGTCCTCGACGGCGAATCCCCGGGTCGCGTTCGACGTGACCGCCTGCACCCGCTCGATCTCGCCGCACATGATGCGCAGGTTGTGGATCTCGTGGATGAGGTTGAGCAGGATCGGGCCGCCACCCGGCTGCGTGCGCCACGGGGCGCTCTCGTAGTAGGCGTCGGGCTTGGCGAACAGGGCGCGGTGCCGGTGACTGCGACGATGTCGCCGAGGGCGCCGGAGGCGATGATGTCGGCGGCGCGGCGCATGATCGCGCTGTGGGTGCGGTGGTGCCCGACAAGCACTCTTGCTCCCCGGCGTTCGGCCTCCGCGTGCAGGGCGCGAGCGGCCTGCGCGGAGTCGGCCAGCGGCTTCTCGACGAGCACCGGCACCCCCGCCGCCATGCACTCCAGCGCGCCGGGCAGGTGGTGCGGGTTGGGGGTGGCGAGCATGACGCCGTCGGGGCGGTCGGCCTCCAGGAGGTCGGGCAACCTCGGTACCACGGGGCGCCGGCGGTGCGGGCGATGTCCGCGGTCGCGGGGTTCGGGTCGACGACCGCGGCGAGCTCGCAGCCGGGGGTCGCCGCGAGGGCGGCGAGGTGGTCGCGGCCGATGAGACCGGCTCCGGCGAGCGCGATGCGCGTGGTCATGAGGTCTCCGGGGGTTCGTCCGCGGCCGGCTCGTTCGGCGCCGTGTACAGCACGCCCTGCGCCAGGAGTTCCTCGATGTCGGCGTCGCCGTAGCCGAGCTCCGCGGCGAGCTCCGCGTTGTGCTCCCCGAGGCCGGGGGCCAGGCGGGTCGGACTCGTGTCGGCCTCCGAGAAGCGGAACGGCAGGTTGGGCAAGCGGATCGGGCCGAGCTGCGGGTGCTCCAGGTCGAGGATCATGTTGCGCGCGGCGATCTGGGGGTCGGCGACGACGTCGTCGATGTTCTGGATCTTCGCGCACGCCAGGCCCGCGGCCTCCAGCTGTTCGAGCACGCTGGCCACGCCGCACTGGCGCGTGGCCCACTCCTCGATGAGGGCGCGCAGGTGGTCGCGGTGGGCGTTGCGGCCTTCGAGGGAGTGGTAGGTGGTGTCGGCCTCCAGCTCCGCTCCCCCGATGAGCATCGCGAGGCGCCGCCACGTCGGCTCCTGCTGGGCGGCGAGCACGAAGTAGCCGTCGGCGGCGCGGAACACGCCGTAGACGGTGGAGCCGGGCAGTTCGGGTCCCATCTGGCTGGGCAGCACCCGGCCGTCGCTGAGGAGGTACTGCTGCACGGCGTATTCGTGCACGGAGACCATGCAGTCGTAGAGCGCGAGGTCGATGTGCTGGCCGCGGCCGGTGCGGGTGCGCCCGAAGAGGGCGGCGTTGACGGCGGCGACGCCGTGGATGCCGGTGTACATGTCGGCGATCGAGATGCCGTAGACCGGAGGCGGGTCGCCGGGCACCCCGAGCATCGCCATGCCGCCGGCCTTGGCCTCGGCGATGAGGCCGAATCCGGCGCGGTGGGAGTCGGGCCCGCTGTGCCCGTAGGCGCTGATCGAGCAGTAGACGATGCCGGGGTTGCGGGCGGCGACGTCGGTGTAGCCGAGCCCGAGCTTGGTCAGGGCGCCGGGGCGGTAGTTCTCGACGAACACGTCGGCGGTGTCGAGGAGCTTGCCGAACAGCTCGGCGCCGCGGGGGTCCTTAATGTTCAGGCACAGGCCGCGCTTGCCGAGGTTCTGCTGCATGAAGTAGCCGGAGTGGCCTTGGCGCTGATACGGGCTCTGCCGGGAGGCGTCGCCGGTCGTGGGGCGCTCCACCTTGATGACGTCGGCGCCCATCGCCGCCAGGCACCGCGACAGGTACGGGCCCGCGAGGAAGTGCGAGTAGTCGATGACGCGGACGCCCGCCAGGGGCCGCGTTCTGCTCGCGGCCTCGCTGCTCATCTGTCTGCGACTCCTTCGTCTCAGGTGCGGCGCCTTGGGATGGCTCGGCCTGCGCTGGCCTTCGCGCCTGCGCCGGTCTTGGGCCTGGGCTGGTCTTGGCCTGGGCTGCTCTTGGCCTGGGCTGGCCTTCGCGTTCGTCGCCTTGGCGTTCGTCGCCTTGGCGTTCGTCGTTTGGGCCTTCGTCGGGCTGCGGCTTTCGCCCGGTCGGCGGTCGCCGCCCCTCACCCTGGCACAGGCGCCCCGGCCCGCGCGGCCTTCGTCGCGAGGCAATTCTCCGAACGGTTAACGCGGCGCATGGCCCGTTCGGGCGGGTGGTGTCGGGGGCTGGGCGGGTGGTCTCGGGGGCTGAGACCGGACCGCCCGACTTCAACTGGATCACCTCTGCGGAGATGATTTCGTCAGAGCCCGGCGGTCTCGTCCGATGGCACAGGCTCCTGTGGCTTGGGGAGCGGGTGGGTTGGGGAGCGCGTGGCGTGTGGATCCCCTGGCCGCACTCATCGGGCCAGCACCGCGGCCGTCAAGGGCTCCGGCCATTAGTTACCGGCTGCTAGTCACCGTTCGGACTATCACCGTGGACACCTGACGCCAGCCCGTTCCACGATATCGCTGGTCAGAGCGTTGGCACCGAAAACGTGGGTCGCGCGGTGATAGTCCGAGCGGTGGCTGTCTCGGGCACCGTTGGCCCCACGGCAGCCCAGGGCGGGCCTCGACCGCGTGACGAGTCGCACCCGGCCCACAACGAAGCCCTGGTGAGAGGTCTTCTCACCAGGGCTTTTCCGTCGGGACGACAGGATTTGAACCTGCGACCCCTTGACCCCCAGTCAAGTGCGCTACCAAGCTGCGCCACGTCCCGTGGCCCGTTCGAGCCTCCGGCAGACTACCGCATGACCGCGGGCCGCTTCGAATCGCCCTGCGGCGGTGCGGTCCGCGGCTCACGTGCCCGGTCGGCGGGGCTGGGCGATTCGGGGCGGGAGCGACCCGCTCGCAGACGCCACGCGTCGCCCGCCTCGAACGCCTGCGCGTTGCCGGGCTCTCGGCCGCCTCTCCGGGTGGGGTCAGCGTCACCTCCCCTGGTCAGCGCCAGCGTCACCTGCCCGGGTCGGCGCCAGCGCCGGCTCACCGGGTCAGGCCTACGCCTGCCTCAGCGCTTGCGGCGCTTCTCGCGGACGCGGACGGACAGCTCGATCGGGGAGCCGGTGAAGCCGAACTGCTCGCGCAGGCGCCGCTCAAGGAAACGCCGGTAGCTGGCCTCGAGAAACCCCGAGGCGAAGACGACGAATCGCGGTGGGCGCGTGGAGGCCTGGGTGGCGAACAGGATGCGGGGCTGCTTGCCGCCGCGCACCGGGTGCGGGTGCGCCGCGACGACCTCGCCGAGGAACGCGTTGAGCCGGGCCGTCGGGATGCGCGTGTCCCACGACTCCAGCGCCGTCTCCAGCGCCGGCACGAGCCGCTCCATGTGCCGGCCCGTGCGCGCCGACACGTTGACCCGCGGCGCCCACTGGATCTGCACGAGGTCCCGCGCGATCTCCCGCTCCAGGTAGTAGCGGCGCTCCTCGTCGAGCAGGTCCCACTTGTTGAAGGCCAACACCAGCGCCCGCCCGGCGTCGACGACCTGCTGGACGACCCGCACGTCCTGCTCCGTCAGCGACTCGCTGACGTCCATGAGCACGACCGCCACCTCGGCCTTCTCCAGCGCCGTCCGCGTGCGCAGCGATGCGTAGAAGTCGGCCCCGCGGGTCTGGTGCACCCGCCTCCGGATGCCCGCCGTGTCGACGAATCGCCACGTCTTGCCGGCCAACTCGATGTACTCGTCGACCGGGTCGCGGGTCGTGCCCGCCACGTCGTCGACGACCACCCGCTCGCTGCCCGCGAGCTTGTTGAGCATGCTCGACTTGCCGACGTTCGGCCTCCCCAGCAGCGCCACCCGGCGCGGTCCCCCGCGGCGGTACGCCCCGGAGACCGACGACACCGTCGGGAGCACCTCCAGCACCGCGTCGAGCACGTCGCCGCTGCCGCGGCCGTGCAGCGCCGACACCGGCCACGGCTGCCCCAGCCCCAGCGACCACAGCATCGCCGCGTCGGCCTCCGAACGCTGGTCGTCGACCTTGTTCGCGACGAGCACGACCGGCTTGCGCGAGCGCCGCAGCATCTTGACGACCGCCTCGTCGGTGTCCGTCGCCCCGACCGTGGCGTCGACGACGAACATCACGACGTCGGCGAGTTCGACCGCCACCTCGGCCTGCTCGGCCACGCGCAGGTGGATGCCCGACGCGTCGACCTCCCAGCCTCCGGTGTCGACGAGCGTGAACCGGCGCCCCGACCACTCCGCGTCGTAGGCGACCCGGTCGCGGGTGACGCCCGGCACGTCTTCGACGACCGCCTCCCGGCGGCCCAGGATGCGGTTGACCAGGGTCGACTTGCCGACGTTCGGGCGGCCGATGATCGCCACGACCGGGCGGGCCGCCTCCTCGTCGGCGTCGTCCTCGTCGAGGTCGCCGCGGTCGAGCAGCGCGCGGTCGCCCGCGGACAGGTCGAACTCCCCCAGCCCGGCCCGCAGCGCCCGCTCGACGTCGCCCTCTTCGCCGGCCCCGACGGAGACGGTCTCAAGGCCGGCGATGTCGTCGTCCGCGTCGTCCTCGGAGGCGTCGCTCTCGTCGAAGCCATCGTCCGGCTCCTCCGACTCCCCCGACTCACCCGACTCCCCGCTCTCCCAGGAGGCGGTGCTGAGCACGATCGTCAGCGCGGCCTGCACCGACTCTTCGAAGTCGAGCTCGGAGGTGTCGAGCAGGATGACGCCGGGCGCCGGCTCGAGAAACGCGGTGACCTTGGCGTCGTCGGCGTCGCGGCGCACGACCTCGTCGCGGGTCTGCGCCAGCACCTCGTCGGCGTCGGCGCCGAGGTCGCCGTGCAGTTGGGCGGCGCGGCGGCGCAGCCGGGCGTCCTCGCTGGCGACGAGCAGGATCCGCACGTCGGCGTCGGGCGCGACGACCGTCGTGATGTCACGGCCCTCGGCGACGATGCCGAGTTCCTCCTGCCGGGCCTGGTCGATGATGTCGCGCTGCATCGCGATGAGTTGCTCGCGCACCCGCGGCTGGGCGGCCACGACGGAAACCACCGCGCTGATCCGGGTCTCGCGCACGGCCTGCGTGACGTCGTCGTCCCCGACGAAGACGCCCGGCTCCTCCGGGTCGATCCCCATCGCCAGGTCGAACTCCTCGGCGTGGGCGGCGACCGCGTCGGCGTCGGACAGCTCGATGCCGGCCTGCAGGGCCGACCACGTGACGGCGCGGTACATCGCGCCGGTGTCGAGGTAGGCGACGCCGAGGCGGCGCGCCAGCTCGCGGGAGACGCTCGACTTGCCCGAACCGGAGGGACCGTCGATGGCGACCACGGGAGGCACGGACAGGGAGGTCATCTGGTCAGGGTATCCGCAACGGAGCCGGGCTCCGGCGCCCGGGAGGAACTGCCGAGCGCGCACAGAGCGCCCAGAGCCGCACCGAGCGCACGGAGCCCGCGCAGCGCTCAGTCGCGCACCGTCCAGCCGCGGGCCCGCAGCGCCTCGGTGAGCGGTTGCGCGGCCGCCGGCACGACGTAGAGCTGCACGACGCCGACCGGCCGGCCGAACTCGTGCTCGATGCGCATGTCCTCCATGTTGACGCCCTCCTCGCCGACCTCGACGAGCAGTCGCCCGACGGTGCCCGGTTCGTCGGGCACGACGACCGTCACCTCGGCGTAGGCCACCGCGCTCGCGCCGTGCTTGCCCGGGATGCGGGCCTGGCCGGCGTTGCCGTCGGCGATGACCGAGGCCAAAGCCCGCCGCGCGCCCGGCGCCGGGGAGTCGGGGTCGTCGCCGATCGCGTCGAGCGCCGCGACGACGCCGGCCAGG
>NZ_BCNQ01000058.1 GCF_001515525.1 Piscicoccus intestinalis NBRC 104926 | reverse complement strand
TCGGCGCCGACCCGCCGCTGGGCTCACCGACCCGCGACGCCGGCGTCGCCACCCCGTCGGGCGAGCGCTACGGCGCCGGCTGGCGGCTGCGATCCCTGCCCGACGGAACGACATTCGCGTGGCACAGCGGCATGGCCCCCGGGTACTCCGCGACCCTCATGGTCTGGCCCGAGCGCGGCCTCGCGCTCGTGACGATGACCAATCTCTCGGGCCCGTGGCACGCCGAACTGTTGCTCGCCGGGCCGATGGAACTCGCCGCCCGGCTCGCGCCGACCGACCCGGCGAACGGCTCCGCGGCCGGCTCAGGCTCCGGCGCCAGCGCCGGACCCAGTCAGGGCCCGAGCCGGTCGGTCGACGCGTTCTACCCCGCGCTCGTCGGCACGCTGACCGCGGCCCTCGTCCTCCTCGGCGCTGCCGTCGCCCGCCCGCCGCGGCGCCTCGGGCTCGTCGTGCTCGGGCTCGGGATAGCCGGGGTCGCCGGGGGCGGGTGGGCTATCGCGAGCGGCTGGGCCCGGCAGGCGTGGCTGTGGGCACCGGACGTCACCGCCCTGGCCGTAGCCGCCATCGCGCTATCCCTCGTCGCAGGGGCGCGCGCGGCGACTCGGCGACGACGGGCGGCGGCTCGGCGACGACCGAGCGGCGAATCGGCAACGGCGGGGCGGCGACTGGTCGCCGAGAAGGCGGGCGCCGGTCGACGGCAGGGGTGACCCGCCTCAGACCGGGTCGGCCTGGGGATCCTTCGACGCGACGAGGTCGGTGATGAGGCGGGCGTAGGCGAACAGGCTCCCGTCGCCGAGGAAGCGCATCAGCACCTTCTGCCGGGCGGCCTCGCCGAGGCGGGCGGCGAGCGCGTCGTCGCGCAGCAACACGGTCAGCGCGTCGCCGAGGGCCGCCAGGTCGGCGGGGTCGGGCAGGAGCATGCCGTCGATGCCGTGGTCGATCTGATCCTGGATGCCGCCGACCGCGCTGGCCACCAACGGCTTTCCCTTCCACATCGCTTCGGTGACGGTGAGCCCGAAGCCCTCGAAGATGCTCTTCTGCACGACGATGTCGGCGTACCGCTGCAGCGCGTTGACGATGTAGGCGTTCTCGTCGACGTCGTCCATCGGCACGCAGAACAGGTGCACCCGCCGGCGCACCGACTCCGGCAGCGCCGCGTGGGCCTCGACGCACTCGGCGAGCACCTCGGCGCCCTCCGGGTCGTCGCTGACCCCCTCCACCGCGGGCCCGCACAACGCGAGGTGCACCGACTCGTCGTGCACGCCCTCGACGAAGCCGGTCATCACGCCCGGCATGTCCTTGAGCCGGTCCCAGCGGCTGACCTGCAACACCAGCCGCGCATCCGCCGGCAGCGGGCCGCCCGCCACCGGGATGTCGGTGTGCCGGCGCACCGTGCCCGGCGAGCCGTCCCGCCGCGGGAACGACACCTCGCCGTCGGGTTCCCCCTCCAGCAGGCCGACCCGCACGAGCACCGCGCGGGCGACGTCCGGGGCGATGTCGATGTTCTTGGCGGTGAAGGCGTCGATGCACGGCGTGATGACGACCACCTTCTCCAACGGCACCGACGGCGGCTTGTAGAGCAGCCGGCTGACGATCACGCGGTCGGCCGCCGCGATGTACGGCTCGAGGAACGCCCAGCCGGCGTCGGTCAGGTCGTTCGGTTCGTCGCGGCCGATGTGGCTGCGCCAGATGACGGTGGCGCCCAGCTCGGCCATGCCCGCAGCCAGCCCCGCGGTCTGCGGATCGTGCAGCACCACCACGTCACCCGGGGAGACCCATTCCCGCAGGGTCGCCAGCTCTCGACCCAGCGTCGCCTCGTACGGGCGGCGTTCCGCGGCCTCCAGTTGGCCACCGTCTCCGGGGAAGCCGTGGATGAAGTTGTGCAGCCGCTTGGTGATCGCGAAGAACTCCGGGTCGCCGTCGAGCACCAGCCAGCGGACGTCCATCCCGAGGCGGCGCCACAGCGGCATGAGGGCGAGCAGCATCTCCGCCACTCCGCCGCCGTTCGCCGTGGCGTTGATGTGCCACACGGTCTTGCCGGCGAGGTCGGCGCAGGCCGATTCCCACGCCTGCGACACCTCGCTCCAGCGCTTGTCTCCCACCAATTCGGCCAGGCCGGCCACGTCACGGACGTCGAAGGTCACCTCATGCATCCGTCAACTGTGACCAATCCGGAGCCGGTTTGCCCACGGTTTCGAGAGAAACGGGCCATCTCGCACCGCGGGGGTTGCGACTCGGTCCTGCTCAGTCCCGCTTAGTCCTGCTCAGTCTTCGGTGATGTCGATGTGCGGGGTCTCGAACTGCTGCAGGTGCGAGGCCCGCTTGGTCGACACCACGACGGCCCCGACGATGAGTGCCGTGGCGATGGCGGCGACGGCCAATCGCAGTGGCGTCGAAGCCCCGTCACCAACGGACAGGTAGACGACCGCGGGCGCGATGAGCACCGCGACGAGGTTCATCACCTTGAGCAGCGGGTTGATCGCCGGACCGGCGGTGTCCTTGAACGGGTCGCCGACGGTGTCGCCGATGACCGTCGCCGCGTGCGCGTCGGTGCCCTTACCGCCGCCGAAGCCGCCGTCTTCGACGAGCTTCTTCGCGTTGTCCCACGCGCCGCCGGCGTTGGCGAGGAAGACGGCCATGAGCACACCGGCTCCGATCGCGCCGGCGAGGAAGCCCGCGAGCGCACCGAATCCGAGCCCGAAGCCCACCGCGATCGGCGCCATCGCCGCGAGCAGACCGGGGGTGGCCAGCTCCCGCAGGGAGTCGCGGGTGCAGATGTCGACGACCTTGCCGTACTCCGGCTTGTTCTCGCCCTCCATGATCCCGGGGATCTCGCGGAACTGGCGGCGCACCTCGAGCACGATCGCGCCGGCCGCCCGCGTCACCGCGTCGATCGCCAGCCCCGAGAAGAGGAAGACGACCGCGGCGCCGAGCACGAGCCCGACGAGCACGTTCGGGGAGACGATCGAGTAGCCCGCCACGGCCTCCGAGGCGTCGCGCCCGGCGCTGGCCAGCGCGCCCGTCACGGCGTCGTTGTACGAGCCGAACAGCGCGGTCGCCGCGAGCACCGCGGTGGCGATCGCGATGCCCTTGGTGATGGCCTTCGTCGTGTTGCCGACCGCGTCGAGTTCGGTGAGCACGGCGGCGCCCTCCTCGCCGACCTCGCCCGACATCTCCGCGATGCCCTGCGCGTTGTCGCTGACCGGGCCGAAGGTGTCCATCGCGACGATGACGCCGACGGTCGTCAGCAGCCCGCACCCGGCGAGCGCGATGAGGAACAGCGAGAGCACGACCGAGCCGCCGCCGAGCAGGAACGCCAGGTAGACGGCGGCGGCGATGACGACGGCGGTGTAGGCGGCCGACGAGAGCCCGACGCCGATACCGGACAGGACCACGGTCGCCGGGCCCGTCAGCGACGTGCGGGCGACGTTCTGGGTGGGCGACGACTCCGTGCCGGTGAAGTGGCCGGTCAGCCAGAGGATCACGGCGGCGAGCACGATGCCCAGCAGCACGGCCAGGCTCGCGAGCAGGCGCGGGTCGCTGCCGAGGGTGCGCACCGACTCCGCCGCCTGCGGCATCGCGGCGAACGAACCCGGAAGGTAGATGTAGGAGGCGATCGTGCACAGCACCGCCGAGACGATTGCGGCGATCGCGAAGCCGCGGTTGATCGCCCGCAGGCCGTTCTCGTGGTGGCGCAGGTGGGTGACGAAGACCCCGAGCACGGCGGTGAGCGCGCCGAGCGCCGGCACGATGAGCGGGAAGATCAGGCCCGGCTCACCGAACGCGGCCTTGCCGAGGATGAGGGCGGCCACCAGCGTCACCGCGTACGACTCGAAGAGGTCGGCGGCCATGCCCGCGCAGTCACCGACGTTGTCGCCGACGTTGTCCGCGATCGTCGCGGCGTTGCGGGGGTCGTCCTCCGGGATGTTCTGCTCGACCTTGCCGACGAGGTCGGCGCCGACGTCGGCAGCCTTGGTGAAGATGCCGCCACCGACGCGCATGAACATCGCCAGCAGCGCGGCGCCGAAACCGAATCCCTCGAGCACCGCGGGCGCCTGGCCGCGGAAGATCAGCACGACGAGGGAGGCCCCGAGCAGACCCAGGCCCACCGTCGCCATGCCGACCGCACCGCCGGTGCGCACCGCGATGCGGAAGCCCGGCGCCCGGTGACCGTCGCGGGAGGCGGCCGCCACCCGCACGTTGGCGCGCACCGCCAGGTGCATGCCCATGTAGCCGATGATCGCGGAGAAGGCCGCGCCGAGAACGAAGAAGATGCTGCGCCCGATGCGCACGCTGCCGTCGTGGGCGGGCAGCAGGAACAACAACAGGAACACGATGACGACGAACCAGACGAGGGTGCGCAGTTGGCGGTGCAGGTAAGCGGACGCGCCCTCCTGGACGGCGGCGGCGATCTCGCGCATGCCCGGTGAGCCGTGGTCGGCGCGCAGCACCTGCGCGCGCATGTAGGTGCCGAAGCCCAGGGCTGCGACCGCGACGAGCGCGACCACCACGACGATCATCAGGCTCTGGGAGCCCAGCGTCGTGGTGCCGCCGTCGACAGCCGGAAGTGCGGTGGCCATTCGTCCTCCTCGACGAGTTCTGCGCGCAGACGATGATCGATGAGCAGACCCGGCCCCGGTGGACGCGGCCGCGCGGTCAGCGCGTGCCGACGCCTCCGGCCGTGAATGCCCGGAATTGTCACATACCTGCGTGCCCCCGGTCCCGAGAATCGCTGGGACCGATCCGTGTTCGTCGGCGGTCCTGGGGCAATGACCACCTGATTCGTGCGAGCCATCTCATGTTCCGTACACACCGTCTCACTCAGTGGCCACAGGGGCGACCATACCGAGCCGAGTCGCCGGCCGTCGCCCGGGTGTCACGCGTGTCGTGTGAGGCGGCCGTCGCGGTCGGAGGGGTGAGACATCGTGCGTCGCGTCGGGCTCCGGTCTCGGGATCGCTACCGTGGTGGCGATGCCCACCCCACCGCAGCACTACTTCTCGGCGGAGCCCGACGTGCCCGAGCACCGGCGCACGATCAGCGTGCCGCTGCTCGGGCGCACCGTGCAGGTGCAGACCTCCGGCGGGGTGTTCTGCCCGGACCGGCTCGACCTGGGCACCTCGGTGCTCCTGCGCGAGACCCCCGACCCGCCGCCGACCGGTGAGCTGCTCGACCTCGGCTGCGGCTGGGGGCCGCTGGCGCTGACGATGGCGCAGCTGTCGCCCGGAGCGCGGGTGTGGGCAGTCGACGTCAACCGCCGCGCGGTGCGGCTGACCGCCGACAACGCCGCCTCCCTCGGCCTGGGCGTGCGGGCGGTGACACCGGAGGACGTGCCGGCCGACGTCGCGTTCGACTGCATCTGGTCGAACCCGCCGATCCGCATCGGCAAGGAGGCGCTACACGAGTTGCTGCTCACGTGGCTGCCGCGGCTCGCGCCCGGCGGGCGGGCCTACCTCGTCGTGCAGCGCAACCTCGGCTCGGACTCCCTGCAGACCTGGCTGACCCGCACCCTCGGCCCCGACTACCTCGTCTCCCGGCACGCCTCGGCCAAGGGCTTCCGCGTGCTGCTCGTCGACCGCCCCACCCCGCGCCCCGTCACCCCGGCCTGAGCGCGCTACTGCCGCGCCACCACCGGGCCCGGCCACAAGCTCGGCCACGAACCCGGCCGAAGGCTGCCCTTTCGGCCGAGGGCTCGTGCTATGGACCTAGCCCTCGACCGAAAGGGCAGCCTTCGGCCAGGGGGTGGTGACAGGCGAATGGGCGTTACGGGAGGGCCATCGCCGAGCCGCCGCCTCCCCGGGAGGTCTCAGCGGCTGCGGTGGCCTTGCCGCCGGAGAAGGTGATCGCCGTGGCGCGGCCGAGGGACTCGACCGGCTCCATCGGCTGACCCCAGGCGGCGAGCTGCTTGCCGACGTCGGAGACGATGAGGCCCGGCTCCGCGGTGGCCGCCGTGTTGCGTGAGGAGATCCGCGGCGCCGCAACGGCCTTCACGGGCGTCAGGCCGCGGTCGAGGTAGCCGGTGAGGATCTGCGCGACGCTGGTGATGATCGTCGGGCCGCCCGCGGCGCCGACGGCGATGACCGGCGCGCCGTCCTTGAGCACGATCGTCGGGGCCATCGAGCTACGCGGCCGCTTGCCGGGCGCGGGCAGGTTGGGGTCGGGCACCCCGTCGGTCATCGGCTTGAAGTTGAAGTCGGTCAGCTCGTTGTTGAGCAGGAAGCCCCAGCCGGGCACGACCATGCCGGAGCCGCCGAACTGCTCGATCGTCAGGGTGTACGAGGCGACGTTGCCCCACTTGTCGCTCACCGTCAGGTGCGTCGTCGACGCGCCGTCGTTCGGGGTGCCGCTGGCACCGGCGGTCGGCTGCGGGCACGGGCCGTAGTCGCCGTCGGGCTCACCGAACGGGATCGGCCGCGGCTGGGCCTTCGCCGGGTCGAACCCGCAGGCGCGCTCGGCGGCGAAGCCCGTCGACACCAGCTCGGAGACAGGGGTGCCGGCCCCCTCGGCGACCCATCGGTTGCGGTCGGCGAACGCGGTGGCGGTGGCCTCGGCGAACCGGTGCAGGTACTGCGCCTGATCGGCCGTCGCCAGCGGGGTGCCGGCGCGCTTCTCGTAGGCCTGCAGCAGGTTGAGGGTCTCGGCCACCGCGATGCCGCCGGAGCCGGAGATCGACATGCCGTAGACGTCGTGGCCGCGGTACGTGGAGTGGACGGGGTCCTTGGCCAGCACCCGGTAGCCGCGCAGGTCGTCGATCGTCATCGATCCGGCCGGCACGCTGACGCCCGCGGTCGTCTGCGGGGTGCGGACGGTCTTGACGATCGCCTCGCCGATCGCGCCCCCGTTGATGGCCGACGGGCCCTGCGACCGCAGGGCCTGGTAGGCCTTGGCGAGATCGGGCTGGCGCAGCACACTCCCGGGCTGCACGGGCTGACCACCGGGCAGGAAGACCTTCGCCGTCGCGGGGAACGTGGCGAAGCGCTCGGCGTTGTCGGCCGTGGCGTTCGAGAACGCGTCGTTGACGACGAAGCCGCGCTCGGCGATGCGTTGGGCCGGGGCCAGCATCGCCGAGTAGCTGCGGCTGCCCCACCGGTCCAAGGCCGCCTTCCAGGTCGCGGGTGTTCCCGGAACTCCCACGGACAGACCGGAATTCACCGCCTTGTCGAAGTCCATCGCCGTGCCGTCGGCTTCGAGGAAGGAGCGTTCGGTCATGCCGGCCGGGGCGGTCTCGCGCCCGTCGAGGGTGGCGACCGTCTGGCGTTTGGCGTCGTAGTAGACGAAGTACCCGCCCCCGCCGATGCCGTTGGCGTACGGCTGGACGACCCCGAGCGCCGCCGCCGTGGCGACCGCGGCGTCGGCGGCGTTGCCGCCCTTCTTCAGCACGTCGATGCCGACCTGACTCGCGACGGGGTCGACCGAGGAGACCGCTCCCCCGCTGCCGGTCATCGTCGCGACCCGCGGGAGGCTGTGGCCGACGGGGCCGGGCTTGTCCCGCATCGGCGCGGCCGGTGTCGCCGTAGCGGCGGGTGACGCCGGTGCGGCCAGCGCCGGTGCGGCGAGCGCGGCCGCCATGGCGATGGTGATCGTGCCGGCGAGGGCGCCGCGGCGCGCACGTCGGGCGGTGACGGGGGCCGAGGGGTGCGGTCGGTGCGTCATGCCCGGTGAGGTTAAGGGACGGGCCGCGCCCCGGCAACAGGAATGGCTCGAATCGCCTAGGCGCCTGCGGCGGCTCGTGCGGGCGCTGCCCCGCCTTCCTGCCCCCGCTGACCACCGGCCGCGATCCTCGCGAGGCTCGTGCTCGCTGGCGGCGGTAGCCGCCTGTTGACGGTCCCCGCGGTGGTCGACGGTCGCCCGGGTCCGGCGTTTTCGGGTCTCGACTGCGGTCGAGACGAAAGTCGCTGACATACTCGCTGCGCGGCCGTCCGGTGACTCTTGCGACCTGCGGCGTTGTCACGGCGCAGCGCGGGCGGACGTGAGTATGTAAGCCACTTTCGTCTCTGGCCCGGGATATCGGGCTGCCGTGGGGGTCGAGCCGGCGCGGACCGCCGAACGTTCGGCGCGGCGTCAGCCCTGCAGGTCGACCTGGCCGTCGGCGACGAGCGCGGCGGGGCCGCTGAGCTCGACCTCGCCACCGGGGAGCGCGGCGACGTGCAGGGTGCCGCCGGGGACGTCGACGCGCCAACGTTCGTGCTCGCTCGGCTCACCGCTCCAGAGCATGAGCGCCAGCGCGGCGGCCGCCGCCCCGGTGCCGCAGGACCGGGTCTCGCCGACCCCGCGTTCGTGCACCCGCATGCGCAGGTGGCCGGGACCGAGCGGCTGCGCGAACTCGACGTTGCTGCCTTGGGCGACAGCGGGGTTCAGCTCCGGCGGCCGGGTCAGGTCGAGAGAGTCGAGGTCGACGCTCTCGGGCAGCGCGACGACCGCGTGCGGGTTGCCGAGGTCGAGCGACAGCGCCGGCAACGGGTCGAGACCGGGCACGGAGACGAGCGTGTCGAACCCGCGCTCGCACATGAGGTCGCGGTGCGGCACGCGCCAGGGCCCGAGGTTGGTGGCGAAGCCGTCGTCGGTGACGCGCACGTGCTTGACACCGGCGCGGGTCGCGATGTCGAACTCGTCGGCGTCGACGAAGCCCTCCCGGCGCAGGTACGCGGCGAACACGCGGGTTCCGTTGCCGCACATCTGCGCCGGGGAGCCGTCGGCGTTGCGGTAGTCCATGAACCAGGGCGCGGACTGCGCGAGCGCGAGCACCTCGGGCTCATCGCTGCACGCCGTCGGCACGACGCGGATGACACCGTCGCCACCGAGGCCGTTGCGGCGGTCGGCCAGCACGCGGACGCGTTCGGGGGTCAGGTCGAGGTGCCCCTGCGGATCGGGCAGCAGCACGAAGTCGTTCTGCGTGCCGTGCCCCTTCGTGAAAGGCCAACGGACATCTCGTTCGCTCACGCGGTCATTGTCGCTGGTCGGCCTCGGCGGCGCGCAACACGTCCAGCGCACGGTCGGCGAGCGCGCCCACGTCGGTGCCGTCGGGGGCGTCGAGCCAGGTGACGCGCGGGTCGCCGCGCAGCCACGACTCCTGGCGACGCACGAGCCGACGGGTCGCGGTGGCCGTCGCCTCGATGGCCTGCGCCGCGGTGAGCCGGCCGGCGAGCTGGTCGAGACACTGCGCGTAACCGACGGCCCGGGAGGCGGTGCGGGTGTCGGCCAGCCCCCGGGCGGCGAGCGCCTCGACCTCGGCCGGCAGGCCCGCCTCCCACATGGCGGCGGTGCGGGCCCCGATGCGCGCGTCGAGTTGCGCGCGGGGAACCCGCAGCGCGACGAGCGCCGCGGGCAGCGCGAACCGGCCGCTGGGCAGCGTCGCCGAGAACGGCGCCCCGGTGAGCTCGATGACCTCCAGCGCGCGCACGATGCGCCGCGCGTTGCGGGGTTCGATCGCGGCCGCCGCGGCGGGGTCGAGGCGCACGAGACGCGCGCGGACCGCCTCCAGGCCGAGAGTGCGCACCTCGTCCTCGAGGCGGGCGCGCACGGCCGGGTCGGTCGGGGGGATCTGCAGGTCGTCGAGGGCGGCTCGCACGTAGAGGCCGGAGCCGCCGACGAGCACCGCGCGACGGCCGCGCCCCGCGATCGCCGCCAGGTCGGCCCGCGAATGCCGTTGGTAAGCGGCGACGCTCGCGTCCTCGTGGATGTCGAGGACGTCGATCTGGTGGTGCGGGATACCGCGGCGCTGCGCCGGCGGCACCTTGGCGGTTCCGATGTCCATGCCCCGGTAGAGCTGGAACGCGTCGGCGCCGACGATCTCGGCGCCCAGCCGCTGCGCGACCTCCAGCGCCAAGTCGCTCTTGCCGGAGGCGGTGGGGCCGGCGACGGCGAGCACGGGAGCGGTCACCCCCTCATTGTGCGGGGTCGAGACGCGGGCGACGCGGGCCCTGCCGAGGTCGGTGCCGGGGTGCGGTCGACCGTTCTTGAGGGATTCACGGTCGGTGGACGTTCATCGGTGGACGTTCAGTTGAACGACGGATGACTTATCGCACAGAAGTCTCGAAATGCGAGAGGGCACCGGGCGGAGGGGTTTGTTCTGGCTCGTCGTCTGGGTACGTTGCCGGAGGTCGCAGGGCGTCTGCTGACGCCGTGTGACAGTTCGACCGTTTGATCGTTCGACCCCGGAGAAGACACCTGCGGGGTGCCCGACATCGAAGGAGATCGCGAGATGAGCCAGTTCGACGGACTTGCCGACAAGGCACAGGAGCTGAACCAGCAGCACGGCGACAAGATCGAGGGCGCCTCGGACCAGGCGATCCAGCAGGGTGGCCAGTTCGCCGACGAGAAGACCGGCGGCCAGCACAGCGACAAGATCGAGCAGGGCAAGCAGGGCCTCGACGAGCGCCTCGGCGACAACTCGCAGTGACGCGCCCGCGCGCCTCGTCGCGCGCGTGAGGGACCTATCCGCAGGGCCCGCCTCTTTCGGGGCGGGCCCTGCGGCGTGCTTGACGGCGGACGGTCAGCAGCGAGTGGTCAGCGGCAGGCGGGCGCGGCGACGGGCTTGGGCGCTCCGACCGAGGGCATGCCGAGGGAGACGGTGGGCCGTCCGGGTACGGGGTTGTCCTGGGTCGCGGCCCACGCGTCGCCGCCGGCGGTACGACGCACCTCGAACAGTCCGCCGGTGGCTGCCGAGTCGGCGACGAGGTGGTGCGGGGCGCCGTAGGTGACGCCCACCCGCACGGCGTCACCGGGACGCGGGCGATCGCTCTCGGGCAGGTCCGGCGGGAGGGCGAAGTGAACGAGCCGGTTGTCGCGGGCGCGGCCGGACATGCGGGCGGTCTCGGCGTCCTTGCGGCCCTCGAAGGGGGCGACGAGCACCTCGACCTCGCGCCCCTCGATCCCGTGGTTCTCGGCCCAGGAGATCTCGTCCTGCAGCGCGACGAGCCGCTCGAAGCGCTCCTGGACGACGTGCTTGGGCACCTGGTCGGGCATGGTCGCAGCGGGCGTGCCGGGGCGGATCGAATACTGGAACGTGAAGGCGCTGGCGAACCGGGCCTCTCGCACGACGCGCAGCGTCTCCTCGAAGTCGGCGTCGGTCTCGCCGGGGAAGCCGACGATGATGTCGGTGGTGATGGCCGCGTCGGGAATCTGCGCACGCACATCGGCGAGGATGCGCAGGAACTTCTCGCTGCGGTACGAGCGCCGCATGGACTTGAGCACCCGGTCGGAGCCGGACTGCAGCGGCATGTGCAGGCTGGGCATGACGTTGGGGGTGGCGGCCATGGCGTCGATCACGTCGCCGGTGAAGGCGGCGGGGTGCGGGCTGGTGAAGCGGACCCGTTCGAGGCCCTCGATGTCGCCGCAGGCGCGCAGCAGCTTGCCGAACGCCTGTCTGTCGCCGAATTCGACGCCATAGGTGTTGACGTTCTGCCCGAGCAGCGTGATCTCGACGACGCCCTGCTCGACGAGGGCGCGGGCCTCGGCGAGGACGTCGCCGGGGCGGCGGTCGGCCTCCTTGCCGCGCAGGCTCGGGACGATGCAGAAGGTGCAGGTGTTGTTGCAGCCCACCGAGATCGACACCCACGCAGCGTAGGCGGAGTCGCGGCGGGTCGGCAGCGTGGAGGGGAAGGTCTCGAGGGATTCGAGGATCTCGACCTCGGCGCGTTTGTTGTGCCGGGCCCGGTCGAGCAGGGCGGGCAGGCTGCCGATGTTGTGCGTGCCGAAGACGACGTCGACCCACGGGGCGCGCTTGACGATCGTGTCGCGGTCCTTCTGGGCCATGCAGCCGCCGACGGCGATCTGCAGGTCGGGGTTGGCCGTCTTGGCGGGACGCAGCTGTCCGAGGTTGCCGTAGAGCTTGTTGTCGGCGTTCTCCCGCACGGCGCACGTGTTGAAGACGACGACATCGGCGACGTCGGGTCGCTCCCCTCGGGGCACAGCGGCGATGTCCGTGTACCCGGCGGTTTCGAGCAGGCCGGCGAGGCGCTCGCTGTCGTGCACGTTCATCTGGCACCCGTGGGTGCGCACGTCGTAGGTCTTCATCGCGCCCTCAGGGTAATAGCGGTGGCTGGATGCGCCGTAATCGTCGGGGTCGTACTCGAACGAGGTCCCCGGGCGGCCGCCGGACAGGATCCGAGGCAGGATCGGGGAATGACCGTCATCAAGATCAACGCCATCACCGTGCCGGCCGGCAGCGGCGACGAGCTGGGTCGCCGATTCGCCGCCCGTGCCGGCGCCGTCGACGGGCAGCCCGGCTTCGAGGGCTTCGAGCTGCTGCAACCCACCGATGAGCGCACCACCTGGCTCGTCATCACCCGATGGGCCGATGAGGAGTCGTTCGAGGCGTGGACCAAGAGCCAAGACTTCAGCAACGCCCATCGCGGCGCGTCCGAGACCGCGCCCGCTTCCGGGCACGGGCACGGCCACGGCCACGGGCACGGGCACGGGGGTTCGCAGGCCGCTCCGGGAGATTCGGCCGAGGCGGGTCAGCGCCCGGTTGGCATGAGCGCCGAGCTGTGGTCGTTCCGCGTGTCGACGGGCTCGACCGACTCGTAGCCCGCGTCGGTCGGTCGAGTCCGTCGGCCGCCTCTTCGCTCAAGCCCGGCGATGAGGCCCGTCAGTCGCGGCGGTGCTCCGGCGACTCGGCCAGAGCCTCCCGGATGACCCGGTAGGCCAGCCCGGAGGAGTAGCCCTTGCGGGCGAGCATCCCTGCCAGCCGGCGGGTCTGCACGTCGGGGGCGAGTCCGTGCAACGCTCGCAGCCGCTTGTCGACCAGGCGCCGGGCCTGCTCGGCCTCATCAGCGGAGTCGATCTCGGACAAGGAGTCGTCGACGATGTCGTCGGCCACTCCCTTACGGCGCAGTTCGTGAGCCAGCGCGCGCCGCGCCAGCCCCTTAGTCTCCCGGCGGGAGCGAACCAGCGTCTCCGCGTAGGCCTGATCGTCGATGAGCCCGAGCTCGGTGAACCGGTCGAGCACCGCGGCAGCGACGTCGTCAGGGCACTGCCGAGCCCGCAGCTTCTCCTCGAGTTGGGCGCGGCTGCGCGGGGCCATCGTCAGCTGACGCAGCACGATCTGCCGCGCGACCGCTTCCGGGTCGGCGTCGCGATCCGGATCCGGCTCCGGGGCCGGCTGCGAAGGATTCACGGGTTCGGACCGCGTGGACCGGGCAGATCGGGTGGACCGGGTAGATCGGGTGGATCGTGTCGAGCCCCCGGAGCGGTCGGATGATTCCGGCGCGGCCGACGCTCGTGCGGAGGCAGCCGCCTCCGCACGAGCCAGCAGGTCGCGCGCCTCGTCGAGTCGTGATGTCATGTCGGCGAGCACTCGCTCAGAAGGTCACCGGGACCTCTTCGGGCGCGATCTTCTTGCCGTTGAGCGCACCTTTGGTGTCGTTGCCGCCGCTGGCGGCCTGCGCGTCGGGGGCCGCGTCGTCCGCGCTGCGCCCGACCATGAGCTTGTCCTTGATCTTGCGCTCGATCTCGTCGGCCAACTCCGGGTTGTCGCGCAGAAACCCGCGGGCGTTCTCCTTGCCCTGCCCCAGCTGGTCGCCGTCGTAGGTGTACCAGGAGCCCGACTTGCGCACGAAGCCCTGCTCCACACCCATGTCGATGAGGCCGCCCTCACGGGAGATGCCCTGCCCGTAGATGATGTCGAATTCGGCCTGCTTGAACGGCGGCGACACCTTGTTTTTCACGACCTTGACGCGGGTGCGGTTGCCGACCGGCTCCGAGCCGTCTTTGAGGGTCTCGATGCGGCGCACGTCGAGGCGCACCGAGGAGTAGAACTTCAGCGCCTTTCCACCGGTCGTGGTCTCCGGGGAGCCGAACATGACGCCGATCTTCTCGCGCAGCTGGTTGATGAAGATCGCGGTCGTGCCCGAGCTGTTCAGCGCTCCGGTGAGCTTGCGCAGCGCCTGCGACATGAGGCGGGCCTGCAGACCGACGTGGCTGTCACCCATCTCGCCCTCGATCTCGGCGCGCGGCACGAGCGCCGCCACGGAGTCGACGACGATGATGTCGAGTGCCCCTGAGCGGATCAGCATGTCGGCGATCTCCAGCGCCTGCTCGCCGGTGTCGGGCTGAGACACCAACAGGGCGTCGGTGTCGACACCGAGCTTCTTGGCGTATTCGGGGTCGAGAGCGTGCTCGGCGTCGATGAACGCCGCGATGCCACCGGCGCGCTGAGCGTTGGCCACGGCGTGCAGCGCCACGGTCGTCTTACCGGAGGACTCCGGACCGTAGATCTCGACGATCCGGCCGCGCGGCAACCCGCCGATGCCCAGGGCGATGTCGAGGGAGATCGCCCCCGTGGGGATCACCTCGATCGGTGGGCGCACATCGTCGCCCAGGCGCATCACCGCGCCCTTGCCGTAACTCTTCTCGATCTGTGCCATGACAGTGTCGAGAGACTTCTGCTTGTGATCGTTCGCAGCCATCTGCGTCGGCTCCTTCGTCGTGTCGTGGGTCCGCCGTCTACCTTCGACCAGGCCCGAGGCCGTCGTGGAAACGGGCTCTGGTCAGACGCTAGGGGTGAGCACCGACAAGGTGCGGGCCGAGCCGATCGGCTGTGGACGACGGCACCCGGTCGGGCACCCCTGTGGACACTTTAGGCGTACATCTGTTCGATGATGCGGAGGGTCGGTCGCGACACGCCAGGGATCCCGGGCGTCTCGTTGCATCGCCAAGGTTTCCTTGCCGCGCACCCGCCCGAGATCGACCGACTCATGGACAATCGGCCTATGAGCGACGACGCGAATCCGGTGCCCGCTAACCCCGACTCCGCCGACCAGCTGGCGCAGGCCGACGATCACGCGGTGCCGCAGGGCGCCGTCGTCGTCGGCATCGACGGCTCCGCACAGGCGCAGCGAGCACTCGCCTGGGCGGTGACCGACGCGGCGCGGCGCTCGCGCCCGCTCCACCTGCTGTGCGCCCGGGAGTCCTACATCGGCGCGGCCCACCTCGACAGCGCCGTGGAGTGGTCCGACCCCAGCCTCGAAGCCCTCGACTCCAGCAAGGAGGTCACCGATCGGGCGGTCGAGTACGTCCACTCGATCGCACCCGACCTGCCCGTCACCGTGAGCCGGCCTTGGGGTCGACCCGCTCAGCACCTGGTCATCGCGTCGCGGGAGGCCGAACTCGTCGTCGTCGGCAGCCGCGGGCACGGCGGGCTGTCGGCGGTCGTCATGGGCACCGTCTCGCTGCAGACCGCCGCGCACGCGAGGTGCCCCGTCGTCGTCGTCCGCGACGGCCACCCCGAGCACCCGGGCGGACCGCTGCGCATCACCGTCGGCGTCGACGGCTCGCATGACTCGACGCAGGCCGTCCAGTTCGCGATGCGCATGGCCGGCGCCGGAGGCAGCGTCACCCTGGTGCTCGCCTGGTGGCTCGAGGTCGTCAACGGGATGGTCGTCACCACGCCGGAGTCGGAAGGGTGGAAGACCGTCACGGCGAAACACGAGGCGACTCTGGAGAAGTCACTCGGTTCGACCCGTCAGGAGCACCCCGACGTGCAGGTGCACACCCGCATCGAACGTGGCCGCACGGAGGAGGTACTGCTCGACGCCACCCAGGGCAGCGACCTCATGGTCGTCGGGAGCCGGGGTCGCGGCGGGTTCTCCGGCCTCTTGCTCGGTTCGGTGAGCCAGCACATGCTGACGGCCGCGCCGTGCCCGGTCGCCGTGATGGTCAACCGCCGCAACGACTGACCGGCTTTCCGCGACAACACCCGCGCCGCCTGTGCGACGGAGGGTTATTCGGGGTTCTCGACGATCGGTCGGTCGACGCCGAGCCGGCGTTCCGATGGGATCTGCATCTGCTCGCACACCGCCTGCCACACGCGCCGCGGGGCGACGCCGCGGTCCAGTGCCTCGTCGACGGTTGCCCCCGACAGATCGGGCAGGCTCTGGTGCCGCGCGAGGGTGCGCGCGTAGGCGCGTCCGAACTCGTCGTCCATCAGCTGCCAGAACTGGCTCAGTCGCATCAGCCCAGTGAACCACCCGGCGTCCGAAACCCCCGCTTCGACCGAAGGTGACGGTGAATACGCAGGTCAGTGGGCTGTCGCGGATCTTGTCGGTGGCGGGTGGCAGGCTGATCTCGCGGCGCCACCCCGGTGCCGTCACCGTCCGAGCCGGCCTCGGAGCGCCTGCTGCGCGCCGTGCGTCGGGTCGGTGAGGTCCGCTCTTCGGGCGAAAGGAGGTCCGCCGCGATGGAGTCGCCCACGTCCGGCACGTCCGGCACGTCCGGCGCATCGAGCGTGCTCGAGCGCTTCTCCCCCGCGACCCGCGCCTGGTTCACCGGTGCCTTCGCCGCCCCGACGCCCGCGCAGGAGGCGGCCTGGAGTGCCATCAGTTCCGGCGAACACACCCTGGTCGTCGCGCCCACCGGCTCCGGCAAGACACTGTCCGCCTTCCTGTGGGCTCTCGACCGGCTGCATGCCCGCGCCGCCGGAGTGCCCCCGGGCAAGCCGGCCGACCTGCGCACTCCCGACACCGATCCTGGCACCGATCCCGACGCTGACCCCGACACTGACCCGATGCGCGCGTGCCGGGTGCTGTACGTCTCGCCGCTGAAGGCGCTGGCCGTCGACGTCGAACGCAACCTTCGCTCGCCGCTGGTCGGCATCGGCCAGTCGGCGCGACGGCTGGGGCTGCCCGTGCCCCACGTGCGGGTCGGGGTGCGCTCGGGCGACACCACCCCGCAGGAGCGCCGCGACTTCGCCCGGCGCCCGACCGACATCCTCATCACCACGCCGGAGTCGCTGTTTCTGCTGCTCACCTCATCCGCTCGGGAGGCGCTGCGCGGTGTGGAGACGGTGATCGTCGACGAGATCCACGCGGTCGCCGGCACGAAACGTGGCGCGCATCTCGCCGTCAGCCTGGCGCGGCTCGACGAGCTGCTCACGAGGCCCGCCCAACGCATCGGGCTGTCCGCCACCGTGCGGCCGGTCGAAGCGGTCGCCGACTTTCTCGCCGGCCGGCAGCCCGTCCGAGTCGTGCAGCCGCCGTCGACGAAGACATGGGAGTTGTCGGTGCAGGTGCCCGTGCCCGACCTTGGGGAACTCGGCGGTGCCCCCGGGGTGGCGTATGCACCTGACCCGGGTTTGGATTCGGGGTTCGAGCCCGGGTCGGGCACCGGGTTTGATGCCGGGTTGGATGGCGGGTCGGGTGTGGAGGAGCCGTGGGCGCCCGCGGCCGATCCGACGCAGCGCGCCTCGATCTGGCCGCACGTCGAAGAACGCGTGTTGGACCTCGTCACCGCACACCGGTCCACGCTCGTGTTCGTCAACTCCCGCCGCCTGGCGGAGCGGCTCACCGCGCGCCTGAACGAGCTGTGGCAGGAACGTCTCGCGGCAGCCGAGACCGGCGCGACCGATGCCGATGAGGGGCGGGAGCCGGACGACCCCGTCTCCTCACCCGGCGGTGAGGCGGGCAGCGTCTTCGCCGGCAACTGGAGGCCATCGTCCGCACCACCGGCCCAGATGCTCGCCTCGGGCGTGAGCCACGGGGCGAGCCCGGTCATCTCGCGAGCCCATCACGGGTCGGTGAGCAAGGAGGCCCGGGCGGTCATCGAAGACGAGTTGAAGAGCGGCCGACTGCCCGCTGTCGTCGCGACGAGCAGCCTCGAACTCGGCATCGACATGGGGGCCGTCGACCTGGTCGTGCAGGTCGAGTCGCCGCCCACGGTCTCCAGCGCCCTGCAGCGGGTCGGGCGGGCCGGCCATCAGGTCGGCGCCACTTCGCGCGGAGTGTTCTTCCCGAAGTTCCGCGGCGACCTCGTGCAGACCGCGGTCGTCGTCGAACGCATGCGGGCCGGCCAGATCGAGCAGCTGCACACCCCGGTCAACCCGCTCGACGTGCTCGCTCAGCAGGTCGTGGCGATGTGCGCGCAGGACGACTGGGCCATCGACGACCTGCTCACGCTTCTGCACCGCACGAGCCCCTACGCGAAACTCACGCGCGCAGTGCTGGAGTCGGTGCTCGACATGCTCGCCGGGCGCTACCCCAGCGAAGAGTTCGCCGAACTGCGGCCGCGGATCGTGTGGGACCGCGCCACCGACGTGCTCAGCGGCCGCCCGGGGGCGCTGCGGCTGGCGGTCACCAGCGGCGGCACGATCCCCGATCGCGGGCTCTTCGGCGTCTTCCTCGCCGGAGGCGGGGGCGCCGGTCGGCGCGTCGGCGAGCTCGACGAGGAGATGGTCTACGAATCCCGGGTCGGTGACGTCTTCACCCTCGGCACCTCCTCCTGGCGGGTCGAGGAGATCACCCACGACCGGGTGCTGGTCACCCCCGCGCCCGGCGCGCCCGGGCGGTTGCCCTTCTGGCGGGGCGACGGGATCGGTCGCGGCAGCGAACTCGGCGGCGCCGTCGGCGGGTTCGTGCGGGAGCTGGCGACCGCCTCCGACGAGGTCGCCCGGGCCCGTCTCACCGACGCCGGCCTCGACGAGTGGGCGGCCGACAATCTCCTCTCCTACCTGCGCGAGCAGGCGGACAGCACCGGAGGCGTCCCCGACGACCGGCACCTCGTGCTCGAGCGCTTCCGCGACGAACTCGGCGACTGGCGCGTGGTCCTGCACTCCCCGTACGGAGCGCAGGTGCACGCCCCGTGGGCGCTGATCATCGGCGCGCGGCTGCGCGAGCGGTTCGACGTCGACGTGCAGATCATGCACGGCGACGACGGGATCGTGCTCAGCCTGCCGGACATCGACATCGACGACCGCGGCGAGCACGAGTGGGCGGCTCAGCTGGCCGAAGCGATCCTGCCGCCGGCCGACGAGGTCACCGAGCTGGTGACCGGGCAGGTCAGCGGCTCGGCGCTGTTCGCCTCCCGGTTCCGGGAGTGCGCAGCCCGCTCGCTGCTCCTGCCGCGGCGCGACCCGCGCCGCCGCCAGGCGCTGTGGCAGCAGCGGCAGCGTGCGATGCACCTGTTGCAGGTCGCCTCCCGGTATCCGCAGTTCCCGGTCGTGTTGGAGGCGGTCCGAGAATGCATCCAGGACGTCTACGACGTGCCCGGGCTGCGCGCGCTCCTGGGTGACATCGAGGCGGGCCGCGTCCAGGTCTCCCACGTGCAGACCCCGTCGGCGTCGCCGTTCGCCCGCAGCCTCATGTTCGGCTACGTGGCGCAGTTCCTCTACGAGGGTGACTCCCCGCTGGCCGAGCGCCGGGCCGCGGCGCTCGCGCTGGATCCAGGGTTGCTCGCCGAGCTGCTCGGTACCGACGGCGCGCTCGTGCGCGACCTGCTCGACCCGCAGGCGGTACTCGACGTCGAGGCCGAACTGCAGCACCTCACCGACGAGCGGCGCTGCCGCGGCGCCGAAGACATCACCGACATGCTGCGTCGGCTGGGGCCCCTGACCACCGCCGAGATCACCGCACGCACCCGACCCGAGTCCGCTTCGCAGGTCGAGGGCTGGCTGGTCGAACTCGAGCGGTCACGTCGCCTCATCGGGGTCCGCATCGGCGGCCGCCCGATGTGGGCCGTCATCGAAGACTCCGGCTGGCTGCGGGACGCACTCGGGGTCGCGTTGCCCGTCGGGATCCCGGAGGCCTTCCTCGACGTCCGCGACAACCCGGTCGCGGCGCTCCTGGCCCGGTTCGCCGCGGGCCGAGGACCGTTCACCCCCGCGACGGCAGCCGCGCGTTTCGACCTGCCGGAGGGAGTCGCGCGCACGGCGATCGCCGGCCTCGTCGCCTCGGGTCGATTGGTCGAGGGTCCGCTGCGCCCTCTGGAGTTGCGCGGGCCCGACGAGCACGGCGACGACGTGTGCGATGCGGGGGTACTGCGCCGTCTCAAGCGCCGCTCGCTCGCCGGGTTGCGCGCCGAGCTCGAGCCGGTGTCACCGCGTGATCTAGCGGTCTTCCTGCCCCGGTGGCAGTCGATGCCGGGGCGGTTACGCGGCTACGACGGTCTGCTGCAGGCCGTCGAGCAACTCGCCGGAGCCCGCATGCCCGCCAGCGCCCTGGAGAGCCTCGTGCTCCCCGCCCGAGTCGCTGACTACACCCCGCAGCTCCTCGACGAGGCGATGTCGTCCGGGGAGGTGTGCTGGCAGGCCCACGGCTCGATCCCGGGCGGCGACCTGTGGGTGTCGCTGCATCCCGTGGCCACCGCCGAGTTGACACTGTCGCTCGGGCCTTCGGACGGCGCCGAGGCCGTCGCGCCGCACGAGGCGATGTCTCCCGACGCCGCGACCGCGCATGCGGCGTTGCTCGATCTGTTGCAGGACGGGGCGGGGTATTTCGCCGACACGCTTGAACGCCTCGTCCGGCAGGCGGCACCCGGGTCGAGCGTCGACATCGAGACGCTGTTGTGGGATCTGGCGCTGCGCGGACAGATCGGCACCGACAGCTACGCGGCGGTCCGGGCGCGTCTCGGCGGTGGGGGCGCGCATCGGCGTCGCCGGCCGCCACCACGGGGCCGCCGCTTCGGCTCACGGACCGGCACGGGGCTGGGATCGCTGGGATCGCTGGGAGCGATGAACGCCGTGGGAACCGCGACCGCACCGGTCGAGCGGGGTCGCGCGGCCCGCACCGGGACGACCGCGGGCCGGTGGAGCCTGCTGCCGGAGCCGGTCACCGAACCGACCGCGCGGGCGGTCGCCGCGGCGGAGCTGCTGCTGGCCAGACATGGCGTCGTCACGCGCGGTGCGGCGGTCGCGGAGGAGATCGACGGTGGGTTCGCGGCGATCTACCGGGTGCTCGCGCGCGCCGAGGAGTCGGGCCGGGTGCGCCGCGGTTACCTCGTCGAGGGCCTCGGCGCCTCACAGTTCGCGCCGCCCGCGGCGATCGATCTGCTGCGCTCGCTCGGCAGCGGTCACCGCTCCCGGCACTCGGGCTCCGACACCGCGTCCGGCGTCGGCGACGATGTCGACGCCGGTTCCGGCGCGCGGCTCGGCGCGGGTTCCGACGTGAGGGCCGGTGCAGGGTCCGGCGCGCGCCCCGGCGCGGCCGTCGGTGCGCGCGTCGGCTCGGGCCCCGCCACGCCCGGCGACGGCCCTGACACGCTGCTGCTCGCCGCCACCGACCCGGCCAACCCGTACGGGGCGGCGCTGCCCTGGCCGCAGCCTCTCTCGGAGGCCGAGACCGGTCACCGGCCGGGGCGTAAGGCGGGAGCCCTCGTCGTCCTCCACGACGGCGACCTCGTGCTCTACCTGGAGCGCGGCGGCCGCACGCTGCTCACGTGGTCCGAGAACCCGCGGGTGCTTGCTCAGGCGGCCGGCGCGCTGGCGCAGGCCGTGCATCGCGGGGCGTTGGGGCGATTGACGGTCAGCCGCGCCGACGGGGCGCAGATCCTCGGGTCCACGCATCCGCTCGTCAAGGCACTCGCCGACGCGGGCTTCACCATGACGCCGCAGGGCCTGCGGCTACGGCGGTGACAGGAGGTGGTCGGGTTGGTCGGTCGGTGACGGTGGTCGGTTGGTCGGGCGGTGACGGGCGTCGGGGTCATCGAGGGTCGGGTGTGGCCAGAGTCGCTGACGCGGCGGAGACCCGTGCGGCGGCCTCACCGACGCGGCGAACGCGCTGACACGGCAGCCACGCTGAAAGCGGCGCCTCGCTTACGCGGCGGACGCCCGTACGGCGGCGTTGGAGGCCGCCTTCATCCGGTTCGACCGCACCGGAAGGCTCACCGGCGCCGACACGGCGACGGCGGCGACGCGATCGATGTTCTCGGCGCGCTCGACCCGCTCGGAGACGTCGCGCAGCATCGCCGACATGGGCAATTCGAGCGCCGCGCAGATGCTGGCCAGCAACTCCGAGGATGCCTCCTTCTCGCCGCGCTCGACCTCACTGAGATACCCCAACGACACAGAAGCCTGTGCGGAGACGTCTCGCAGAGTGCGCCCCAGGTCGACCCGGCGGGTGCGCAACACGTCACCGACCTCGCGTCGCAACACGACAACCATGACGCCTCCCTCACGCAACGACCGGACCCGGATAGCGGCCGATCACCATGTCAACCTCGGCCACCGTAGTGATCTTCCCTTACGGTACCCGCTGCCACGCCCACGGTCAGGAAGGCATTCCGGAGCAGTCGCCGAGCAGCCGCAGAGCGGCCGTCACCGTGGCCCCGCGAATCGCGGCCCGATCGCCGAGCAGCGCGAGTTCGCGCACCCGGCACACACCGTCTGCGTCGACGGCGACGAACACCGTGCCGACCGCCTTGCCGTCGGACGGCTCGGGACCGGCGGCGCCGGTCGTGCCCACGCCCCAGGTCGCGCGCGTCCGGCCCCGCACTCCGCGCGCGAGCTGCCGGGCGACCTCCGCCTGCACCGCTCCTCCCGCCGCGAGCAACTCCGCGTCGACACCGAGCAGGCTCGACTTCAGATCGCTGTGGTAGGCGACGATCCCCCCGCGGAAGACGACCGACGAACCACCCACCTGCGTGAGCGCCGCCGCCACCAGGCCCCCGGTCAGCGACTCCGCCGCCGCGACCGTCTCCCCCCGCTCGCGCAGGTGGGCGATGAGACGACCGATGTCGACAACCTGGCCCGATCCGTCGTCGACAGCCACGTCGCTCACGTCGCTCACGTCGCTCACTGCAACCCCGACGCGCCGAGCAACCCGATCACGAACGCCCCGACACGAGCCGGCGCGCCTGCAGCACGTAGTCGACACCGGTCACCACGGTGACGACCACCGCGGCGGCCATGACCGCACCCGACAGCCACAACCACACGCCACCGATCGGGGCCAGCAACATGCTCAACGCCACCGCCTGCAACACGGTCTTGAGTTTGCCGCCGCGGCTGGCGGGCATCACCCCGTACCGGATGACGACGAATCGCAGCACGGTGATGCCGATCTCACGCACAAGCACGAGCACCGTGACCCACCACCACAGCTGCCCGATGAGGCTGAGCCCGATGAACGCCATGCCCGTCAGCGCCTTGTCGGCGATCGGGTCGGCGAGCTTGCCGAAGTCCGTGATCAGGCCGCGCGAGCGCGCCAACTCCCCGTCGAGCCGGTCCGTGGCCATCGCGACGACGAACACGAGCAGCGCCCACCAGCGCCACGCCGGAGCCTGACCGCCTCCGTGCAGCAGCAGCCAGCCGAAGACCGGCACCATGACGATCCGCGCCACCGTCAAGGCGTTGGCGATGTTCCAGTTGCTCACCGGGCGGCTCTCCTGCCGGGCCCGGCCCTCGGGGGTCGAGGGTCGTTCCGGCTCCCGGTCCGCCGCAGTCATCGCCGCTCACCGGCCCCGACGGCGACGACGAGGTCCACTCCGTCGCTGTCGACGACCACCCCGCGCACCCGGTCCCCGACGCGCACACCCGGCGTCCCTGACGCACCCGACGACATCACGACCCGGCAGATCCCGTCGACCTCGGGCCCCTGATGCAGCGCCCGCCCGATCACGTCCACGGACTCCGCACCGGCTTCGGCTGCAGCACCCGCTTCGACGCGGGCGGACCCGACGGACCCGACGGACCCGGCGGTCTGGGCACCGGCTTCTTCGATGAGCACGACGACATCTTGACCGACCCGGTCGGCTGCGCGCTCGGCGACGACCACGTCGACGAGATCGCTGACGTGCTCGACCCGTTCGTCCACGACGTCCTGCGGCAGGTGCCCGTCGAGCCCCTCCGCTTCCGTGCCGTCCTCGTCGGAGTAGCCGAACACCCCGATGGCGTCCAGGCCCGCCTCGGAGACGAACGCGCACAACTCCTCGACGTCGTCTTCGGTCTCCCCCGGGAATCCCACGATGACGTTGCAGCGGATGCCCGCCTCTGGTGCCCGTGACCGGATCGACTCGATGAGCGTCAGGAACGACTCGCGATCGCCGAACCGGCGCATCCGGCGCAACAGCCCTCCGGCGGCGTGCTGGAACGACAGGTCGAAGTAGGGCGCGACGCCGGGGGTCGACGTCATGACCGACACGAGATCGGGGCGCATCTCGGCCGGCTGCAGGTACGACACCCGCACGGTCTGCAGACCGTCGACGGCGACGAGCTCGCCCAGCAGCCGCTCCAGCAGCCGCAGGTCGCCGAGGTCCTTGCCGTACGAGGTCGAGTTCTCCGAGACGAGCAGCACCTCGCTGACACCCTGGTCGGCGAGCCAGCGCGCCTCCGCGAGCACGTCCTGCGGCGCCCGGGAGACGAAGGAGCCGCGAAACGCGGGGATCGCGCAGAACGCGCAGCGCCGGTCACACCCGCTGGCGATCTTCAGCGGCGCCCACGGCCGGTCGTCGAGTCGGGACCGCAGCACCGGGGCACCCCCGGCCGGAAACCCCCCGGCCCGCAAGCCCGCCGACAGTTCGGCCGACAGGTCGGAGTCGGACCGCTCGCCGTGGCCGGGCATCGCGACGCCCGACGCCGCGGCGGGCCGCGCGACCGGCGAGATCGGGAGCAGCCGGCGCCGGTCGGACGGCGCGTGGGAGGCGGGCCGGTCGCCGGCGAGGATGCCGCGCAGCTGCGCGGACATGTCGGCGTAGGAATCGAAGCCGAGCACCGCGTCGGCCTCGGGCAGCTCTCTCGCCAGCTCGCGCCCGTAGCGCTCGGCGAGGCATCCCACCGCGACGACGGCCTGGGTACGCCCCTGCCCCTTGAGGTCGGACAGGCTCAGGATCGTGTCGATCGAGTCTTTCTTGGCCTGCTCGACGAAGCCGCACGTGTTGACGACGGCCACGTCCGCCGCAGCCGGGTCGGCGACGAGCGACCAGCCGCCCGCGTCGAGTCGCCCGGCGAGCTCCTCGGAGTCGACGTCGTTGCGGGCGCACCCGAGCGAGACGATCGCCACGCGCCGACCCGCGCCGTCGGACTCGCCCGGGACCGCGGGGTTGGCGCTCGAGGTCGACATGGCTCCACTCTACGTGGCGCCCCTCGCCGCCCCGCATCGCTCCTGGTCACACGCGCGAACGAACACACCCCGCCCCGTGACCGCGACGGTCGCATGCCATGTCATCGTGTGGGGATGACCAGCACCGTCTCACGCACCTCCCGTGACCGCGTGCGTGACCTCCTGGCACGCCGGCCCCTCATCGACGGGCACAACGACCTCGCCTGGCATGCCCGTCTCGAGGCCGGCTACGACTGGGAGCGGCTCGACGTGACCATCCGTCGCACCGACACGCACACCGACCTGCCGCGCCTGCGGGAGGGCGGTGTCGGCGGGCAGTTCTGGTCGGTCTACGTGCCGGGCACGATGACGGACGACGAGGCGGTCACCGCCACCCTCGAGCAGGTCGACGCCGTGCACCGCCTCGTGCAGACCCACCCGGACGACCTGCGCCTGGCACTGACCAGCGCCGATGCCCGCACCGCGATCGCCGACGGGCGGATCGCCTCGATGCTCGGCGCCGAGGGCGGGCAGTCGATCGGGTGCTCCCTGGGCGCGTTGCGGATGCTGTACCGGCTCGGCGTGCGGTACATGACCCTCACCCACAATCACAACGTGCCGTGGGCCGACGCCGCGACCGACACCCCGCGCCACGGGGGGCTCTCGCGGTTCGGCGAGGAGGTCGTGCGGGAGATGAACCGGCTCGGCATGCTCGTCGACCTCTCCCACGTCTCGGCCGACACGATGCGCCACGCGATCAACACCTCGACCGCGCCGGTGATCTTCAGTCACTCCAGCGCCCGCGCGCTCTGCGACAGTCCGCGCAACGTGCCCGACGACGTGCTCGCACGGCTGCGCGACAACGGCGGCGTGTGCATGGTCACGTTCGTCACCGAGTTCGTCGCCCCCGCGGCGGCCGCCTGGCGGGCCGACAGCATGGCCCGCGCCGCCCGCGCCGGCCTCGACCCCCTCGACCTGGAGGCACTCAAGGTCTTCCAGGCCACCTCGTGCCCGCCGAAGCCCACCGCGACCCTCGACGACGTCGTCGCCCACGTCGAGCACGTCCGCGCCGTCGCGGGCATCGACCACGTCGGCCTCGGCGGCGACTACGACGGCACCGACTCCCTGCCGGCCGGGCTGGAGGACGTCACCGGCTACCCGCGGCTGCTCACGGCCCTCGCCGACCGCGGCTGGAACGACGACGACCTCGCCAAGCTCGCCGGCGGCAACATCGAGCGCGCGTGGGCCCGGGCGGAGGCGGTCGCCGCTGCCGACACCAGGCCCCCCGGTCTCGCCCGCTTCGCGACGCTCGACGGCTGAGACGCTCGACGGCGCAGACGCCACTCCACGGCGCAGACGCGCCGGGCTCAACCCGTCGGGCAGCTCCCGGAGTCGTCGGCCCCCAGCAGCGAGACGAGGATTCGCGTCGCGTCGTCGACCGCGTCGATGGCGCTCTCGTGGGTTCCGTCGTCGGGCTGCACGGCGATGGCGACGCCGACCCACGTGTCGTCGGCCCTCGGGATCACCCCGATCTGCCGCGCGAGGTAGCCGTGGTCGCTGGGCCCCCAGCCGCCCTTGAACCGTGATCCGGAGACGGTGCCCAGACCCCACTGCTGTTCCGGGGTGATGCTGGCCATGTAGTCGAGCACGACGTCGGCGTCGTCGGCGCAGGGCAGCATCGTCGCGAACCGGGCCGCGTCGGCCGGCTGCCACGCGGTGAGCCCGAAGGAGACGGGGTCGCCGTCGGCGTCGCGACCGGCCCGGGTCGTCGCGTCGCCGGTGCTGCGGAACACCTTCGTGACCCGGTCGTCGGGGTCACCGAGGGAGTCCCACAACGTTTTCGCGGCGTCGTTGTCGGAGATCGTCAGCATGTCGGTCATGAGATCGCGCTGATTCGCGCTGAGATCGCCGTCGGCGTTCCGCGCAACAGCCAGCCCGATCGCGGCCTTGATCGTCGACCACGAATCGATGTCGCGAGTCGCACCGACGACCTGCACCTGCTCGGGCGCACCGACCGGCCCCCACGCGACGGCGAGGCGCGAGCCGAACTCGGCCCGCACCGGCTCCAGGGCACTGCTGACCGCGGCGGGATCCGCGCGGCCCGCGGGCGGCGTGGTCGTGCTGTCGATCTCCGGGGTCGCGGAGTCGGAGACGCTGCCGGACGGCGTCACCGAGGTCGTCGACACCACCCCGGCGGTCGGGGTCCGCGTCGCGGCCTGCGGCGGCGCGTTGGTCGGCGCTTGGGTCACGGTGCCTGCGGACTCGCTGGCGATGCCGGAGCAGCCGGTCACGGCCGCCACCGCCAGGAGGGACGCGGTCAGGCGGAGGGGACGCCCACGCACGTCAGTAGCGGCGGTCTCGCCCGGTCAGCTGCCAGGCGTCCTCACCGGCGTCACCGCCCGGCTCACCGTCGATGGCACCCGCATACACCGGCTCCGGATCGGTCGCCAGGCCCGGGTCGTCGGGGATCTCGTCACCACGCATGAGCGCGAGCGTACCCGGCAGGTCGTCGGGTTTGATGAGCACGTCCCGCGCCTTGGAACCCTCCGAAGGTCCTACGACCCCACGGGATTCCAGCAGATCCATGAGGCGGCCCGCCTTGGCGAAACCGACCCGCAGCTTGCGCTGCAGCATCGATGTCGAGCCGAACTGCGTGGTGACCACGAGCTCGGTCGCCTGCAGCAGCAGATCGAGGTCGTCACCGATGTCGTCGTCGATCTGCTTCGTCGAGGCCTTGACCGTCACGTCCTCGCGGTACGTCGGCTTGAGCTGCCCGGTGACGTGCGCGACGACCTCGTGGATCTCGGTCTCGGTGACCCACGCGCCCTGCACGCGCATCGGCTTGCTGGCGCCCATCGGCAGGAACAGCGCGTCGCCCTGCCCGATGAGCTTCTCGGCGCCCGGCTGGTCGAGCACGACCCGGGAGTCGGCCAGCGAGCTCGTCGCGAACGCCATCCGGCTCGGCACGTTGGCCTTGATGAGGCCGGTGACGACGTCGACCGACGGTCGCTGGGTGGCCAGCACGAGGTGGATGCCGGCCGCGCGCGCGAGCTGGGTGATGCGCACGATCGACTCCTCGACGTCGCGCGGCGCGACCATCATGAGGTCGGCGAGCTCGTCGACGACGACGAGCAGGTACGGGTAGGGCTGCAGCACCCGCTCCGAGCCCGGCAGCGGCTTGACCCGACCGCCCTTGACGGCCCGGTTGAAGTCGTCGATGTGCTTGAACCCGAACGCCGCGAGGTCGTCGTAGCGCGCGTCCATCTCCTTGACGACCCACTGCAACGCCTCGGCCGCCTTCTTCGGGCTCGTGATGATCGGCGTGATGAGGTGCGGGATGCCGTCGTAGGCGGTGAGCTCGACCCGCTTGGGGTCGACGAGGATCATCCGCACCTCGTCGGGCGTGCTGCGCATGAGGATCGAGGTGATCATCGAGTTCACGAAGCTCGACTTACCGGAGCCGGTGGCGCCCGCGACGAGCATGTGCGGCATCTTCGCGAGGTTGGCGATAACGTAGCCGCCCTCGACGTCCTTGCCGACGCCCATGACCATCGGGTGGGTGTTCTTCGTCGCCACCTGGCTGCGCAGCACGTCGCCGAGGCTGACCTTCTCGCGGTCGGCGTTGGGGATCTCGATGCCGATCGCCGACTTGCCGGGGATCGGGCTCAGGATGCGGACGTCGGCGCTGGCCACCGCGTAGGCGATGTTCTTGCTCAGCGCCGTGACCCGCTCCACCTTGATGCCCGGGCCGAGCTCGACCTCGTAGCGGGTGACCGTCGGGCCGCGGGAGAACCCGGTGACCTGCGCGTCGATCGAGAACTGGTCGAGCACCCCGGTGAGCGATTCGACGACCCGGTCGTTGACCGCCGAGCGCGTCTTGTGCGGCGTGCCCGGCTTGAGCACCGACGGCTCCGGCAGCGCGTACGTCACGTCGCCGGCGAGCGCGAGCTGCTCGACGCGCTGCGGCAGCGGCTCGGTCGGCGGGGCCTCCAGCTGCGTCTTCGACGGCACCGGCGCGACGGTCGCACCGCCCGGCTCCCGGGAGGCGGCCC